>CAYTBM010000176.1:0-6881 GCA_964436025.1 uncultured Anaerolineaceae bacterium
TCTTCGATCGCGATCAGCGCCGCCAGCGAGGTGTCTTTGTAGAGCGTGATGAGCTGGCTGACGAGCCCCGGGGCCATGCGGCGCAGGGCCATGGGGACGGCGATGAACCGCATCGACTGGAGGTACGTCAGGCCGATGGTCCGGCTCGCCTCGATCACCCCCTTCGGGATGGAGAGGATGCCGGCGCGCATCACTTCGGCGACCACGGCACTGTTATAGAGCGCAAGGGCGAGGATGGCCGCCGCCTTCGGTGTCAGGTCCCCGGAGGTGTCATCCAGGAACCAATCGAGGATGGGGATGTCTTTCGCGCCGGACGTGTTCGCCCGGCCCGCGCCGAAGAAGACGAAGAAGATCAGCAGCAGAAGCGGCGTCGCCCGGAACGTCTCGACGTACACCGTGGAGAGCAGCCGCACGATGGGGATTGGCGAAAGCCGCGCCACCGCCATCAAGACGCCTACCACCAGCGCCAGGCTGATGCCCGCGAGCGCGATCTGCACGCTGATCCACAGCCCCTGGAGGAGGAACCGCCAGTAGGGCCACTCCTTGAAGAGGTCCCAGTTCCCCGGGAGAATGTCCAGCGCGTTGCTCCAGAGGGCGTCCATCAACGAGTCCTCGCGACCCGGCGTTCAAGCCGATGAGACGCATATGCCAACGGGAGCGTCAGCGAGAGGTAGAGAACGCCCGCGAGCGCGAACAGCTCGAACGTCTGGAAGTTGTTCTGCTGGATGTTGTCCGCGGTCTGGAGCAACTCCCGCACGCCGATGGCGCTGACCAGCGCGGAATTCCGGAATAATGCGCTGAAGATGCTCGTGAGGAGCGGCACTGAGATGCGCAGAGCCTGCGGTGCCACCACGTAGACACGGGCTTGGACGTAGTTCAAGCCGAGCGAACGCGCGGCCTCCGTCTGGCCCTTGTCCACGGCCAGGAGGCCGCTACGCAGAGCCTCGGCCGTGTAGGCGGCGGTGTACATCGTGAGGCCGATGAGGCCCGCCTGGAACGGCGAGAGCAGAAACCAGTCAGGGCGGCCGAACCCCGGCAAGGTCAGTTTCGGTAGTGCGAAGAAGAGGAAGAACAGCTGGACCAGCAAGGGCGTGTTCCGAAACCACTCGACGTACGCGGCCGACGCTACGCGCAGCGCACGCCATTCGGCCGTGCGCAGCAGGGCCAGTAGTCCGCCCAAGAGCATCGCCAGGGCGAATGAAAGTAGCGTGAGGACGATCGTCATCCGGTAGCCGCGCAGCAGCGCCGGATAGTTGTCTTTCAGCTGGATCCAGACATCGTGCCAAAATCCGCGCGCGCCGTAGCTCGCGCCGAACCCAGCCCACACCACGCCGGCCAGCGCGAGCCCCCGCCCCGCCCAAAAGAGCGCGGGGAACCAGTCCGCGCGCCGGCCCGGCCGCGCGGCCATCACCTCCACCACGATCCAGAAAGGGATCGCGATGAGGAAGTAGCCCCAGATCAAGAGAGTGGTGAGGCCCAACGGCGAAGCGCCTTCTGCCCCGCTCCGGTTCAACCGGAGCGGGGCGGTGGTCCGAACGTTAGTTGGTGGCGGGCAGCTTGGCCCGGGCGTCGGCGGCCTTCGGCAGGCCTTCCACTTTGCCCAGGTACTTGTCGTAGATCTTGTCCCACGACCCGTCGCTCAGCTCCTTCGCGAGCAGCGCGTCGATGAACTGGACAAGGTCCGTTTTGCCCTTCTTCACGCCGATGCCGTACGGCTCAGTGGTGAACTGGCCGCCCACCAATTTGAGCGTGTTATCGCTGGCCGCAAATCCGGCCAGGATGATGTCGTCCGTCGAGACCGCATCCACGCGGCCGCTCTTCATGGAGTCGACGCACGCCGCGTAGCCCGTCAGCGACAGCAGGTTGGCCTGCGGCGCCTTGGTCTGGACGTTCTTCTCTGACGTGGAACCCTGCACGGAGCACACGTTCTTGCCGTTCAGGTCCTCGACGCTCTTGATCGTGGTGTTGTCCTTCTTCACCAGGATCGACTGTCCCGCAAGGTAGTACGGACGGGAGAAGTCGATTTGCTGCTTCCGGTCGGCGTTGATGGTCATCGTCGCGATAACCAGGTCGACCTTGTCTTCCTGGAGGAACGGGATGCGGTTCGCCGAGACTGCTTCGACGAACTCGACCTGGTCTTCCTTGAGGCCAAGGGCCTTCGCAATGTCCTTCGCCAGCTGCACGTCGAACCCGTCGACTTTGCCGCTGACCGGGTCTTTGAGGCCGAAGCCCGGCTGGTCGAACTTCACGCCGACCGTCAGCTTTCCCTTCGCCACTATCTTGGCCATGGTCGAATCCGGGGCGAAGGTGGGCGCGGCCGCCTGCGAAGGCGCGGTGGTGGCGTTGCCGCCGCCGTCGTCATCATCGTCGTCGTCGCCGCAGGCAACGACCAACGCCACCATCGCAAGCATCGCGATCATGGCCAGCAAGAACCTGGTGTAGTGCTTCACGTGTCCTCCTCAGTTGGTGGAGCCCCCGAGGCCCCGGGCGAAGCGGTGAAACGCACCGCGAACCGGGCTAGTGGACGAGGATCCTTCCCAGGAATCGCTGCGTCCGTTCGCTTCTCGGCCGTTCGAATACCTCGGCCGGGCTGCCCTTTTCCTCCACGCGGCCATCCACCATGAAAAACACACGGTGGGCGGCTTCGCGGGCGAAACCCATTTCGTGGCTGACCACCAGCATGGTCATGCCCTCGCGCGAGAGGTCGCGCATCACATCGAGCACTTCTTTGATCATCTCGGGGTCGAGCGCGCTGGTGGGCTCATCGAACAGCATCACTTCCGGCTCCATCGCCAGCGCTCGAGCGATGGCCACGCGCTGCTGCTGGCCGCCGGAAAGCTGCGCCGGGTAGCTCTCTGCCTTCTCCGGAATTCCAACGCGCTCCAGCAGCGCCATCGCGCGCTTGTTTGCGGTCTGCCCGCTCTCTTTGCGCACCTTGCGCGGGCCGAGGGTGATGTTCTCGAGCACCGTCATCTGAGGGAACAGGTTGAACGCTTGCTGCACCATCCCAACGTGCGAACGCAGAGCGTTGACGTCGGTTTCTTTCGCGTGCACGGAAACACCGTTCACGATCACCGCGCCGGAGTCGATAGTTTCCAGCCGGTTCACGGTGCGGAGCAACGTGCTCTTGCCTGAGCCTGACGGCCCGATAACGACGACCGTCTCGCCCGCCGCGATCTCCTCTGTGACGTCCCTGAGCACGACATTCCGCCCAAACGTCTTCGTCACATGATCGAAGGTGATCGCGGCAGCGCTCATTCATTCGAGTATAGCGCCGCTCGGCTACGTGCCCGGTGACCTACTTCTCAAAGGCCGCGGAAATTGCCTGGAGTTGCCTCGTGTGGTCCAGGTCGTGCACGCGCATGAACAGCAGCCACTCCCGCCAGCTGAAGTCGCCAAACATCGGGTGCGTGATCTTCACGTCGAGGTGTTCGTTGCCCTCTGCTTTGAGTACACGCTCATAGAACGGCTCGCGGATTCCCGAGTAGGCCTTCCAGTAATCCTCAGAGGTTGCCAGGCCGCGCGTCTGCCCGGAAATCTGGTCCCGCGTCCGCTCCGGGAGCGCGCCCGAGTCCAGGATCCCGGTGATCGCCCGTGCTCCGTGCTCGCTCATCTCCAGTACGTGCGTCCAGACTTCGGCCGCGGACCATTCGCCTTCGCCGGGACGGTCGTTGAAGCGCTGCTGGGGCACCGATGCCCCCGCTTCACGCAGCGGCGAACAGTCCGCCCGCACCTTCTCGACGAGTTCTCCGAGGCTGAGCTTGTTCGCCTGAGCAATGAGGTAACTGCGGATGCGTTCGGCTTCGGCCGAGGGCATGGTCATGGTGGGCCTCCTGCGTTGGAGGGCCACTCTACGTCCAGTGAGTAGTTTCAAGCAACGCAGTAGCCTCCGGCCGGCCCAGGGCATCTTTGACCTTGTTTCACGCCACGGTAGATTCCGCCTGTGCACCTGTTTCTTTCCGTTTTCAATGACGGCGCCCTTGATCTGACGCCCCACCAGTACGCCGGCGCGGGCATCATCGCCCTCTGCGCGCTCGGCGCCCAGGTGGTTTATCTGATGGTGGCGATCCTGTTTATTCGATCGCACAACCACCCTGCCCGCCGTGCGTACTGGCGCCGTGAGCGCCGCCGCCTCGACAGCGTGGTCTTCGGGCTGGTGATTGCTGGCGCGCTGCTGATCGGCGTCCCATTCCTTGACCTGGACCCTGACCTTCAAGACACGGTCAGCATTGCCGCCCGAGTGCTCGGCGCCGTATGCGGTGGCCTCCTGCTGTTGCGTGGGATCGCCATCATCGGCGATTACCTGCTCGAAAAGGCTGGCATGACCGAGACCCGCCTCGATGACCAGCTCGTCCCGCTCGTCCGCCAGACCGCCAACGTTTTCGTTGTTCTCGTCGGCACCCTGTTCGTGCTGTCGAACCTGGATGTCGACGTCGGAGCGCTCATCGCCGGGCTCGGCATCGGCGGTCTAGCTGTCGCCCTGGCCGCCCAGGACACGATCAAGAACCTCCTCGGTGGGATCACCGTTCTGGCCGACCGCCCATTCCAGGTCGGTGACTGGATCGTGGTCGGCGAAACCGAGGGTACGGTCGAGAAGGTCGGATTCCGTTCGATGCGCATCCGCACCTTCAAGGAATCGCTGGTCACGGTGCCGAATGGTCACCTTGCGGACCACATCGTCGACAACATGGGCGTGCGGCCCTACCGCCGCTACGACACGACGCTACACCTGCCGCTGAGCACACCACCCGAGAAGGTACAGGCCTTCTGCGAAGGTGTCCGCGCGCTCCTCCACGCGAACGAGCGGGTGCGCCAGGACTACTTCTTCTGCGAGCTCGAACGAATTGGCGATTCCACGCTCGAAGTGCTGCTCTACTGCTTCTTCGCCGCGCCGGACTGGGGCAGCGAACTGCGCGCCAAGCACATCCTGAACCTCGACATCCTGCGGCTCGCGGGCTCGCTGGGCATCGAGCTTTCGGCCCCCGCGTCGTCGGTGCGGCTCGACGGCTGGCTCGGCTCGGCGCCGAAGCCGCCAACACCGTCGCGCGAGGAGCTCGCAGGCGTGGTCACCGTCTTCGGCACGCCGGGCTCGGCCGGCCAGGCGGCGCACCAGCCGCTCACGCACGGGTTCGAACCCGATGCCAGGCCAGAGTTCCGTTCACGAGATGACGATGGGGACGGGGAAGGCTGACCGTCCTTGCGCAATCACCGTCATGGACCTTCGGGTGGAGCAACCGGTGGCGCGGCAGGCGGTTTTCGGCGCATGCCTCTGGCCTGGACGACGATGAGCAGCACGCCGACCACCAGGAGCACCGCTCCGATCACCATGCCCGCAATGGCGAAGCCGCGAAGGTAGGGGAAACGCACGGCGAACGACACATGCACGTCTACTCCCGCGGATCCGTCCGCGTTCATGATGAGCGCGCGCCAGCTACCCGCTTCCACATTCCAAACCACTTCCTGGCGTCCTGCGCCGCTCGCCGCGACGCGGAAGCTGCCGGCGTCCGGGGGGCTGAGGCTGCGCGTACCGCCCTGCGCCACCGATGAGTAGTCGAATGGGCCGAATTCCAGGTCCCGGACGATGGCCGAGCTCCCATTGGCCAGGTATTGGGTCACTACATCATCGCGGCCTATCGCCACGAACACGGGCCCACCGTCTGCGCGCTCGGCGGCGATCCGCAGCTTGACCTTTCCCGCTCGCGTGGCAGCGTTGTCGTCGACCTTTTCGAATTTCGCGGTGTCGGTTACGAAGCCTGCGGTGGGGGTGGTCATCTGCCCGCCGCCTTCGACATAACCGTCGCTATCGACAGAGCGATAGGCGGCGATGCTTGCCGTCCCGCAGGCGAAGCCTACGAGCGCGAAGATGGCGCCAAGGATGATGAAAAAGACCCGCACGGTTCGCCTATTGTGCCGCCCGGGCCTCCTGCCGTCGCGCGCAAGCTAGTCCGGCTGGTCCAGGCCGTGATCCGGCTTGCAGGTCCAGGGACCCCAGGGGTCGGCGTGATTGCGCTCGTGTTCCTGGTAGGCGAAGAGCGCGGCGCGCATATTCGTGATCGGGTCGCTCCATTGCGAGGGCTCCAGGCCGGCCGCCGTGAACCAGAACGGCATCATCTGCATCAAGCCAAGAGCTCCACCGTACTGGGCGCCGCTGTGGAAGCGGCTCTCGCACCAGGCGACGTTTACGACATCTTCAACGAGAGCCGCCGGCCAGCCCGCGGCGATGACCGCGGCGCGGATCTCTCCGCTCGTCAGGTAACGCCCAACCGGCGTCGCCGCCAGCGTCGGCTCGGGAGCAGGAGGAGCGATTGCCGCGGGTGCGGGCGGAGGCGGCGCAGCCTCGACGATTTTGGGAGCCTGCGTTGGCTCTGGGGCCGGCGGGGCTGCCTGCTGCACAGAGGCTGCCGCGGCGTTTTCAGCGGCAGGCGGCTGCAGGGCTGCCACCTGTTCGGTCGCTACGGGCGCCGGCTCGGATTGCGGTTGGATGACCTGGGAGTAGGCGGTGGCCGGGACCGTAATCTCCGCGCGCGGAACTCCCGCGATGAGCTGCGTCTGAGCCTGGGGCTTCTCGCCCAGGAGCCGGTTCAAGTTCGGCGCGACGGCCGTGCTCGTCCCGCCCGAAAGCAGGTGCGCCGCCAGGAAGAACGAGATCGACAGCATGACGATCTCCGCTGCTTTCACCAGCGGTCCGCTCTTCTGCGCAGGCTCTTCGTCATGCCAGCGAGGGCCGAAGTGATCGTTCATCGCTGGCGCGAATGCCGTGCGAAAACCCGGTTCGGGGTCGGGTTGGGAAAGCGGCAGGCGCAGCCAGCGGCCAGCTACCAGGACGGTGGCGAACACATAGTCCACCCAGCCAGCCAGCCAGCTCGTGACGCGCACCGGCT
>CAYTBM010000177.1:0-2895 GCA_964436025.1 uncultured Anaerolineaceae bacterium
ACGCGAAACATTAAGGAGCTGCGGTACGAGGAGATGCGCCGGTACGACATCGGCACGGGATTCGTGCAGCAGCATGTGCTGCGGGGCATGGCGCCGAACGGATCGGCGCTCGAACTGCCGGCGTGCATCGTCTGCCAGGTGGAGGATGGCCGGATCACCCGGCTCGAGGAGTACCTCGACTCCGGGCAAACGGCGGTGTTGCGATCGTGACGACGCCGGGGGCCCGGCTGCGCGAGCTAATCGCTAACGGCTGCGTGGTTGCTCCCTTCGTGTTCGACGGCGTGCAGGCGAAGCTCGCGGAGGCCGCGGGTTTCGAAGCGGTCTACATGACCGGCTTCGGTACGGCGGCTTCGCATGGCCTGCCGGACCTCGGGCTCATCGGACTGGGCGAAATGTCAGCGAACGCGGCGCGAATCGGGTCTTCGATAACGGTGCCGCTGATCGCTGACGCGGACACGGGCTACGGGAACGAATCGAACATCGCGCGCACGATCGACCTGTACCAGCGCGCGGGCGTCGCAGCGCTGCACATCGAAGACCAGGACTGGCCGAAGCGCTGCGGGTTCCTCGAAGGAAAGCGCGTCATCCCCGCCGAGGAGATGGAAATCAAGGTGCGGGCGGCGGTCGCTGCCCGAACGGATCCCGGGCTGGTGATCATCGCGCGCACCGACGCCCTGCAGCCGAACGGCTGGGACGACGCGGTTGCGCGGGCGAAGCGATACCGCGAGGCCGGCGCCGACATGGTCTTCATGGACGGGTTGCAGACGCGCGAACCGGTCGCACGTGCAGCCCGGGACCTGAAGGGCATCCCCCAGCTCCTGAACTCCTGGCTGGTGACGCCGGACGAAGCGAACAGCATGGGGTTCGCGGTCTACATCCACCTCGGCGTCATGCTGCGCCATTTCAGTGACTTCCGGCGCGCGCTGGAGGAACTGCGGGACACTGGGGGTGTCACGGTGCCGGCGGAGGATCTCTCGGTGGAGCCGATTACGCACACGCTGGGCGGCTGACCGGGTAGTCGTTGGTCGTCAATCTACAGTCATTAGCATGACGGGAGGCGCTCGGGAACATTCCGGACTCCTACCCCCTAGCCCGCCGTTCTGTTACGTTCCGTAGCCCCGCATGTCGAAGGAGGGAGGCGCCGGGCAGGCTGCGCAAGCGCGGTCCACTCAGTCCTCAGTCCTTCGCCCGTTCTACTCTCTGCGAATCGCGGGTACCCTTTAGGACTGAGACATGGGTGAACTGGGGAGCCTCCTGACGCGGGCGCGCGAAGCCCGCGGCCTGACGCTCGAAGACGCAGAACGCGACACACGCATCTCCCGCCGGTACCTCCAGGCGCTCGAAGCGGAGCAATTCGAGGTAATCCCGGCGCCGGTGTATGCGCGCGGCTTCCTGCGCAGCTACTCCCAATACCTCGGGCTGGACCCCGCCGAAGCGCTTGCGATGTTCCCGCGCGAGGAAGACCCCGAATACCAGCGCGTGGCGGAAGCGACGACACCGCCCCCGCGGGCCAGCCGCGAGAGTCCTGTGAGCCCCCAGTCGCCGGCGCGGCCGAGCTGGCGGGCGGCGCCGCAGCCGGTACGCGAACCGATGCCCGAGAAGCCCGCCGGGCGGCAGCCGCCGCCGAAGCCGCAGCCCGCGCCGCGACCATTTCCACGCCAGACGGCGAAACAAGAACAGCGCGACCCGGGTTGGGAACCCGTGATTGGCGTCGACATCGGCGTGCCGAACCCTGCCCGCCGGCTCAAGACAGACCCCGCGGCACAAACGCGGTCCGCCGTCGTCGCGATCGTGGCGGTTGGTGTGATCCTCGGGACGGTGCTGCTGGCGCTGCTGATCTCCAACCTGGGCAGCGGCGGCGACGCCCCACCCGGCACGGACGTGAACGACACGAAGACAACCGGGACGGCGACCACGGCGGCTGCGGCGTCCGCTCCCTCGGGCGTGCAGATCACGCCCGGCCAAGTGCCAACGCTGGTGGGCCTGCCCGAGGCCACCGCAAAGCAGGCGCTCGCTGAAGCGGGTTACAAGGTGAGCGAACTCCGCACGAAGGCCCCGGGGTTCGAAAAGGGCATCGTCTCTGACCAGCAGCCGCCCGCGGGCAGTGCTCTCGCCCAGGGCCAGACGGTGCAAATCGTGATAAGTGACGGTCAGTAGTGGCAGTACCGAAGACCTACCACCTGGTGACACTCGGGTGTCCCAAGAACGACGTCGATAGCGAACACCTGGAGCGCCTGCTCACCGGCGGCGAACTCCTGCCTGTGATCCAGCCTGGTGAAGCGGACGCCATCATCGTCAACACCTGCGGCTTCATCGAACAGAGCCAGGAACAGTCGATGGAGGCGGTCGAACAGCTCGCGGCGGGCAAGCGGGACGGACAACTGCTGATAGTGGCCGGGTGCATGACCCAGCTCTACGGCCGCCAGGTGAAGGAAGAACACCCGGGCGTGGACCACATCTTCGGGGTGGGCCAGTGGCAGGACGTCGCGCGGTTGCTGAGCGTCGACGTCGACGCGATTCACGACATTCCCGAGAGCAACGTCAAAGTCTCGGGGCCGTCCGCCTATCTCAAGATCTCCGACGGCTGCGACGCGCCCTGCACGTTCTGCGTCATCCCGAAGATCAAGGGCGGGCTGCGCTCGGCTCCGGCCGGCTGGCTTGTGAAGGAAGCGCAACGGCTCGTTGCCGCGGGAGCGAAAGAGCTCATCCTCGTGGGCCAGGACACGACGGCGTGGGGCGAGGACATGGGCATGGCCGTGGGGACCGGGCTGCCGGGCATGCTGGAGATGCTCTCCGAGGCCGTCCCGGAGACCTGGCTGCGCCTGATGTACGCGTATCCGAGCCGGGTGTCGCCGAAACTGATCGAGACGATGGCGGCGCTTCCGAACGTCCTGC
>CAYTBM010000177.1:2995-6854 GCA_964436025.1 uncultured Anaerolineaceae bacterium
ACCTACTCGCTGCAACAGTGGACCGGCGCGTTCGACATGAGCGACCAGGTCGTCGACGAGGTGAAGCACGAGCGGCGGGACCGCTTCATGCGGCAGCAGCGCAAGATCGCGGCGAAGCAGGCGAAACGCTTCGTTGGGCGCGACCTGGACCTGCTGGTCGAAGGCGTGGGCGAGGACGAAGACGGCGACCCCGTCGTCGCCGGGCGGACGTACAGGGAAGCGCCGGAGGTCGATGGGCTGGTGTTCGCGCGCGGGTCAGCGGAGCCTGGCACGAAGGCCCGCGTGCGCATCGAAGCGGCCGAAGATTACGACCTGTTCGGCAGAATTCTGTAGGGACTCTATCGACACGGGGGGAGTGCCGGTAAGCTACGGCCGATGCCGCGCCGCTCGTACGCGCCGATGAAACGGCGCTCTCCGCAACACAGCTCCGTCCTTGCCCCACAGAAGGGCGCCCAGCGCCAACCGCAGAGCGCCGTCACAGCCGCGCCGGACGCTACCAGCCTGATGGGCTTGCAGCGGCTGGCCGGCAACCGTGCGGTGCAGGCAGCGGTCACCAGTACGAACACCGCGTCAGCGCCGAAGCAGGGCCGACGGCCGCTACCGATCCAGCGCCTCTGGAGCCGCGAAGAGTTCAAGCAGAAGACGGACGCGGGCTTCCTCTCCGGCCGCGGCAAGACGATGAAGCAGCTCGACACGCTGCTCGGAGAGTTCGACGAGATCAAAAAGACCGGCGGGCAGCTTCAGCCCGGTTCGAAGCAGGACCGGGCGATCAACATCCTCAATGAGATCGTCGAAGACATCGACCTCTGGTTCCAGACGCACGAAGGCGACAAGTCGCGCAGCACCAAGCGCATCCCAGGCCTGATGAAGCTGCAGGCGGACGCGAAGAAAGAAATCATTGAGCTCACCGGCATCCGCGAGAAGGGCCGCGAGTTCCTGGGAGAAAAGCAGGAGCCCGTCACCCGCACGGAGAACCAATTCAAGACGCAGATGGAGGGCAACTTCTCGTCCATCCTCAGCAAGCTCGGGCCGGTATTCTCGGCGGCGGCCCCCGCGAGCGGGGACACGGGCGAAATCGAAGTCGCTATCAAAGTGCCGGTCGACCCGAGCGGCGCCGGGTACATTGGCTTCCGCGTCAAGGCTTCGGTGGAGCGGCTGAAGAAGAAGGCGATGAAGGTACGCTTCGAGCTGGCCGTCATCGGGGGCGCGCAGATTGGGAATGTCGCGGAGATCGGGGGCGAGCTTGGCATGTACCTGGAAGCGCAGGGCGGCACGCCGGAGAAGGCCCTGGAATTGATTTCCTACGGCGTCTACCGGCGGTTCCGCGAGTCCAGGGTGATCCCGAACGAAGTCGCGAACTTCATCTGGGGTGGTTCGGCCACGGCCGTCGGCTGGAACCGTTCCGAAAAGTGGGCGGCGAAGGTCGAAAAGGAGAACTTCAAGGCCAAGACCTCGTTCACCCCGGGCGATTCGGACGAGGCCGGGGCGTACGTGGAGACGGGCGGGCTTGCCGGCGTCAAGGCAAAGGGCGGCATCGGCGGCGTTGTTGACGCGGAGGGAGGCGGCCAGTTCTCAACCGGTCAGAAGTACGACCACGATTCGGTGAAGGGCCTGAAGTCCAAGTATGGTGGCGCCCTCGGCACTCCGGACAAGGCTCCGACGGTCCGCGGGGTCACCCACCAGATCGGCGAGAGCGTCCACCACCTGGAGTTCGGCTTCAGTGCTACCGGGGGCCCGTTCGCGGGCGGGCTCAAGGTGGGCATCGACTGGTCGACGCAGCAGCGGAACAAGGGTGCGGCGAAGCTACAGGCGGTGAAGGTCGGGCTCGAAGCTTCGGCGTCGATCCCGATGAACGAGCTCGTGGCCGGTGGGATCGGCGGGTATGCCGCCGCAATCGGCTCGAGCGTGGCGAAGGGCATCCGGGCCGCGGCGCTGGGCGCCTCGACTGACAAGAACACCGCCAGCCAGAACGTGGGCGAGGTGGTCGGCGGCTGCGAAAACGGCGCCACGGCCATCATCCAGCTCGGGCAGGTGCCAAAGGACGCCTTCGTGCCGAAGTTCGAGAGCGGCCAGCCGCCTCCCGGCTTTGCCGCGCCGGTGGACCTGAAGCTTTCGCTCCAGGGCATGTACGACTTCTTCGAGAAGAAGTGGGTGTTCGAGTTCAAGCTCGAGTACATCAAGAACATCAACGTCAACGCCGGCGTCTTTGAGATGAAGGTGAAACAGGGCCAGCGGCTGATCCGGGTCACCTACGACGGCGGCGAGTGGTCGGTCGACTGAGCGTGGCGACGGAGGCCGCGTGACCACCAGCACCAGCCACTTCGCGTTGGACGCGCCCATGGAGCTGGCGCCGCCTGCCGGCGAGCCGCTGCCCGTCCACGCCCTGGACCTCGCCCTTGACCGCTCCGACGGGGCGCTCGTGGAGGTCCGCCTCACCTTCACGCTCTCAGCGGAGGGGTACGAGCGAGCCATCGGCGATTCGCTGTTCCACCTGTTGGAAGAGGCGCGCGGCCCGCTCGCGGGGGAATTCGTCGCGGACGGCGATGTGCAGGTAGAGGCGCGGCTGGACCGGACGCTGATCCCGGGCGTGGCGCTGCTCGGTGAGGACATTCTGCAGACGGGGCCGGCCTTCGGCGCGCTGGCCGCCGGCTCGCCGCTGCTGGAGACGGAGAGCTGGTACGCGCTGTCGGTGACCAAGGAGGTCCTCCGCGATGCCGAAGGGGGCAGCCTGCGGGAGGGTTACCGCACGCTCCATGCCTCGCCGGAGCAGGACCTGCGGTTGCCGATGCTGGCGATTGCCGAGGCAGCCTTCGAAGAGCGCGGCATCGAGTGGCAGGAAACCACGGACGACGAGGTGATCCGGGCGGAGGTGCTTGGGGAGAACGGATCGTGGGCTGTGTTCGCGGTGGCACGCGAACGCGAAGGACGCTGCACGGTCTATGCGCAGGCGCCCTGGAACACGCCCGAAGAACAGCGCGCGGAGATGGCCGAGGCAATCACGCGCATCAATTTCGGGCTTCCGCTGGGGAATTTCGAGATGGATTTTGCCGACGGGGAGGTCCGCTTCAAGACGAGCCTCGACATCGGGGAAGGACGCCTGACCACGACGCTGTTCGAGGGCCTCTTCGAGCCGAACATGGCGACGATGGACCACTACCTGCCGGCGCTCGAAGCGGTCCGGGATGGGCGGGCGTCCCCGGCGGACGCGGTGCGCGCGGTTGAAGAAGGCGCCTGAACCGCACCGTGGTTCCAGTGCACGCGACGTAGCACAATCGAAACACTTGAGCAGTATCTTCGACGCTACGGGCGAACCCTCACGCCCCACGGAAGAGGTTGTGATGAGCGAATCTGCCGATTACGTCATTTCCGCCTGCCGCGAAAACGACGTGAAGTTCATCCGGCTGTGGTTCACCGACATCGTCGGAGCGCTGAAGAGCTTTGCCATCACCGTGGAGGAACTGGAGAAAGCGCTCGACGAAGGCATGGGCTTCGACGGCTCGAGCATCGAGGGTTTCGCCCGCATCGATGAGTCGGACATGATCGCGCGGCCGGACCCGGCCACGTTTCAACTTGTCCCCTGGCGCCCGCGCGAATCCGGGGTGGCGCGGATGTTCTGCGATATCTACCACCCGAGCGGCGAGCCGTTCGAGGGGGACCCGCGCTACGTGCTGAAGCGCCAGCTGAAGCGCGCCGCGGACCTGGGTTACACGTTCTACGTGAGCCCGGAGCTGGAGTACTTCTACTTTCGGAATGCAGGCGGCACTGAGCCGCTGGACCGGGGCGGGTACTTCGACCAGATTTCGGACGCGGGCAGCGATCTTCGGCGGGAGACCGTGCTGACGCTCGAAGCGATGGGCAT
>CAYTBM010000178.1:0-6843 GCA_964436025.1 uncultured Anaerolineaceae bacterium
AAGATGTCCTGACTGGCTCCTCCACCACCAGCGATGGCGCCGTCATTGACGGCGTGTTGAGCCGTCTCTCAAGCTTTGCCGACGACGATGCGTCCGAAGACGAGCTCAACGAAATTTCCTCGGAAGACGAAGAGGAAATTGCCGCAGACGAAGAAGAGGAAGAAGAGGAAGACGCCAGCCTCGCCCTCCTGGCCGAGGAAACCGAGGGCATCGATGACCCGGTCCGGATGTACTTGCGCGAAATCGGCAAGGTTTACCTCCTCACCGCCGATGACGAAAAGCACCTGGCTCGCCAGATGGAAGAAGGGCTCCACCTGGAAGCCATCGAGCAGGAGTACGTCAACAACTACGGTCATCCCCCGTCTGCCGCGCGTGTCGCGGTCACCCTGCTCGAGCAGTGGGCCGCCATCCTGCCCGTTTACAAGGAAGCCAAGAAGTTCATCGACGACTTCGACAAGCTCGTCGTGCCGCGCAAGAACGACGAAGGCGAGACCATCACCGTCAATCGCAAGTGGCGCAATCCTGACGGCCAAAAGCTGAAGAGTCTGTCTTACAGCGAGACCATCGCGGACCCGCAGTTCCGCGGGCTCATCGACGGCGAGATGGACCCGGACTTCCGCATGCACATCGTCAACAAGCTCAAGCTCGAAGACGACGACGCTTACATGCGCATCATCCAGCTCTCGATCGTGACCCACATTCTCACGTCGGACCTTGTCTCACAGATGGGGACCGAGGCCGGGACCGAAGACGACCTGGTCCCGCCCGTCGACGGCCTGATCGAGAAGATCTCGCCGCTCGAAGAGAAGCTGCGCTACCACTTCGATACGGTGAAGCGGAACGGCCAGAAGGCCACCCGCCGCTTGACGGAGGCCAACCTCCGCCTCGTCGTGTCGGTCGCCAAGAAGTACATCGGGCGCGGTATGTCGCTCCTGGATCTCATCCAGGAAGGCAACATCGGCCTCATTCGCGCCGTTGAGAAGTTCGACTACCGCAAGGGATTCAAGTTCTCGACGTACGCCACGTGGTGGATTCGCCAGGCGATCACCCGCGCCATCGCTGACCAGGCACGGACCATCCGCATCCCCGTGCACATGGTGGAAACGATCAACAAGCTCGTGCGCGTCAGCCGCCGGCTCGTGCAGGAGTACGGCCGCGAGCCCACGAGCGAGGAAATCGCCCGTGGGATGACCGAATCCGGCAAGCCGGACGCGGCCGCCGCCTACACTCCGGAGCGCATCCGCGAGATCCAGAAGGTCTCGCAGGAGCCAGTCTCTCTCGAGACCCCGATCGGGGAAGAGGAGGACAGCCACCTTGGTGACTTCCTCGAAGACCCGACGGCCCTCGCCCCGGCCGAAGCCGCCAGCCAGCAGCTCCTCCGCGAGCAGGTGGAAGACGTCCTCGCCAGCCTCACCAGCCGCGAACGCCGCGTCCTCCAGCTCCGCTTCGGCCTCGAAGACGGCCGCAGCCGGACGCTCGAGGAAGTTGGCCGCGAGTTCGGTGTGACCCGAGAGCGCATCCGCCAGATAGAAGCGAAGGCGCTGCGCAAGCTTCGCCATCCCAGCCGGAGCAAGAAGCTCAAGGACTACCTGGATTAAGCTCGCCACGGAGATACGGAGACCACAGAGATCTTCCAGTTCACGGAGCGGCGGGCGGAGAGCACAATCCGCCTGTGAGTCAACCGCCCAGTGACGCAGGGAGCCGGCCGCTGCCGAAAGACAGCGACTGGCTCTCTCCATTCCTGGGACCGCTGCGAAGCCTCGGGCCGCGCATGCTCGAACTCGGCTGCGGACCAGGGCTGGACGCAGCGACGTTGCTTGCGGCTGGCTTTAACGTCACTGCCTTCGACCGCATTCCACTCATTCGCACCCGCCAAAGCGCGCCCAGCGCCCGCCTGCTTCGCGCCGACCTTGCCATCGCCCTCCCCTTCCGCGATGCGGCCTTCGACTGCGCGGTCGCGTCGCTCTCGCTGCACTACCTTCCCTGGACCCAAACACGGTCCGCCTTCTCGGAGGTCCGTCGTGTGCTCCGGCCGAGCGCTCCGTTCCTCTTCCGTGTCAATGCCACCGACGACTTCGCCCATGGCGCCGGCGAAGGCGAGCAACTTGAACCCAACTTCTACCGCCAGCCAACTGCCTACCACGCTGAGACGAAGCGCTTCTTTGACGAGGCGATGGTGCAGGCCGCCGTCGCGCACTTGTTCGAAATCCAGCACCTCGAGCACAAGACCATCTATCGCTACCAGGAACCGAAACGCGTCTGGGAGTGCCTTGTGCTCGCTCGGTGAGACTACACTGAGCCATGCCCGAACAGGCCCGGCCGGCGCCTTTCGACTACAACGACCCCGGCTTTCGGCACGGGACGGAATCGCACGGCATGGACTACTCCATCCTCCGCGACGAGTTCCGTGACGTGCATCCGCTCGTCGCCGACCGGGTGATGTTGGCGGGAGCATCGCCCGTGCTGGATCTCGGCTGTGGCCCGACGAAGCTCGGCGCGGAACTGGACACCCGCGGAGTGCCCTGGGTCGGGATCGACGCCGCCCGGCCGAGATTGCTGCTCGGCGCCGGGCCACGAATCCAGGCGGACGCACGCCGCCTGCCCTTCCCGGACGCGACGTTCGGCGGGGTTGCAGCGTTATACATGCTCTACCACTTCGATGACCCGCTGGAGCCGGTGCGCGAGGCAGTGCGCGTCCTCCGGCCGGGCGGGATGTTCATCTGCTGCGCGCCCGCCGCCGGTGACGACCCGGAACTGCGCGCGCTCTTGCCTCCCGCTCCCCCTGAGACCTTCCACTCTGACATGGCGCCCGCCATGCTCTCCGCGGTCCTCCGGGATGTCCGCGTCCAGCGTTGGGACATGGCGCTCTACCGCCTTCCGACGGAACAGGCCGTCTGGACCTACCTCGTTTCGCGCCAGACCCACCCCGATGTGGCCCGTGACGCAGCGTCAAAGGTGGAGCTTCCACTCTGGCTGACCAAGAAGGGGGCAGTCGTCTGGGGCACGAAGCCCACCCCGTGACCGACAGGCAGTTCACAGATCCAGCAGTTCATGAGCGGCAACACTGGGATATATCACTTCCGCGGAGACCCCAATGCACCGCCGAGTTGTTTCACTGCCACGAATTCGCGTGGCCCCCGCCGCCTCGCCTTCCGAATGGCGTGCCGCCTCAGAATTGGTCCAGGAACTCCTCCTCTGGCTCAGCGAAGAGTTCAACGTCAATGCCGTCGAGGTGGAAGACGGGGCGCGCGAAGAGATCGCTGACCTTCCGTGCCACTATTCCTTCCCATGCGGCATCTTTCTTCTCGGCCGCGTCGATGGAGAGATCGCAGGCTCGGCGGGCATTCACTTCCTCGACGACGAGACCGCCGAGCTGAAGCGCGTTTGGGTCCGTCCCGCTCATCGCGGCACCGGGGTTGCGGAAGCGCTGCTTGGCCGCGCCCTGGATGCTGCCCGCGCCCTTGGTGCCGGCCGCGTCGTCCTCGAAACGGAGCCAGACGTCATGGCTCGCGCCGTGACCATGTACCGCCGTCTCGGCTTTCGCGAAGGCCCGCGATACTCCTCGCTCTCGGAACGTGTGCCCTCACTGCTCACAATGGAGAAGCGGGTGGCCTGACTCAGGTCCTTGCTGACGCGGATCATGGCGTTGCGTCTCGTCCCCGCGTAGCGTTCGGCCGCGTGAAGGTCCCACTCGAGACGTTCGACGACGGTGCGCCCCGCGCGGTCGCGCCGCAAGCCGTAGCGCCTGGCGGCTGGCGCGATCGCCTTCCCGCGCTTCAGCATCGGGACTTCCGCATCCTCTGGGCGGGGATGTTCTTTTCGTCGGCCACGATGATGTTCCAGTTCTACGCCCAGGGCTGGTTCATCATTAGCCTCACCGACTCGGCGTCGCTGCTCGGCTTGCTCGGCGTCTCGCGGGGACTCGGGATGCTGGCGTTCAGCCTCTACGGAGGGGCACTGGCCGACCGGGTGGATCGCCGGGTAATGCTGATGGCGACCCAGGGGGCGGCACTGGCGGTCTACGCCATCCTCACTGTCCTGGTCGCCTTCGATGCGATCACTCTCTGGTTCGCGTTCGCGCTGATTTCCGTGTCCGCCTCGATCGAATCAATGGATGCGCCGGCCAGGCAGGCGCTCCTGCCGGAGCTCGTCCCGCGCGAACATCTGCCGAACGCCGTCGCCTTGTTTACTGCGGCCTCCATCAGTTCCTACGCATTCCTCCCGCCGATGGCCGGCATCGCCATCGAAACCATCGGCGTCGCCGGGGCGTTCGGGCTCAGCCTGATCGGCCACGCGGTGGTGATTGGCGCGCTGCTGCTGATGAAGGCGCGGCCGTACCCGCCCGCTCAGCGCCAGAACGTCCTTCGGGCGGTCGGGGCGGGCATGTCGTACGCCGCTCGACGCCCGCGGGTCGGGTGGATCCTTGTGCTCAGCCTGCTCACCGGGACGCTCGGCTTCCCGATCATCAGCACCCTGGCGCCTCTGTGGATGACCGAAGTGCTCGGGCTCGGCGCTGTCGGCTGGACGTTCATGGGATGGTGCTGGGGGATCGGCGCAGTGAGCGCGACCGTCTACCTCTCGATGCGCGGCCACAGCCGCGGCCTCGGCTGGACCGTCATCGGATCGGCGGCGGCGTTCGGCCTCAGCCTGGTTTTCTTCGGGATGACAGCGACCGTGCCGATCGCGGCGGTGTTCTGGTGCCTGAACGGCGCCGCCTACACGACGAACATGATCTCCTCCACGTCTCTCATCCAGGTCATGGTCGAATCGGCCTACGTTGGCCGCGTGATGTCACTGCGGATGGTGTCATCAGCCTTCAACCAGCTTGCGGCCTGGCCCCTCGGCGCGTTCGCGGACGGCGTCGGAATCGAAGTCATGGTGCGCAGCGTCGCCATGCTGCTGACCGCGCTGGTGCTCGCAGCGCCGCTCAGCTCGCGGACGGCGAGGACGCTGGACGGGCAGGACGCGGGCTGAGTCAATCGACAATCCAGCAATCGCCAATCCACAATCGCTCCATGCCTGATCCCCGCCTGCTCTCCACCGAGACCGTCTACACCGGCCGACTGTTCGATGTGTCCCTGGACACCATTGAGATGGACGGCGGCGTCATCGCGAAGCGCGAGACCATCCGCCACCCCGGCGCCGTCTGCATGGTCCCGGTCGATCCCGACGGCAACCTGCTGCTGGTGACGCAGTACCGGCACGCCGCAGGCAGGCGTCTCCTCGAACTCCCGGCGGGCACACTCGAACCAGGCGAAGAACCGATCAGCGCCGTCTCGCGGGAACTCCAGGAAGAAGTCGACCGCCTGCCTGGCAAGATCGAACCACTCGGGGGTTTCTACGTCGCTCCCGGCTATACCACCGAGTACATCCACCTCTTCGTCTGTTCGGACCTGCGTGAGTCCTCGCTGGACGCCGATGACGACGAGGACATCGAAATCGAGGTCCGCACACCGGCCCAGGCCCTCGCCGCCATCGAGGCGGGTGAAATCTGCGACGCAAAGTCGGTCATCGGCATCTTGCGCTGGTGGGGACGCCCGGGCACGTAGGGCAACCAACCACTCAGTTCTCAGTCCTTTGCACCTTTCAACACCTTCGTCCTTTCCACTTTCAACTCCTATAGCTGTAATGAATGACACCGCATTGCTGGCCCCATATGGCGGTCGTAGGATTCGGTTGGGACAGCGGCAGCGCCTGCCCGGGCCTCCGCGCAAAATCGCCTGGACTGTGGAAGCCCAGGCCACCCGCTAAACCGTTCGAAACTGGTCACTTTCGGGAGGGTGGGCATGCTCACAGGTTCCGCACGCGGCGCACGGCCGCTGCGCCAACGCCGGGTTCGCCCGCGCTTCTGGCTCCTGGACTTCTACGGGTCCGCAATCGGCAAAAAGGCCGTGATGGCCGTCACCGGCATCATCCTCCTCGGCTTCGTCCTCGTTCACATGCTCGGCAACCTGCACCTCTACCAGGACGCCGACCACATGAACGACTACGGCGAATACCTCCGCACGATCGGCGAGCCGATCTTGCCGCACACCGGGTTCCTCTGGATCCTCCGCGGCGGGCTCATCCTCGCCTTCATCTTCCATATCCACTCGGCGGCGACGCTCACGATCATGAACCGCCAGTCACGCCAGACGGGTTACAAGGGCGGCCGTGACTACATCGCCGCGAATTACGCCGCGCGCACCATGCGCTGGAGCGGCGTCATCGTCGGCTTCTACATCATCTACCACCTGATGGATCTCACCTGGGGTGTGGGCGGCGCGGACTACACCCGCGGCGAGCCGTACCAGAACCTGGTCCACAGCTTCCAGCGGGAACCGGTCGCGATCGTCTACATCATCGCGAACCTGCTGCTCGGGCTGCACATCTACCACGGCGCCTGGAGCCTCTTCCAATCGCTTGGCTGGGCGAACCCCCGCTTCAACCAGTGGCGCCGCTACTTCGCGATGGGCTTCGCCGCCATCATCGTCATCGGGAACTGCTCGTTCCCCATCGCCGTCATGACTGGATTGGTGGACCTGCCGAAATGACCCTCAACTCCAACGTCCCCCCCGGACCACTCGAAGACAAGTGGACGAACACCAAGTTCGACACGAAGCTCGTCGCGCCGCAAAACCGGCGGAAGTTCGAAGTCATCATTGTCGGCACCGGACTCGCCGGCGGCGCCGCGGCCGCCACGCTCGGCGAGATGGGCTACAACGTCAAAGTCTTCTGCTTCCAGGACAGCCCGCGCCGCGCCCACTCCATCGCGGCGCAGGGCGGCATCAACGCCGCCAAGAACTACAAGAACGACGGCGACAGCGTCCACCGCCTCTTCTACGACACGATCAAGGGCGGCGA
>CAYTBM010000179.1:0-6807 GCA_964436025.1 uncultured Anaerolineaceae bacterium
CGATCTTCATGCGGCCGCCGCGGCCGTAGCCGCCCTGGCGCCGCCGCAGGTCCGGAGCGATATGGTCTTCAGATAGGCGGAGGCCGGACGGAAGGCCCTCGACCACCATGGTCAGGCCCTTGCCGTGGCTCTCCCCGGCGGTGAGGAAGCGGAATTGGCCCATCAGATTTCTCCTCGCTCGATCGACGCGGCGAACTCAGCCGCCGCCTGTTCGGTCGGTCGAGGGCTGCGTCCCTCGATCGGCGCCAGTTCGATTGCCACGGGCTGGCCGCTCGCCGAGCGTTCGTACCGTGCCTCAAATCGGCCGAGGATCTCTTCGGGGGTCAGGGCTTCCCAGGTCATATCGTCGGCAGTCGCGCGGTCCGCGGTCGCCGTCAGGATCGGTCGCTGCACGGGCGTGCCATCGGCTCCGGTGAAGGTGGAGTAGACATCGACCCGTGTGTAACCGAGCCGAAGGTTGGGGACATCGTACATGATCATGTCGAGAAGCTTCGCAGCCAGCGCGATGGCCTCATCGAGGGCGGTTGAGACCTGCACGCGGCTGGAACCTTCGGTGCGAAACTCCCCTTCGGCAGAAGTCGAAAGCGTTACCCCGTCGGTCTCCGCGGCGATGAGCTGCGCGGCCTGGACACCGGCCCAGAGGCTCGAGGGCGTGCCGCGGGGCGGCCGCCCGCGCCGCCAGGCGCCGAGGGCCTCCTCTACCAGCGCTGCGACGATATCCACGTCGCCCGAGGCCACGCGCCGGCGCCAGGCTCGGTGCTGAAACATTTCGGTTGAGACCGCCCAGCCGACAACCACGAAAATGATGCCAATGATGGCCAGGCCGACGATGATCACGGTTGCGCCTTTCCGAGTTGCCTGCGGGCGGCCTCGAACATGACGTCCACAGGCGCCGGGACGCCGGTCCAGAGCTCGAAGGCGAGCGCTCCCTGGTAAATCAACATCGCCAATCCCCCCAGGGTGTGCAGCCCGTGCTCGCCGGCAGCCCGCAGGAATGTTGTGGCCTCCGGCTTGTACACGATGTCAATCGCAAGTGCGGAGGGTTTCGCGCGGCTGAAATCGCACGGGGACGCGGCTTCCGTGCCGGTGCCCTCCATCCCGACCGACGTGCAGTTCACGATGCAATCGTACCCCCAGGGCTCGGGTGCGCCCTGCCAGTCAGCGCGCACTCCGGCCGCGCTTAACTCTGCGAGCAGGCGGTAGGCCCGGTCCGCCGTCCGGTTCCAGATGCTCACCTGGCCCGCCTTCGCCTCGCCAAGCGCGAAGGCGATCCCGCGCGCGGCGCCGCCCGCCCCGAGCAGCAGGATTGCCTTGCCCGCCGGGTCGAAAGCCGATTCGTTCTTGAGCGCCGCTACGAAGCCCGGGCCATCCGTGTTGAACCCGAAAAGACGGCCCTCGCGGTTCACGATGGTGTTCACGGCGCCAACTCGCGCGCTCAGCCCGCCAAGCTCATCGAGCAACGGGATGACGGCCTCTTTGTGAGGGATTGTCACGTTCGCCCCCAGCACTTCGGTGCTCCGCAGCGACTGCACCCGTGCTTCCAGTGCTTCAGCCGGCGTGTCCCAGCGTTCGTAGCTTGCGTCCAGCCCGCAATGCTTGAACGCGGCCTCCTGGAAGACCGGCGATAGCGAATGCGCGACGGGGTGGCCGATGATGCCGGCTCTCTGGCTCATCGCGCGCCGTACTGCTGGATGTTCCGTTCGTGCTCGGCGAAGGTCTCGGCGAAGACGTGGGAACCGTCATCCGCCTTCGCATCGGCCACGAAGTAGTACATCTTCGTGTTCTCCGGCTGAGCCACGGCTTTGATCGAGGCGAGCCCAGGGTTCGCGATTGGCGCCGGCGGCAAGCCGGGGACCTTCCGCGTGTTGTACGGGGAATCGATTTCGAGATCCTGGAGGGTGATGTCCTTTTTCCAGTAGCCGAATTGTTCAACGGCGCCGGGCAGCAGAGACACGGCATATTGCACCGTCGGATCTGCTCCGAGCACGTCACCCGCCGCCAGCCGGTTGTAGAAAACGCCTGCGATCAGCGGCCGCTCTTTATCGAGGACGGCTTCTCGTTCGACGATCGAGGCCAGCGTGAGCGCCTGGTGGGGATTCAGGCCGTGCGACTGCGCCGCGCTGCGGAGCTCGGGCGTGAACCGCCGCTGCAACGTGTCCAGCATGTAGGCGACCAGTTCGTCCGGCGTCGAGCCGACTCGCATGATGTAGGTATCGGGGAACAGGTAGCCCTCGATGCCGGCGCCTTCAGGGTGAGACTCGACGAAACCCGGTGGGGGAACGGCCCGCGCAACCGCCGCCATGAACTCGTCTCGAGACCCGAACCCGGCCTTTTCCGCGATGACGGCCATCTCTTCGACACGGATACCCTCGGGGAAGGTGACTTTCAGCACCGGCACTTGCTCGCGAACGGTCAGGTCGTTCACGACGGCCAGCGCAGAGGAGTTCTTTTTCAGGAGGTAGTCGCCGGACCCAAGTTTGCGTTGCACCCCCATCAAGCCGACCAGGAACTCGAACTGGGTGCCGGACTTGATGACGCCCAGCTTCTGCAGGTCCGCGCCGACATCCGCGGCCGAACGTCCGCTCGGGAGCGTGTAGCCGACCTCTGCATGGTCGGTCGATGGAGTGGCGGCTTTCACCAGGTCGTTTCCAATGACCGCCGACGGCGTGCGGGCAACGAAGTAGCTCGCGAGCAGGATAACCAGCACCGTGAAGACGATTCCGGCGGCGCCCACGGGGGTGATCAGGCGCCCGTTCACTCGAGCCTCCGCGGGCGGCGCCCATCGAGGACCGCCTGGAGGACGACCGCCGCCGAAGCCGAGTCCAGCGTCCCATCGCGCTTCCCGCGCAACTCGGGGTGCATGGCAACGGCCTGGGCCGAGGAGAGGCGCTCATCGACTTCGCGGACAGGCACCGTGAGTGCCTCGCGGAGAGCCATGAGGAGCGTGCTCACGCTCTCAACCTGGTGGCCTCGCTCGCCGGCGAGGGTGAGCGGCAACCCGACGATGACTTCCTCGATGCTTTCCTCGCGGACGAGCCTGACCACCTGCCGGATCGCTTCCGCGCGGGAGCGCGCGGGGATGGCCGGGCGGGGATGCGCGTACATCCCCAGCGAGTCGCTGACGGCCACGCCGATGCGTGCTTCGCCGGGGTCAAGGGCCAGGAGTCGAGGCAGCTGCTGCAGTGGTGGTTGTGGTTGCGCCATTGGTGAGCGAAGGCCCCGGGGCGGCGGGCGTCTCGCGCACCGCGAGCCCCACACGAATGCGGAAGCCAAATCGCGGAATGCGCGGAGCCCAGGCGGAGACCCGGACATCCGCATCCTGAATACCATACCGCTCATCGAGGGTCGACTTTGCGGCGGCTTCGCTTTTCCCTTTGACCGCATCCCTGAGGGCGGCTTCGGTCACGCCCCGGGCCAGCTCCCCCTGGATGCGCAACTCCGTCCGCACCTCGCCGGACTCTGTATCGATCTGGCGCGCACCGGTCTCCACCGCCTTCACCGTACCCGGGATGAACTCGCCTTCCGCGGCGTGCGAGGCAAGCACGCTTCGGGCCAGCTCTTCGAGCGTGCCCTGGACCACGGCAAGCGCGGAGAGCTTCACCGTCACTTCGAGCAGGACCAGGTCCGTCGGGGTGCCGACGGCGGGCCGCGCTTCGCCGAAGCTCACCTTCCCCTCAGCCGTTCCAAGGAAGATCGCGTCGTGCGGACGCGCTTCCACGAGCCCTTCTCGGATGGTGGGCGACGTTTCGAGAGACTTGGCCAGTGCCTGAAGTGCGAGGACATCGGCCGGGTCCACTGCCTGGGAGGGCGAACTCGTGCCGCCGGCTGCAGGCCCAGTGTTCGTGATTTTCAGGAACCGGTACTTCTCAGCCTGCCAGCCGCTAATCGCCCCGGCCGCGACGTTTCCCGCGACGCCGGGCTTCTGCGCCGTGACACCGGCTTCGGCGGAGCCTCCCGCCGGCACGGTTACGTCCGCGTCGATCAAGAACGGCTGGAAGTCGGGCGCCGCGAGCACCACTGTGCCCGCCGCGACCAGCACTGCGGCCGTACTGGCGTTGGTGATGGTCACCCGCGCGACGGCCGCCTTCACGCCCACCTGGGTCGTGCCGGTGGCCCTCACCGCCAGCGTGTACTTTTGCTCGCCGCTCACGCGAGTCGCGGGGACGGCCATCGTTTCCAGGTCGATGGCGGTGCGGGATTCGGATGCGATGACCGTCACGACTTCACTCACCGTCTCGGTGGGCGGATACGCGGTCACGGTCGCCGAGGGGGCCATGGCGAGTAGCAGGAACACCCCGAGGCCCGCCACCGCGAGGATGACCGCAATCTGCACGTAGCGTCCGATGCCCGGCGCGGCCATGCTGACCCGGCCCAGGCGAACGACATGCCGCCCGCCGGCGTCCCAGCGGACGTGGTGCGGCTTCCGCGCCACGGGCAGGCCAAGTTCACGCGCCCGCGAAGCCAGGGCGGCGTTACGGGTGGCGATAGCCACCACCTTCCCCGCGTCCGCGGCGTGATGGATGAGCCGCCGCATGCCGAGTTCTGTGCTGAGCTGCCGGTTCCCCTCCGGCGCATGGACTACCACTGCCCAGGTCGGCGCCCCGTCGACACGGCCGCAGACGGCGGCGACGTCCTCGGTCTTTTCCACGGTGACGACCGACGCGACATCGTCCAGCGGCGGGGGCTCGTCGTACCCGCCAATAACCGGGCCGGGATCCTCTATCGCCACACCACCACCTCGCTTCCCTCAGGTCAGCCTGTGAGCGCCTCCGTGGCCTTTCGCCTGCCTTCGGCGAGCGCCGCGTCGATGAGTGATGCGTCTTTCGCTCCCGCCTGGGCGATGTCGGGCCGGCCACCACCGCCGCCACCGGCGGCTTTCGCAACGTCGCGCACGAGGTTGCCCGCGTGGATGCCCTTCTCGACAAGATCCTGCGTCGCCGCGGCGAGGAATGCCGGGCGCCCCTCGATGTTGGCTGCGAGGACCAACACCGACGGTTTCAGCCGTGCCCGCACCCGGTCCGCGACATCGCGGAGCACATCAGCCGATGTCGCGTTGACCCTTGCCACGACGAGGAAGGCATCGCCCACCTTTTCCGCGCCCTCAACGAGCGTTTCGCTCACCGAGGCGCCCTGCAGCCGTTCGAGCTCCGCCTCCTGCTTGCGCAGCCGCTCCAGCTCCGATTGCATCGCGTCGAGGCGCTCCTCGATCTCCGCCGGCCCGGTGCCAAAGCGGTCAGCAATCTTCAAGAGGCGGTCCTGCTGCTCGAGCAAGTGCGTCTCCGCTGCCCGGCCGGTGAGCGCTTCGATGCGGCGCGTGCCCGCGGCAACGGCCGACTCGCGCAGGATGTGGACGAACCCTATTTCGCCGGTGTGGTGCACATGCGTGCCGCCGCAGAGCTCGGCGCTGAACAACCCGTCGCGGTCCTTGATTTCCACCACTCGCACGTCGGCGCCGTACTTGTCGCCGAAGAATGCGAGTGCACCGCCCTCTACGGCCTGGCGGTATCCGGAGACACGCCAGGCGACATCAAGGTCACCGCGGACCTTCTCGTTCGCAAGCTGCTGGACCTCGTTGAGCGCCGAGCGCGGGGCCTGTTCCAGGTGGGTGAAGTCGAAGCGAAGCCGGTCTGGCGTGACGAGCGAGCCCTGCTGGCGGACGTGCGAGCCAAGGATTTGCCGCAGCGCGGCGTGCAACAGGTGCGTCCCCGTGTGGTTCCGCGCCGAGCCGCTGCGCCACTGCATGTCGACCGTTGCCTCGGCCGTCTCCGCCACGCGAATCGCCCCCTCGATGACACGGCCGCGGTGGACGATGGCGCCCCCGGCAGCCTGCGTGTCGTCTACAGCGAAAACGCCGGAAGGCGTGCGAATGTTCCCGTGGTCGCCAACCTGGCCGCCGCCTTCCGGGTAGAACGGCGTAGTAGTAAGGATGACCTCGCAGGCGTCGCCCTGGGTGGCCATGGCCACGAGTTCGCCTCCCTTGAGCACCGCCACGACCGAGGTATCGCTCTCGACCTTGTTGTACCCAACGAAGTCGCTGTGGTCCTCACCGAGGGATTGAAGCGCGGGAGAGACTTCGCCCTTGAGGAACTTGCCGGTCTGGCGGGCGCGCTGCCGCTGCGCTTCGAGGGCAGCCTGGAAACCCGCGTCATCGAGGGCGAAGCCCTCGTTCGCTGCAATCTCGCGCGTGAGCTCGAGGGGCATCCCAAACGTGTCGTAAAGCTGGAATGCCTCGTCGCCGGGCACGCCCGTGGCGCCCGTCTCGCGGAGGCGATCGAGCAGCGCCTCGAGCCGCGCGGTACCACTCGCCAGGGTCCGCACGAACCGCTCTTCTTCACTGTCGAGCGCCTGCTGGATGAAGGCGCGCGATTCCTCGAGGTGGGTGTAATAGCCGCCCATCTTGTCGATTGCGGCGCCACCGACGCGGGCGGTGAAGCGCGACGTCACGCCAGCTTTCCGGGCAAGGTAAATGGCACGGCGCAAGACGCGGCGCAGCACGTAACCGCGGCCTTCGTTGCTCGGCACAACGCCGTCGCCGATGAGCAAAACAGCGGCCCGGCAGTGCTCCGACATCGCACGGATGACGTACTGCAAGTCCGCGGGCGCCGTTTCGTACTGCTCTTCGAACACGCTCGCCGCGCGCTGCAGGATGGGATAGAAGATGTCGGTTTCGAAGACCGACTTCTTGCCCTGGATCACCATCGCGACGCGTTCCAGACCGCTGCCCGTGTCGATGTTCTGGGCGGGGAGCGGCTCGCGGTGGCCGTCCGGGTGCTGGTAGAGCTGCATGAACACCAGGTTCCAGATTTC
>CAYTBM010000180.1:0-1099 GCA_964436025.1 uncultured Anaerolineaceae bacterium
CGCGCTGCCCGGCCTGGTGGTTGCATCCATCCTGGCGGTGGCCGCGGCGCGCTCGGTCGGGGGGCGTGTCCGCGAACTGGCATCGGCGGCCGGCCGCCTGGCCGCTGGAGATCTGGCCAGCCGCGCCGCCGTCCACGGCGAAGACGAGGTGGCGTCGCTCGGGACGAGCTTCAACAGCATGGCTGAACGCCTCGAACTCACGATGACGTCCCTCTCCAGCGAGCGCGAGCGCGCCGTCGGGTTGCTGGACGCGAACCGCCAGCTTGTGGCAAACGTCTCCCACGAGCTACGCACGCCGGTGGCGCTCATTCGCGGCCAGGTCGAAGCCCTTGCCGATGAATCGGGCGGTGGTCCCCGCACCGGCATGGCCTTGCGCGAAATCGACCGGCTCGAAGCCCTGGTGAGCGACCTCTTCGCGCTTGCCTCCGCGGAGGCCGGGGCCGATTCAGTCGAACTGCTGCCGCTGGACGGGGCAGCGTGCGCACGGGCTGCCGCGGCGCCGCTGGTGGACCTCGCGAGGCGCGAGTCGCAGGTGTCACTCACCATTGACTGTCCGGACAACCCCGTTCCCGTCAGAGCCGACGAGGGGCGGCTTCAGGCCGTCGTCCAGAACCTGCTCCGCAATGCTATCCGCCACACCCCTGAAGGCGGCATCGTCCTCCTGCGCGTCTACGAGGAACCCGGACATGCCGTCTTGGAGGTTAGGGACACCGGTCCGGGGATATCTTCTGCGGACTTGCCGCACGTCTTCGAGCGTTTCTACCGTGGCGACCCGGCGCGAGCGCGCGTGACGGGAGGAGCCGGGCTCGGACTCGCTATCGCTCGAGAGTCTATCGAGGCGATGGGCGGCACCGTTGCAGTGGAAAGCCCGCGTGGCGAAGGCGCCTGCTTCACCGTCCGATTGCCGCTCGCGTCCACCCCTTCGTAACCCACGGGCTACGCGGCGCCAGCTGCCGCCTGCCGATCCCCACGATGGGGATTCGTGCGTGAACAAGGGCACCATTGTGCTGGTCGGCTGCGCGCTCGGCGCGGGCGCGCTGTTCTATCTGAACTCGAACGCCGGCGCGTCACGCCCGGCGGCGGCAGGCGCCACCCCCTC
>CAYTBM010000180.1:1199-6773 GCA_964436025.1 uncultured Anaerolineaceae bacterium
ATCTGAACTCGAACGCCGGCGCGTCACGCCCGGCGGCGGCAGGCGCCACCCCCTCAACCACTGCCACCAGGGAACTCGCCCACTCCCAGACCACGCCGAAGCCGACCGGGACGCCGGCTGCTTCCACCACGCCGAAAGCTACGGCTACCCCTCCCCCGCTGAAACTCACACTCATCCAGGCAAAGAATTTGCCCCGGCCGGCCGCTTCCAGCCTCGCCTTGCCCGGCGACGGCGGCAGCGGAGGAAGTTCGCACGCGCCGACCGAGGCGCCACCGGGAGGCGCTCAGCCGGCGGAGACCCCGGGCGCTTCCAGCACACCCGCGCCGTCAACTCCCGTCCCGGCCACGCCGCCGTCTGAGTCGCCTGGTACACCCACGCCTCCGCCGGCTTCCACGCCTGTCCCAACGCCAACGCCGAACCCGAACCCATGGCCGATCCCCACGCCGCCGACACTGCCGCCCTACCCGGACCCGCAACTCGCGCCCTACCCGCCGAGCGAGTGATCAGTGAACGTTCCGCCCGGGATCGACGACTGCTTCCATCATGTCGTTGGGTTCAACGAAGCCGTGGCGCGCATAGAGGGTCCGGCTCTTTTCCGTGGGCCAGAGAATGACTGAATCAACGCGCTGTTCGCGGCAGAAAGCCAGGGCGACGTCCATCAGCCTCTCGCCGAGCCCCGTCCCTCGGACCGCCGGATCGACGTAGACGTTCGTGATGTAGCCGTGCGATTCCAGCTCGGGCGCGGGATTAGGCACCTTCTCGATGAGCTGCAGCCAGAGGTGGCCGACTACCGCACCCACATCTTCGGCCACCCAGCAGCGCCACGGTGTCCCGGTTTGGAGCCTGCGGGACATCCACTCGGCGCAGCGCTCCACGAACGCCTCGCGGTTTTCAGTGGCCTCGTTCATCGCTGCCCGGAAGTCGTACCTCAATCCGGCGAGCGCTTGGGCGTCGGCCGGCGAAGCCATGCGTATCTCCATGCGCGCAGCCTACGGAGCCGCGTGCTCCCGTTCGAGTGCCGCCTTCAACACGGCACGGGTCTCGGACAGCAGGGACAGCAGTTCGACAGTCGCAATCGCGGGTTCGGAGCCACCGATTTGTCGTTCGAGTGCTGCTTTCGCGAGTGATGCGTGAAACCCAGTGCTGGTCGCCCACTCAGCGACCTCAAGCTTCGAAAGCATGCGGTTCGACTGTGCGAAGGCGGCAGCACGGCAGGCGTTGAGCACCGTGTAGTGCGCCGGCGCTTCGGCTGCTGCCCAGCGCAGTTCTTCGAGAAGGGCTGCCAGCATCCGGTCCCGGGGCACCTGGGGCAGCAACTCCGTAGGAGCGGGGCCAAGCAATGCGACGCCTCTCGCGCGGCAGACCGCGAAGTGCATCACGAGGTCCGGGTCTCCCCCGTGCCCTGCGCCGGGCACAACCTTCGCATCGGCGCCGGTGGTCAGGTGCAACTCGAACGGTGGTGCGCCCGCGGGAAGGGCCACGGGCCCACGCACGACGCTCAACTCAACTCCAGCACCCGGACAGACGAGAGCGTTCGTCGCCGCCGCCAGGCGCGCGATGGCGGATTTGGTCAGCGCCGCGCGAACCACGAAGAGCATGTCCACGTCGCTGCGTCCCGGTTGCCAGCCGCCCATGGCGCCGGAACCGTGCAGGTACGCGCCGGCAATACTGCCGTCCAGGATGTCGTGAAAGGCCGCGGTGAGTGCTTTCGCGAACTCCACCGCGGCCGCTGCCTGCGCTGCCATGGAGTCACGGTAGCGGCCGCCGTTGAGCCGCGCATCCGCCGTGAGGTGCTAGAGTTCGTTCCCCGCAGGAGGTGACTGATGCCGGAATACAAGAAGCCAGGCCCGCTTGTGCGGGTGATGAATTCCACGCTCGGCCTCGCAATCAAGCTTGGCCTCAGTCCGCAGGGTGGCCAGCTGCTCACCGTCCGCGGCCGCAAAAGCGGCAAGGACATGACCACGCCGGTGAACCCGATGTCATTTCAGGGCGCTGAGTACCTCGTGGCGCCGCGTGGAGACTGCCACTGGACGCGCAATCTCCGTGTGGCCCAGACAGCCCGTCTCCGGGTCGGCCGAAAGAAGCGACAGATTCGCGTTGACCACGAACTGACCGAGGCCGAGAAACCGCCGGTGTTGCTCGCCTACCTCGACCGTTGGGCCGGCGTCACCAAGAGCCACTTCGGGATCACCTGGCCCGGCCCATCCCAGGAGGAAGTGACCCGCGTCTGTGCCCGCACGCCGATGTTTCGGATCACGACGGACAGCTAACGAACCGCCGAGCCGTTACACCACCGCCCACTCGTCGCCGTACCAGATCGGCGAATTCGGCAGGTCGATGAAGTTGCGCTCGTCTTCGAGCAGTTCCCGGCCGGCTTTGGCAGCGGCTTCACCGCCCGGCCCCGGGTCATCGCGGTCGAACCAGAGCTCAGCGATGCCGTCGTACGGTTCTGGCGAACCGTTGTTGCGCGCTTGCATCCGCCCGTGCAGTTCTGCGTTTTGCTGTGTCCGTACCTGCACGTACCGCTTGATGCCGAGGACCTGAGCGCGTTCGGCTACGAGCGGCGCATGGACATTGCGCCAGTAGTCCGAGAACTCCTGCCAGGTCATTCCGGGCTTCCGCCGCAGGCAGTAGGTCAGCTTCGTCAGCGCCATCGAATCACCCCTGCGTGTGGATGCGCGCCGCGGCGGGGTTCCGGTAGGGCACGAATTCGGTGAGGACCCCGTGGACATCCTGCGGGTAGAAGAATGCCGCGCCGGCCTTCGGGCCGAGGTCCACGCGGCGGAGTCCCTGGCCAGTGAGCCGGTTCGCCTCTTCCTCCACGTTGTCCACCGCATAACCGATGTGGTGCAGCCCCGGGCCGCGCTTCGCAAGGAACTTGGCCGCGCCGCTCGTGGCATCCTGCGGCACGATGATCTCGATGACCGTGTCACCTTCGCCGACCTGGAGGAAGTAGTTGATCGTGCGTTCCGGCGCGAAGTAGGAGCCGGTCTCACCCGCGCCCTTCCATTCGGCGATGGGGAACCCTAGCTTGCCGAGCAGGATCTCCCGCGCCTGCTCCCACGAGCCTGAGACCAGTCCGATGTGGTCGATGCGTCGAATCACGGACGCCTCCTTGTTTGCGTTGCCCGGACTCTAGACAGCCCGCGTCCCGCCGTCGACTGCCTGCTGACACGTGCCGCAGAACGGGTTAGATTCCAGCGGTCACTCGAGGAGGCGAACAATGCCGGCTACTCTTCCACCGCGCGCTCACGTCATCTGTGGAGGCTTTCCGCCCGGGCAGGCCGCCGGCCACGACCACGACTACGCGCGGCTGCGCATCCTCGAGCTTCTTGGCGAAAACGAAATCCACGCCTCCACGGCCAACGACTTTGTGGACATCGAACGTTGGCTGCCCATCAGCCGGCTGCTCATCACCTACACGGCCGGGCCCGTCGCGGGGCCCGAACAGGCGAAAGCGATCGGCGCATGGCTGGCCGCGGGCGGCCATTGGCTTGGGCTCCACGGCACCTCCGGTGGCAAGGCCGTCCGCGTAGACGGTGAAGACCGCCGCCGCGCGATGGTTCGGCTCGAGCATCACGATGCGCTCGGCGGCTTCTTCCTCAACCACCCGCCCGTGCGAAAGTTCGAAGTGAAGGTCCACAGTTCCAATGACAGGCTCACCGACGGCCTGCCAGAGACCTTCGTGACCATCGACGAGCCGTACATGGTGGAATGCAGCGACCCGAAGGCCCGCGTCCTCCTTACCGCCGAGCTGGGTCCCGATAATTCGCCGCGCGGCTTCGGTTTCCAGTACGAGAAAGACACGGCGCTGCTCCCGGACGGAAAGAACCGCGTGATGGGCTACACCCGCGACGTAGGCGACGGCGGAGTGACCTACATCGCCCTCGGGCACTGCCATACGCCCTCGACAAATAGCCAGCCGTTCGTCGATAAGAGCGTCGACCCTGAAGGCAAAACGCCGCCATACGTCCGCACCACCTGGGAAGCTCCGGCCTACATCTCGTTGCTCCGCAACAGCATCCGCTGGGGCATGGGCTGACCGGCGACTACTCCGCGGACGCACCCCCGAGCCAGAGGTGTTCCAACGCGCGCGAGGCCGGGTCGAACCGCCAGGCGTCCGGTAAGGTCAGCGCCCGCCACCATGGCTCCGCGTCCAGATCCGCCCGGGTCGAAAGCCAGAGCGTCATGGCGAGCCCATGATTCACGATGACCAGGTCGCCAGACTCGTCTGGCTTCGCGCGTTCGACGCCCTCGGAAAATCTCCGGATCACGGCTGCCGGCGTCTCCCAGCCCGGTTCCACAGCGCCCCGAAGGTACGCGGCTGCTACCTCCCGGTAGTCTCGATCCCAGATCTCCGGACGGTCGACCTCGGCGAATGAGTGGCTCACCTCCACCGGCAGCCCTAGCCGCAGAGCGATAACCTCGGCCGTCTGCAGGGCCTTCGGCTCGTCGCTCGACCAGATGGCGCTCACAGGTTGAGCGAGCGCGTGCGCGAGCAGCACGCAGTCTTCGCGGGTTGCCTCGGAGAGTCCCCACAGCCGCGAGGCCACGCCCCGCTGAACGTTCGGCATCGCATGCCGCACGAGGACGATCCCGCTCACGCCTCTAGCTTTGCGAGGTGGGCCTGGATCTCGTCGTACACCCGCCACATCACACGGTCACGATCCAGCGGCAACATCGGCTCCGGCACGAGCGACCCGGTGAACGCATGGATGATTTCGACGTGGTCGTCGATTACGTAGTCCGGCTGCACGGTGACGCCGAGCTCCACCATGCGCGCATGGTGATTGTGCAGCGGCTTCCAGAAGCAGTCGGCGATGTGTTCGTGAAGGTCGAAGCGCTTCACCACTTCCCAGCGCGGCCCCATGCCGCTCCAGAGGTAGATCGTGTGCCCGTCTTCGCGCAGCCGCCCGAAAATCTCTTCCACGCCGGGCCGCAGCTTCACGTCCCACGTGATGATGGTGTTGTCGACGTCGAAGAAGATGTTCACTCCGCTGATTCCCTCGCGCGCCGCTCATCCGCTGTCCCGCGCAATGCTACCGCGAAACTGGCGCCTTCCGCTCGAAAACGGTGCCCATTGGTACGGGACGGCCCTTCTACCTTGCGGTAAACTCGCTCGCGACAGGCTCCGGAAGGGCAGGTATCGGCCATGGAATTCAAGTTCACCAGCGAACATAACGCACTGCGAGCGGAGGTGAAGTCCTTCCTCGCGGAAGCCCTGCCCCAGGACCGGGGCGCCGGCCCCGTGCGTCCGACGAGCCAGGAGAATTGGCCCGAGCAGATCGCCTTCGCGAAGAAGTTGGCCGCCAGGGGTTGGGTGGCCCCCGCCTGGCCCAAGGAGTACGGCGGACAGGCCTGGTCCCACATCATGCAGATGATCTTCAGCGAGGAGATCTCCTACGCGGGCGCGCCTGACGCCGGCCGCGTCTTCAACGTCGGCATGATCGGCCCGACGCTGATCGTCCACGGAAACGACGAGCAGAAGAAGGAGCACCTCCCGCGCATCACCAACGCCGATGTCATCTGGTGCCAGGGCTACAGCGAGCCGGGCGCCGGCAGCGACCTCGCCGC
>CAYTBM010000181.1:0-6739 GCA_964436025.1 uncultured Anaerolineaceae bacterium
CGCGCGGCGCGACCTCGATCTTCGCGGGCAGATACCCGCCATTTTCGCCATCCAGGTCAAGGAAGCTCCGCTTCGGCGACGAAAGCTCGACGGACCTCGCCGGGTGCCGGTCCACGCCCTCGAAATCCACGTGCGTCCCGCCCTTGCGCTGGGCGTCCATCACCTTGACCACCATGCGCCGCCCAAGATCGCCCCATCGGATCACATCCAGCAGCCCGTCGTCTGGAGCCGCGCCGGGGGCGGCAACGAGGTCTCCGCCCCAGAGTTCCATGTTGTGCACGGAAACCGAGTTGTAGCGGCCGTCGTACCGGTTGCCGTCGATCGTCAGCGTGAACTGGCGCCCCATGGGGCCGATCATTTTCACGCCGGCCATCACCATGTAGGGCGCGGTGTCACCGAGGCGCTTGAGCCAGCGCGGTGTGCCCTGCGAAATCTCGGGGACCCAGCCGGCCGAGGCCTCGAGGAGGAAGTAGCGCACCTGCTCAGCGCCATCTTCGCCGATCGAGGTGACCTTGCCTGCATCGATCCTGCGCTCGTGGCCGGCCGCAATCGCCTTGATTGCCTGGCTCCCCCTGCCCATGCCGAGGCATTTGGCAATGTCCTTGCCCGTCCCCAGCCCGATGGTGGAGAGGCGCACCGTCTCGCCGGCGCCCATACCCAGGATGGCGTTCGCGACTTCGTACACTGTACCGTCGCCGCCGCAGCCAACGAGAAACTCGCGCCCAGCCTCAATGGCTTCACGCGCGAGTTCCGTGCCGTGGCCGCGATGCGTGGTGAACACCATGTCGGCAGCCAGGCCGGCGCGTTCAATCGCATCAACCACGGCGCCGATGCGGTGCTTCGTTCGGCCGCCCCCGGAGATCGGGTTGATGATGAACAGCGGCCGCGCCGCGACGTCGGGAGATATGCTGGCACTCACGCCCGTCACCGTATCGTGCTGGAGGATCAGGGAGAAGCGCCACTGTGGAGTTCCACGACACCTTCCGAGCGATGGACACCGACATCGACGTGTTCATCGAAGCTCAAACCGCCCCGTTCGGAGCCTTCGCAGAGGCGCGGCTTGCCTTCGAACAGCAGGAAGAGCGCTTCTCGCGCTTCCGCGAGACAAGCCTGCTCTCGCGGTTGAACAACGGCGAGACAGTCGTTGACGACCTCCTCGCAGAAGTCGTGGAGATGGCCATCGACGCATGGGAGACCACCGGCGGGCTGTTCAACCCGATGATCCTTCCCGCACTCCGCGCCGCCGGCTACGACCGCACGTTTCGGGAGGTGGCCGGCGGCCACGAAGGGTCGGAAGCCGCGCCCAGCCCGCGAGATTGCATCGCGGTCAACGGCTCCGAGGTCTGGCTGCGAAAAGGAATGCTCGACCTTGGCGGCATTGTGAAGGGATGGACCGCGGACATCGTGGCTGAGCAACTCTCGGAGCGTTACGAAAACGTGTTCGTGAACGCCGGCGGCGACATTCGCTGCCTGGGCAGCGACGGCGCCGGTGACGGCTGGAACATGGACGTCTCCGGCCTCTCCGTCACGGAACGAGTGTGGGAAGGCCGCGTCTCCGGCGCAATCGCCACATCCACCACCATGAAGCGCCGCTGGCGCACGGAGGGAGGAAGCGAAGCCCATCACCTCATCGACCCGCGCACGGGCAGGCCGGCGCGGTCCGGCTTTGTGCAGGTCACGGCGCGGGCCGAGGAGTGCTGGATCGCCGAAGTGTGGGCTAAAGCCGTCCTCATCGGTGGCGAAGACGCTCGAAAACGGGCCGAAATGCTCGGCATCGCGCTGATCACCTTCCGCGAAGACGGCAACGCCAGGTTCCACGGCGACTGGTGACCATGGACCGGTAAAGACTGGTTTCCGCCCCGCGACTCCTTTTGCCCTGCGCGCGCGATGTGACTGTCAGCGCCCGCCAACCGCAACACAGGAGAAGCAACAATGACCAACATCCGACTTACCGCTGGAAGCATTGCCGCCGGGGCCGCGGCCATCCTCGTCGCAGGCTCGGTCGCCTTCGCCCAGGGTGGCCGGGATGACTCCCCGGCTACCCCGAGCGTGACGTCGACCGCCACAGCCCGCCCGTCAGGCGCCGCCACCAGCAGCGCCACCGCCCCGGCTTCGGACGACAGAGGCGGGCTCCGGCCCGCCGGCGTCAGCGATGACTCGATTGGACACGACGCGAACGACGATAAAGGCGGCTTGCGGCCGGCCGGAACGAGTGACGACAGTTCGTCGCGCACACGCTCGAGTGTGACCAGCACCGCCTCAGCGACCGCATCCGCTGCAGCCTCGGCCACGGCGTCGGCGACGGCTGCGCCGGTCACGCGCCGCAGCGATGATGGTCCGAACCACGACGCGAACGATGACAAGGGTGGCCTCCGCCCCGATGGCGCGATCGACGACGGGCCCAACCACGACGCGGACGATGACAAGGGTGGCCTCCGCCCCGATGGCGTGAGCGACGACGGGCCCAACCACGATGCGGACGATGACAAGGGTGGCCTCCGCCCCGATGGCGTGAGCGACGACGGTCCCAACCACGACGCTAATGACGACGACTCGTCGGACGCGAGCGGCAGCTCGAGCAGCAGCGGAAGTTCGAGCAACAGTGGCCCCAGCACCAATGGCGGTCCCGGTAGCAGCGGCGCCAGCGGCTCAAGCGGCAGCGGCTCCAGCGGGACCGGTGGCTCGGGCAGCAACGACGGCCCTGGCCATGAGTCGGGCGACGACAATCCCGGCAGTGGAAGCGGCAAAGGCAAGGGCAAGTAGCTTTCGAGCGTGGCACCAACGGCCGGGAGGAAGTTCCTCTCCGGCCGTCGACCACGAGTGGCGGCAGCCCTAGGGTGAAGCCCCGCAGGGACAGGCAAGGATGACTGAGAAGACCCTCGACGAACTCCTCGCGGACATGATTGACGGAAACCGGGCCGTGGCCGGTGCACCGGCTGAGCTGGCCGCACTTGCCTTCCTCGCGAATCGCTGCCGGCGCATCAGCGTCCCGCCGCCAGCCCCCGCTGCGCAGGTCCGCATCCGCAGCCGCGTCATGCGAAGCATTGAGGACAACGGCAAATCGACCAGGTGGCTGGTGGGGTGGTTGGGCGGCCCGCTCGCCCGCCCCCTGCGAGAGCGCCTCGCGGCGGGGGGCATTTTGCTCCTTGCGGTCGGCGGCGGCGCCAGCGCGGCCACAGGCGTCACCCCGGCGGAGTTCGCCGGTTCAACCGCCAGCTTCGTCGAGCACCTCGTCGTCAACCTCAGCCCGGGCGACGGCGAATCGTCGAATAACAACTCGCCGGCTCCGCCGCCTGGCAGCACGGAAGGGCCAACCTCCACCCCCGGAGCAAGCAACACTGCCACCGTGACACCAGCGCCAGCGACGGCGACACCAGCCGGTGCGAACGCCCCGGTCGCCTCGGCCACTCTCCCGGCGGGACAGGGCACCGTCGCACCCGGGACTTCTCCGTCCGCGACTGCACCCGTTTCGCCTTCGGTGACTCCCACACCACCGGGCGCCACGCCATCGCCATCGCCGAACCCAACCGCGAGCAGCACACCAGTCGGCAACGCCGATGACGCCTCAAAGACGCCGGACCCTACGAAGACGCCAGAAGCCGGAGACGACGGAGGCGGCTCCAACTCAGGCTCCGGCAGCGGTTCGAGCGGCTCCGGATCCTCCGGGAGCGGCTCGGGAAGCAGCGGCTCGAGCGGATCCGGATCCTCCGGCAGTGGATCGGGAAGTGGTTCCGGCAGCGGCTCGGACGACGGTGATGGCCACACATGATCGCCGCACTGGAGCTGCCCTGGCGTCTGCGAGGCTTCGCCACAACCATCGCCGAACCACGCCAATCTGCGACGGACCACTCGTCGAATGGCAGAGAGATCAACGCCCTGCGGAACCGCGATGAAGAGGCGTGGCGGTCACTGTTCGAGCGCGAGATGGGCGCCATCTACCGCTACGCCCGCGGCAGGCTCGGCGACGGCTCCCGCGCCGAAGATGCCACGGCCGAAGTCTTCGAACAGGCATGGCAGAACGCCGATTCGCTCGTCGATCGAGGGCTGCCACCCCGCGCGTGGCTCTTCGGCATCGCCCGCAACGTGGTGAGCACGCACTGGCGGCGCTGGTTCCGGCAGCCTCCTCAGCTCTCGCTTGACGCATTCGACGGCCCGGCCAGTGACGGCGCCATCGACCCCGACAGCCTGGACCTTGCCCGCGCTATCGCCAGCCTGGAACCGAGCCACAGCGAGGTAATCACGCTCCGTTTCGTGCATGGGCTCTCGTTGCAGGAGGCGGCTACAACGCTCGACGTGACCGTCGACGCCATCAAGGGCCGGCAGGCCCGTGCGCTCGCGGCCCTGCGCGACTTCCTGGCGCCCGCGAGCTAGTTCTTGAGCCGGGAAAGGTCCCAGACGAAGAAGACCGTCGGCCCTTCCCGCACCGGGCTCCCGCCCGCGCGCTCGATCGTCACCACAGCCGAATCGTAGCTCGTGATGCCCTCCGGCACGACCGTCTGGTAGCGAGCGAAGCCGTCCTTGTCCGGTTGGAAGGTCCCGAGGCTGTAGTACTTCCCGCCCGAGTTCGCCCAGATCTGGTAGGTCTCTCCGGCCGGCCGCTGCGGCAGCGAACTGGCCACGAACCAGATCCGCTTCTGGTCGCCGTCCCAAACCAGCCGGCCAATCGAGTTGGACTTCTCATCCGGCGACACAACGTCCGCCACCTTGGTCTGGTTCGAAAGCAGCGCGACCAGCAGGTCCTGGTCGCCGCGTGCTTGCTCCTCGAGGTCGGCCGCGGCCTGTTTCTGGTCCGCGAGCTGATTGGTGATCGCGGCCAGCTCCACCTTCTGCGAGAGGGTCTGGTCGAATTGCGCCTGGAGGTCTGAGTTCTCCTGGCGAAGGTCGCTTATCTCGTGGCGGACCCACACCATGCCCGTGAAGGCGCCGATCGCCACGAACACTGCGGCCACGCCAGTCACTGTCCGGGCATAGCCGAACACCCGGCGGACAGGCCCCGGCTTGCGGATCCCCGCAGCCGTGAAAACACGCCCGCGGAGACGCGAAGGCGAACGCCGAATCGGTGTGGTCATCGCAAATGTCGCCGCGAGCCGCTCGGAATCGCGGACAATATCGCGGCAGGCTGCGCACTCGGCGAGGTGCAGCGCAATGGCGCGCTCCAGCGCCGGCTCAAGCGAGCCGATGGCGAATTCGTCCGCCTGCTCTTGCGTGATGTGCTCCCCCGGCATCCCCAGAACCCCTCTACTCCCGATCGTGCAACGAACGCCGCAGTTTTTGCATCCCGAGCCTGATCCGCGTCTTCACGGTGCCCAACGGCTCGTGGAGCTGCGTGGCGATTTCTTGTTGTGTCAGGCCGCCGAAGTAGGCCAGCTCCAGCGCCACACGTTGCTCGCCGGGGAGGTCCGTGAGCGCCCGCCGCACGGCGGCCTGGTCTTCGTGCAACTCCGCCGAGAACTGCGGGTCCACGGGGTCCGACGAAAACAGCGGCTCGGCCGCTTCGTCCGGTTCTCCCAGCGGGCCGCCCTCACGCCGGCGCCGCCGGCCTCGCGCGCGAAGCTCATCGACGGCGCGGTTGCGCGTCACGCTCATCAGCCAGCTGAGGAAGCGCCCACGTTCGGCGATGAACGTTTCCGGCCGCCGCCACAGGCGCACCATCACGTCCTGGGCCGTGTCCTCAGCCAGCCCTGCATCGCCGAGCACCCGCAGCGAGGCCGAGTACACCAGGTCGATGTACCGGTCATAGAGCACAGCGAAGGCGTGTTCATCGCGGGCAACAACGGCGAGCATTAGTGCGTCATCCGGCCATTCGATTCGGGAGGCGATTTCCGCCTCACCGGGACGGGCAAACTCGACCGTCCTTCCTACGTTACGTATACCAGCCGATTCCGGATTCCCGTGCACTGCCATAAGGAAGCTCAATCGGGATCATACACGCGGTGATCCGCGGAACCAGCGTCTTTACCTTCGCCTGAAAAAGGCGTCTTTCAGGTTTACCGCGCACAAGCCACCGATTGTCGAGACTGGTCTTACTACCTGTGGAGAACACACCAATGCAACGGATCTTGCGCCCCTTCGCCGCCGGCTTCGTCGGGCTGGCCCTGCTTGCCGGCGCAGCCTGTTCCGATTCACCGTCCAAGACGGCTTCCAACGACACCAATCCCCCCGCCGCAACGTCCGCGGCAAAGCCAACGCAGAGCACGAACGTCAGCAAGTCCACCGGCGAACTCTCGACGGCGGACCTGGTGAAGCTCGCCGAGCCGTCGATCGTCCGCATCGAGACCAACAGCGGCGTGGGCACTGGCTTCGTCGTCGATTCAGACGGCTACATCTTGACGAACAACCACGTGGTGACCACCAACAGCGGCCGCCTCGCCAACGCCATCCGCGTGACGCTCAGTGACGGTTCCGTCGTCCCCGCGAACGTTGTTGGCGCCGATCCCCGCTCCGACCTCGCCGTCATCAAAATCGACAAAACCGGGCTGAAGGCGCTGCCCTTCGCCGACCTGAAGAACATCGTGATCGGGCAGGATGTCGTGGCGATCGGCTACGCCCTCGACCTCGGCGGTGGCGAAGGCCCGTCCTACAGCGTCACCCGAGGCATCGTCAGCCAGAAGAACCGCGCGATTAGCGAGACTTCCACCAACTCCATCCTCGGCGCAGTCCAGACTGACGCCGCGATCAATCACGGCAACAGCGGCGGCCCGCTGCTCGACATGTTCGGCGAAGTCGTCGGCATCAACAC
>CAYTBM010000182.1:0-6644 GCA_964436025.1 uncultured Anaerolineaceae bacterium
AGATGAGGTGCATCGCGTAGACAAGCGCGGTGCTCGGTTCGCCCTGGGCGATGAGGGACACGGCGCGGCAGGCGGCTTCAAGCCGCATACCGGGGCCGCCGTGCTTCGCATCGACCGTCAGGTTGAGGATCCCGGCATCGCGCAGGATTTCGAAGTTGCGGAAGGGGAACGCTGCCGTGCGGTCGTATTCGGCGGCGGTGAGGGCGATTTCGTCACGCACGCGCCCGGCGATATCGAGCGCGGTTGCCATCGTTAGCGAGGAGGGGGCAAGAGCCATCGTGAATCTCCAGGAAGGGAAGTGCCGCCAGCAGGGGAGCATAGACGAGACGGAAGAAGTTGGCGGACGCTGCTTTCTTTCTCACGTCTTACCTTCTTTCTTTCTGCTCGCGCCCCCACCATGGAGCGGTGCAAGAAACGCCTCCCGAAATTGATAGCGGCGAACCGCCGGCGAAGCCCATCGCCCCAGCGAAGGTCCAGCCGACCTGGACGTACTTCCTCTCGCCCGCGGCGCTGATCCTCGGCTCCATCATCATCTCGGCCACCATCTGGTGGACACAGCGGGACGACGGCGGCGCGGCCGCGAATGAGGTGCCCCTGGTGGGCGCGGTTTCGACGGTCGTGACCACGCCGCCGCCTTCGGCCGCGAACCTGGGGCTGAAGGACACGCTCTACGGCTACGCGAAGCAACTTGGCCTGAATGACATGCAGTTCGATGCGTGCGTGAACAACCAGCAGACGCTGACGCAGATCAACCAGGGTCTCCAGGCAGGGAGCGCCCTGGGGGTCACCGGGACCCCGACCTTCTTCATCAACAACAAGAAGCTGGTCGGCGCGCAGCCCGCGGCAATCCTCGACGAGATCATCAAGGCGGAACTCAAGGGCAGTCCTACGACGCTCGACGGCTATTCGCCGGCGGTCCGCCAGCTCGCGGCTACGAACCCGCCGGCGTTCTCCATCGTGGCCACGAAGCCGGACATCACCGGCGCGCCGATCGAGGGCAGCGCCAACGCCAAGGTCATCGTCGCTGAGTTCAGTGACTTCCAGTGCCCGTTCTGCAAACAGTGGACGGAGACCTCCCTGCGTACCCTCCGGGCCGGACTCGGCGATGAGGTGGCGCTCGCCTTCCTCCACTTCCCCATCGTGCAGATCCACCCCAACGCCGGGAACGCTGCCGTCGTCTCCGTCTGCGCCCAACAGCAGGGGAAGTTCTGGCAGATGCACGACCTGTTGTTTTCGAAGCAAAGCGAGTGGGCGGGGCTGAAGTGAGACGTGAGGCGTGAAATGGGCCGCGGCGCGACTGAATGCGAAGTTGGCCCGGTCGGTCCGCGGAGAGGGTGCCGGGCGGCCATTGCGCTCGAACCGAACGACGCCCCCACACTGCGAGTAGCTCCAGCTTGCAGGAACGGAACGATGACCATGCCAGGGCAACTCGATCAGGACGCGGTGCGCGATCTGCTGCTGCGCAACTGGATGACACACGATGCCATGTGGTTCCGCGAGGCGGTAACACGGCGGGGAATCGCGGAAGCGAACGCCATAAACCGGGCGGCGGTGCGTTCAATGGCTGTCGTGGAAGCCGGCCGCATCCGGCGCCTCATTGGGCTTGAGGCGGTTGCCCGGCTGGAAGACGTGCGCGCTTTCTTCACCGCCGCGGTAGACCTGGTCATCCCGGCCTTCATTGCCTGTGAGTTCGAGTGGGAAAGCGAGGCTTCGGCCGTCACGCTGCGGGTGACGCGTTGTTTCGCCCACGATGGCGTGGCTGGGCTGGGCCTCATCGACCAGTACGAGTGCGGCATTTTCGAAAGGATCTATGGTTGGTTGGATGCGCTGGGAGTGGGCTTCGCCGCGGTCCCGGACACCCTCGAGTGCCTGCTGCACACGCGGGGCGCGTGCGCACGTCGCCTTTCGCTTTCGCTGAAGTAGACTGCGCTGCGCCGGCGCGTGCGGGGGCGACGCGCAGCGACTGATTCTCGCGTCTCACCTTCTTTCTACTGCGCAGGGCGTACAATGGCCAACGTGGATGGATTTACCGTTAGCGAAGTCAGCGGGCTTCGTTCCCCTGTGATCGTTATGGCGTTTACCGGCTGGAGCGACACCGGCACCGTCACGACGGATGTTGTCGATCACCTCGTCGATGCGTTCGACGGTGAGCAGTTCCTTACCGTCGATCCCGAGGACTACTACGTCTTCACCGAAACGCGCCCTCACGTGCGCATTGACGACGAGGGGATCCGCAAGCTCGATTGGCCGGAAAACGAGGCGTATGCGGTGCGACTGCCCGATTCGCCGAACGACCTGATCGTCGTCCGCGGCGTAGAGCCGAACCTGCGCTGGCGCACGTTCTCTGAGCGGCTCTCGGAGGCGCTGTTCAAGTTCGAACCGTCGCTCGTTTGCACGCTGGTGGCGCGGCCGGCGCAAACTCCGCACACGCGTCCAATCCCGGTGACTGGCTCGTCGGCGGACCCCAAGCTGGCGGCGAAGTTCGGCCTTGGGCGGTCTCTCTACCAGGGGCCAACGGGCATCCTGGGCGTGATCCACGATTCGTTGCGGCGGCGTGGCAGCGGGCTCATTTCGCTCGCGGCCGGCGTGCCCCACTACCTCAACGTCGAAGAGAACCCCGCAGCGACAATCGCGCTCCTGAAGGCGCTAGAGCCCGTCATCGGGGTCAAGCCGCCGCTCGGTGAGCTCGAGGAAGAACTCGAGCGGTTCACGGCGCGCGTGGAAGAAGCATCCCGCGGGGATGAACAGATCGGGAACTATGTGCGCTCGCTCGAAGAGCACTACGGCGAGGGGAACGCTGAAGCGCAGCCCGCCGATAGCGAAGGCGGCGAACTGCCGTCAGCCGATGACATCCTGCGCGATGTTGAGGACTTCTTGCGCGGGGGCAGCGGCCAGTAACACCTGGAGGGCTAAGCGATGGGCATTCAAACTCTGGTCTGGAAGTTGGGCTCTCCCTATGACGCCTACGTTTCGCACGTGTCGCGCCTCAATACGGCTATCGAGCGGCTCCAGCTGATGAGTGACCGCGCGCTGCGCTACGAGGCCGGTCTCCAGAGCTCGGTCCGGCTGGTGCCTGGCGGCAGCGCCCCAGAAGAACGCGTGCAGCGGTTCCGTGAGCGCCTCGGGGAGGCCGCTGCGAGCATGACCGACGCGGAGTTCGAGGAATTCGTGGCCCACCTCGGCGGCGGCGCCAGCGCGAATGTCGAGGCGAACCGGGCGAACGTGGTCTCGCGGATGAACAGCGCCACCCGCGGTCTCGAAGAGTACTTCGCGATCGCCGGGCAGGAACTTGGGGTGCTCGAGTCACGCGGGTACAACCCCGCACGCGGAGATGTGGCGCGCCAGCTGCGCGAGAACAAGCTGCCGACGCACACCATCGCGGACTACCGTCGCATCCTGCATGACCTCGGGACGAAGGTTGGAGCGGCCGCGCGCGCATGAGCCGCCCGGGCGACAACTCTCGACTGGTGTACTCCACGGACGGCGGCCGGACACCGCACAACCGGCTTGTCGCGAAGGCGCCCGCGCCCGCGGCACCGTCGAACGTCCCGAACGACGGGGTGGTCCGCATCCAGCGGGACAAGAAGGGCCGCGGCGGCAAGACGGCGACCACGATCACTGGCCTCCCGGGCAGCGACGCGGACCTGGACGCGCTGCTCAAGGCGTTGAAGCAGTTCTGCGGCTCCGGCGGCAGCCGCGAGGGCCGCACACTCGTCCTCCAGGGAGACCAGCGCGAGCGGCTGCTCGAACGGTTGTTGGCACTCGGGCATAAGGCGAAGCTCGCGGGGGGTTAGGGGCCGGAGTGGGGCAGACGACATTCGGCACTGTTCGAATGGCGCACCCCGTTATAGCGCCTCTTCGCACTCCCGCTGCACGACTTCCTCGAACGTCTCCCGGCGGCTGATGAGGCTGGCGTTTCCGTTTTCCCAGTACACCTGCGCCGCGCGGCCCAACGACACGTAATTCGACGACATGGCCGCGCCGTAGGCCCCTGCATCGTGGAGGACCACCAAATCGCCGGATTCCGGGCGGGGGAGGTCACGCGGTTCGAGGAGCTCGTGCTCGTCACGCGTGAAGACGTCGCCGCTTTCACACAGCGGCCCGGCCACCACGAACGGTTCGAGCGCACGGCCGGCGCCCTTGCCCACGATGGAAATGTGGTGGTATGAGCCGTACATCGCGGGGCGGATCAGGTCGTTGAACCCGGCGTCGGTCATGATGAACTGGTGGCCCGGGCCCTTCTGATTGGTGCGCGTGGCTTTCACATCCTTCACGCGGCCGACGAGGAGGGCCATTCCGGCCACCGGGTAGCGTCCCGGTTCGATTTCGACGCGCACCTGGCGCCCGGCTGACTCCGAGAGCGCGCGCTGCGCTTCGACGAGGATGACCTGGTAGTTCGGCAGGCTGTATTCGCGCGCGCCGGGCCGGTACGGGTGCGGGATGCCACCGCCCAGGTTAACGCCATCCGCTTCGGGGTAGGAGGCGAGCAGTTCTTCGAATACTTCCGCGAGGTGCTTCATGTTGCGGTCGAACTCTTCGATTTGCGGGCCGGTCCCGACATGCGCGTGCAGCGCGACCACCGTCATGCCGGCGTCCTTCGCAAGGTTGCCCGCGGCGGCGTGGTCTTCGTACCAGATACCGTGCTTCGAAGATGGCCCGCCAGTGTCGCAGGCCTGGACGTGGCCGTGCCCGAACCCGGGGTTGATGCGCAAAGCAATGGGCCCACGGTAGCCGGCTTCGGCGAGTTCGCGGATCATCCCTGGCGAGCCGATGTTCGGCAGGACGCCGTTTTCCATAACCGCGGAAAGCGCGTTGTCACGGAAGACATCGGCCGTGTACATGACGACCGGGGGCTCGTGGCCCATGGCGAAACCGGACCGCCTGGCCCTCAGGATTTCGTTCCCCGAGACGGCGTCTATCCACATGCCATGCTCGCGCGCGACTTCGAGCACCTTGCGCGCGGAGTTTGCCTTCACCGCGAAGCGGCACTGCAGCCCGCGGGGCTGCGTCAACGAAGCCAGTTCGCCGAATTTCTCCCGGAGGATGTTGCCGTCATAGAAATAGAACGGAGTGCCGACCTTCTCGGCGATCTCCATGAGCGGGTACTGAGTCAGATCCATCCCGGAAGGGTAAAACACAGAGGCACGGAGGACACGGAGGACCGTGGGGGATCACGAAAACCTGCTGCGATGCGGTCTCTGTGGCCTCGTTGACGTCTCAGTGATATCCGTGCCTCGGTGGTGGATTGTTAGCGCACGGTGATGGCCGCGTTCGAGATGACCGCCGTGCCGCGCTCCTTCGACTTCGCGTCAACAAGGATGGTTTTCCCGTCCTGCCAGTACGACGTCACCATGGTCTCGCCCGGGAAGAACACTCCGGCGAACCGCGCCTGGTACCGCGCGACCTTCGCCGTATCACCGCCGAGGGCGTTGTCGACCACAGCCTTGCAGACGATGCCGAACGAGCACAGGCCGTGCAGGATCGGCACGTCGAAGCCGCCCATTTTGGCGAAGGCCGGGTCGGCGTGGAGTGGATTCTTGTCGCCGCTGAGGCGGTAGAGCAGCGCCTGCTGCGGGATGGTTGGCGACTCGACGGTCTTGTCCGGCGCCCGGTCAGGGGCGGCGTTGCCGGCGGCGGGGCCGCTGTCGCCGCCGAAGCCGCCTTCTCCGCGAAGGAACAGTGAGAAGCGGTTGACGAACAGGGGGTCGCTTTCACCCTTGATGTTCGTCTCGGTTTCGATGACGACGAGCGCGGCCTTGCCTTTGTCATAGATGCCGGCGATCGTGCCGTTCGTCTCGACCTCCGCCTCTACCGGGATGGGCTTGCGGATTTCGAGATCCTGCTCGCCGTGAAGCAGCATCATGGGGTTGAAAGAGAGGCCCGGGACGGTGCCGAGTCCACCCATGGAAGCGAACGCGGGGATAACGCCGAAGCTCGGCAGCACTTTGAGGTTCTGTTCGTAGGTGTAGGTCAGCTCGTTCGCATCGGTCTGGGGCACACCCGCGCCGACGCCGAGATGGTAGAGGATGACCTTGTCGCGGTCCCATCTGGCGGAACCGCCGGAAATCTTTGCGCCGAGCGCCTTTGACGGGTCGATGGGCATGCGAGCACCTCAGTTACGAGTGGATGGAGAATGGTCCGAACGCCGTTCGGATGTTGGGCGTCAGGGTACGGGATTGTCCCTCGTTGTGACACCGGTGCCGGGGATATCCTCGAAATCACACCTGGAGGTTCGGCATGGATTGGAACGGCATGTTTTCGACGGATTGGGCGGCGCTGCTCGAACTCGTCATCCGCGGCACGCTGATGTACCTGGCGATTTTCGTGATGCTGCGGGTCTGGCGGCGTGGCGCGGTTGGTCCGAGTACGCCGGATGTACTGCTGATCGTGGTCATCGCAGACGCCGCGCAGAATGGACTGGCGGGCCAGTACCAGTCGGTCCCCGAGGGCATCGCGCTGGTCCTCGTCATCGTGGCCTGGTCTGTCGCCCTGGATATGCTGGCGTACCGCTTCCCGCGCCTCGGCCGGCTGGTGGAGCCCTCACCGACTCCGCTGGTGAAGGATGGCACGACCATTCCCAAGCACCTGCGCCAGAACCTGATCACGCGAGAAGAGCTGATGACGGCCGTGCATGATGCCGGCCT
>CAYTBM010000183.1:0-6640 GCA_964436025.1 uncultured Anaerolineaceae bacterium
CGAAGAAAGGAGGCTCCTTGCGGAGCCTCCTTTCTTCACTCGGAGAGCGGCGTGGATCAGGGAAAGAGCGTGAGACGTGAGAGGGAAGACTCGCCGCCCCACGCCGCTATTAACGCTGGAGGAGCTGGAGCACGGCCTGCGGGGTCTGGTTCGCCTGGGCGAGGACAGAGACGCCGGCCGACTGGAGGATGTTCGAAGCGACGAGGTCGCTGGAGAGTTCGGCGATGTCCGCGTCGCGGATGCGGCTTTCGCTGGCGGTCAGGTTCTCGACGGCGACGCCGAGGCTGTTGATGGTGTGTTCGAGGCGGTTCTGGGCCGCGCCGAGCGTGCCGCGCCGGCTGTTCAGCGTCTGGATGGCGCCGTCGAGCGCGCTCATCAGGTTGTGCGAGTCCTGGATGGTCTTGACCACCTGGTCGCCGAGGGTGGTGATGAGGCCGGTGGAGCCGCCGAGTTTGTAGGCGGCCGAACCGAGGTTGTTGCTGAGCATGCTCACGAACTGCAGGGCCAGCGTGTCGGGGACGTTCGCGCCTACCTGCAGGGTCGAGGTGTTGCCCGTACCCTGGATATCGAGCGTGTTGTTCGTCCCGCCGGTGAGGTCGGTCACGACCTGGGCGGCGGTGCGGCCGGCCGGGCCCGTCTGCAGCGTGATCGCGATGCCGAGCTGGTTGAAGTCCAGCGTCCGGGTCTCGTTCGCCACCATGTCGGCCAGGTTGAGCGTCTGCGAGTTGCCGTCGGCGCCGGTGAGGGTGAGTTGCCCCGCACCGGGCGACGTGAAGGTGTAGGTTTGCGGCCGCGCCGTCGTCGCCGTCATCGTCGTGCCGGTCAGCCCGTTGATCGAGAGGTTCTGGTTGCCACCCACGGCCATGTCAGCGAGGAAGCTGGTCCAGTTGTAGGCCGCCGCGTCGGCGGTGATGCTCAAGGCGAAACCATTGCTGAAGGTAACCGTGCCCGTCGCGGCGCCCGCAATCGTCGAGCCGGAAGCGAACCCTGCGGCGGTGCCCACAAGCGTCCCGGTGGCGCTGCCCAGGTGCATCTCCAAAATGCCGCCGTTGTTGACGAAGGTATAGTTGCCCGCGGGGGCCGTAGCGAAGGTCACCGTGCGCGTGCCGCCGGCCGGGAGGGCGTCGCCGCTGACCAGGTGCGTGCCGGCGGCCCCGGCGTTGGCGTAGCCAATGGTCTCGCCCTGGATGAAGTTCGTGCCGGCCACACCCTGGACCTGGCTGGAGAGGGCGCCCGTGAGCACCTTTTGCCCGTTGAATTCCGTGCTGTAGGCGATGCGGTCGATTTCCGAGCGGAGCTGGACGATTTCCTCGCCGATGCTCGTGCGCTCAGGGCCGTTGTCGGCGTAGGTGCCGTTCGCGGCCTGGACGGAGAGTTCGCGCATGCGCTGGAGGATGGCGTGGACTTCGTCCATCGCGCCTTCAGCGGTCTGCAGCATCGAGATGCCGTCCTGGGCGTTGCGCAGCGCCTGCTTGTTGCCCTTGATCTGGGCGCGCATCTTCTCGCTGATGGCGAGGCCGGCCGCGTCATCGGCGGCGCGGTTGATGCGGTAACCGCTGGCGAGTTTTTCGAGCGTCTTGCCCATCTTCAGGCCGGTCTTTTCCAGGTTCCGCTGGCCGTTGATGGCGCTCACGTTCGTCATGATGCGAGTCATTGCCTGTCCTCCGTGGGGGCCACTGGCCCGGTTGCCTTCTCCCCCTCGGTGAGAGTGCCGCTCTCCCGAAAGGTGTATCTGTGGTGACTATCGGGTGGACGCAGTGGACATTGAGTGGCAAATCAGTGGACGAAACCGAAATAGGGGTTTCACCCGAGGCGCGTCCTTTGTCGCGACGGCGTTAGCGGAGGGCCGCTAGAATGCGCCAAGCACGAGGGAGGCAGAGTGAACAACGTCCTCGCGATGATCCTCGCCGGCGGCCAGGGAGACCGGCTCTCCATCCTCTCCGAGCAACGGGCCAAACCTGCCGTGGTCTTCGGCGGGCAGTACCGCATCGTCGATTTCGCGTTGTCGAACTGCGCGAACAGCGGGATTACGAAGGTCTCCGTGCTCACGCAGTACCGGCCGCGTTCGCTGGTCAACCACATCGGCGCCGGGCGGCCGTGGGGCTTCGATACACTCGAGGGCGGCATCCAGATCCTCCAGCCCTACCTCGGCCGCGCCGACAGCGACTGGTACTCCGGTACAGCCGATGCGGTGTACCAGAACCTTTATGTCATCGAGGAATCCCGCGCTCGCGAAGTCCTCATCCTCGCCGGGGACCACATCTACCTCACGTCCTACCGGAACATGATCGCCTACCACCGCAGCCAGGCGGCAGACGCCACCGTCGCGGTGTATTCGGTGCCGCGCGAGGAAGCGCACCGTTTCGGCGTGCTGGATCTCGACGCCAACGGGCGCGTCATCGACTTCCAGGAGAAGCCGAAGAACCCCCGCGGCGCCTGGGCCTCGATGGGCGTGTACGTCTTCAACAAGGACATCCTCGTCGAACAACTCCAGGCCGACTCCGACCTGGACGGCGAAAGCAAGCACGACTTCGGCCGCGACATCATCCCGCGAATGTTCCAGTCGCACCGGGTGTTCGGTTACCAGTACCAGTCGTACTGGCGCGACGTCGGCACGATCGAATCCTACTGGGACGCGCATATGGACCTGCTGGCGACCAGCCCGTCGCTGAATCTCGAGGACAGCGAGCTGAAGCTGCGGACGGCCGGTGCGATCATGCCTGCCGCGCGCATCGGGCCCCAGGCTTCCGTGCGCGATTCGTTGATTTCGCCCGCCGCGCACATCGACGGCGAGGTCATTCGCTCCGTCATTTCTCCCGGCGTCGTCGTCGAACCCGGCGCTGTCGTGCGCGACTCGATCATCCAGCACAAGTGCGTCATCCGCGCCGGCGCTGTCGTGGACCGGTCCATCCTCGACAAAGAGGTGTCGGTCGGCCGTGGCGTCGTCATCGGCGCAGGCGAAGACGTTCCGAACTTCGAACGGCCCGACATCGTCAACGCGGGCATCACCGTGGTCGGGAAGCGGGTGACCATCCCGTCGGGGATGAATGTGGGCAAGAACGTGGTCATCGGCCCCGGGGTCAACGAAGAACTGCTGGACCGCCCGTCGCTTGAGAGCGGCGCGACAGTCCATCCCACGAACATGCCCCTGCACCTCTTCGTCTGACGATGAAGCTGTACACGGTGGCCGAGGCACGCGCGCTGCTGCCCCGGGTCATCCCCGTACTTGAAGCGTTGCGTGAAGCGTTCGTCGAGATGCGGGCCGTCCAGGCAGCCGTTGCCGCCCAATCGCGGGGCGCTTCGGGCGACGGCCACCTCCTCGCGAACCCCTGGCGCGAGGACGGCGAGAACCGCATGGCCGAACTTGACCGGCAGCTCCGCCGGGCGGCCTCACAGCTGGACCGCTGGGGAATCGAAGTGAAGGACCCCGAAAAGGGACTCGTGGACTTCTTCCACCAGCGCGACGGCAGGGTGGTCTACCTTTGCTACCTCCTTGGCGAACCAACCCTGAGCTTCTGGCACGAGCTGCGCACCGGCTTCGCCGGGCGCCAACCCCTGGAGTGACTGGCGCGCGTGGGCCGCGTAGATAAAATGCGCCGACCAACGCCAGGGGCACTCGGATGACCACCACCTTCGCGGTCCGCGACATCTTTGTCGAAGCCAACGGCCTCCGCCATCACCTCATCGCGCGCGGGACACCGGGCTCCCCGGTAGTGATGATGATCCACGGACTTGCCGGCCAGGCCCACACCTTCGATGCCATCGCGAACCACCTGGCGGCGAAGTACCACGTGTACTGCCTGGATGTGCGCGGTCGCGGCGAATCCGCCTGGGGGCCGGCGGACCAGTACGGCGTCGACACTTACGTCACTGACCTGGAAGCGGTGCGCGAAGCGCTTGGGCTGCAACGCATGGCGCTCGTCGGCACTTCCATGGGCGGGCTGATTTCGATGCAGTACGCGCCCAAATACCCGGAGCACGTTGACCGCGTCGTCCTGAACGATGTCGGGCCGGAGATCGATCCAGAGGGACTGAAGCGCATCCTCGCGTACGTCGGGAACGCTCCCGAGATGTTCGCCGACATGAAGGCCGTCATCCGCTACTACAAGGACCACTACGCGCCGATGGTCGAGCACCTCCCGGACGACCAGATCGCCGACTTCGCCCGCTTCAACGTGCGGAAAAGCGACAGCGGCGTTTACGTCTGGAAGATGGACCCTGCCGTGCGCACCTCGGCGGCGCCACCCGCCGGCACCGACCCCTGGGTCGCGCTGAAAGGCATCAAGTGCCCCGTGCTCCTCCTGCGCGGTGCGAAGAGCGACGTGCTCAGCGCCGACATCGCCCGGCGGATGGTAGAAGCCTTGCCCGGCACGCAGCTGGTGGAAGTGCCCGGAGTCGGCCATGCGCCGATCCTGGTGGAGCCGGAGGCCGTGAAGGCGCTGGACGGTTTTCTGGCGGCTTAGCCCGGCGCGATGAGGTCGACTTCCGGGAAGTACGTGCGGAAGCGACGTGCATCACGGGTCAGTAGCGTAAGGTTCGAGACCTGTGCATGGGCGCCGATGTAAAAATCGGGCAGCGGAGAACTCCGCGAACCTCCGCGAGCTCGATAAGCCTGAAAGGCCTTTCCCGCCATGAAGGCCGCTCCATATGGCAGCGGAAGGCGTTCGAAGAAGAGCCGATCGAGGTCCGCGTCGAGGTCGGCGGGATCGGCATACGGGACGGAGACCTCGGCGTAAATCAGGGCATTGATCGTGAAGACCTCGTCAGAGAGCAAAGAGAGCTGCTCGGCTACCCATTCAATCGCTGGCCCGTCGATGAGAAGCTCGATCAACGCGCTACTATCGACGAGAACGGTCAATCCTCGCCCCTCGTCATCTGCATGATCTGCTCGGTGGTCAATGTCGTCTTGCCTTTGAGGCGGCCACGGAGTTGCTCCGCGATCCACCGCCCACGGGTCATGCCTCCGGGCTTCGGCCGAATCGTTAGCTGGCCATCCCGTTCGTAGAATTCGACTTCCGTATGCGGGAGCAGGCCGAACTTGCGACGGTAACCGACCGGGATGGTCACCTGTCCCTTTTGGGTTACCTGGGTCATGTAATACCTCACGGCTGTAATACCTGTCTCAAGTATAACCGCTCGAATTTGCGCGATCATTGACAACCCGCCGCCCCGCCCATACTTTGATGCCCTCAATCGAAGAATGATGCGTTGATCGGGAAGAGTAGCCGGTCAGGCGAGCCTCCAGAGAACCGGGGCAGGTGAGAGCCCGGTGGCGGCGCGACTGGTGAATGGGCCCGGGAGCACCGAATCCGAACATCCTTCGCAGGAAGGGCCAGTAGGGTGAGGCGGAGTGGCACCGTTAACACAGCCAGGGCCCTCACGGCTTGCCGTGGCGGCTGAAGAGTGTCCTTCCCCAACGGGAAGGAAACAAAGGTGGTACCGCGAGAGCCCCTCGTCCTTTGATGACGAGGGGTTTTGTGTTTCCCGGAGGCCGCGACGGGGAACACCGGAACATCACATCGAATTCAGCATCCCTGGAGGGGAAACATGGCAACGCGAAAGTTCTTCCTGAACGAATCGGAACTGCCGACGCACTGGTACAACATCGCGGCAGATCTCAAGAATCCCCCGGCGCCTCCACTGCACCCGGCGACACACGGACCGATCGGCCCGGAAGCCCTTGCTCCACTCTTCCCGATGGAACTGATCAAGCAGGAAGTCAGCGCCGAGCGCTTCATCGAAATCCCCGAGGAAGTGCGCGAGATCCTGAAAATCTGGCGCCCCGCTCCGCTCATCCGTGCCACCTTCTTGGAGAAGGCGCTCGATACGCCGGCCCACATCTATTACAAATACGAGGGCGTCTCGCCCTCCGGCTCCCACAAGCCCAACACCGCCGTCGCACAGGCGTACTACAACAAGAAGGAAGGCGTGAAGCGCATCGCCACCGAAACTGGCGCCGGGCAGTGGGGCTCGTCGCTCGCCTTCGCCTGCAAGCTCTTCGGCATCGAGTGCAAGGTGTACATGGTGAAGGTTTCCTACAACCAGAAGCCGTACCGACGCTCGATGATGCAGCTCTGGGGCGGCTCCGTGGTCGCCAGCCCGAGTTCGGACACGAACGCCGGCCGGGAAGTGCTGAAGGATGACCCGGAGAGCAACGGCTCGCTCGGCATCGCCATCAGCGAGGCTGTTGAAGACGCCGCCATGCGCGAGGATACGAAGTACTCGCTCGGCAGTGTGCTCAACCACGTCCTGCTCCACCAGACCGTCATCGGCCAGGAAGCCATGAAGCAGATGGAGATGGCCGGCGAGTACCCGGATGTCGTCATCGGCTGCGCCGGCGGTGGTTCCAACGCTGCCGGCCTGATGTTCCCGTTCCTGCGCGAGAAGCTCGAAGGGCGCCGCGACACGCGCTTCATCGCCGTCGAACCGGCATCCTGCCCCAGCCTCACGAAGGGCGAGTACCGCTACGACTTCGGCGACGTCGCCGGCCTGACACCGCTGATGAAGATGTACACCCTTGGTCATACGTTCATGCCGCCCGGCATCCACGCGGGAGGCCTGCGTTACCACGCCATGGCGCCGCTCCTCTGCCAGCTCTACGACGAGGGCTACATCGAAGCGCGGGCCTACCCGCAGAACC
>CAYTBM010000184.1:0-6614 GCA_964436025.1 uncultured Anaerolineaceae bacterium
AGTAACCCGCGCAACAGGGAGAAAGCCGTTAGAAGTGCCCATCCAGTTCAGAGGCGAGGTCCGGAACACCTCCCCCGGCCCCGCGTCACGGATCCCCCTCAGGCGAGCACCGTCAGAGTCACGGGCAGAAGACCACGCCCGGCCACCCGCCAGCGATCCCACCCGTAATCCGGTCCGAACCTCCCGGCGCGCTGACTTCGCCAGGCAGATCCCGGCCCTAAACCGCGGCGAGCTCCGGAGCCGCGCCCGCCGGCACCATGCCCTCGAGGACGCGCGCCAGAGCCATCGTGTGGCTGCAGGTCTCCCATGCGACAAAGAAATCGCAGTTGCAGCGCCACTTGCCTTCGTGCAGCACGACTTCGTGGTCGCTGTTCTCGCCGTGGAAGGCGACGTGGAGGTCGTCGATCTGCATACGGTGACGTTCGCCCGCGTACACCTTTGCCTTCTCAACCTTGCCGATCAAGCTCGACTGCATGACTGGCTGCTCCTTTCGCAGAAAACACGAACGGCGGCCCCGGTGAGGCCGCCGTCAACAGCGATGGATGCCAACAAACACACCCATATCGAGAGGCAACGTACGCCCGGGGCATGGGCCTGTCAACCTGATTTTTTCGCGAGGACCACCCAGCCCTTACCGTCTCAGCCGGAGCCCTGACCGGGCTCTTCGGGGACCTGTCAGCAACCCGGCTCACCGTCGTTTCCGCAGCACGAGCTGCGGGTACGGACCTTCGTCCAGTTGTTGCGCAACAGCAGCTTCAGCTTCGTGCCGAACGGGGCGTCGTACTCCCGCCAATTGGTCAGCGTGTTGCCGAAGCTCTGCCGCCGGCGGCTCACGCCGGCACCGTGCTCGGGAGCAGGCTTGAGCGCCGCGCCTCGAACGCGGAGATTTCATCGGACTCCTGCAACGTGAGGCCGATTTCGTCGAGGCCGTTCAGGAGGCAGTGCTTCACGAAGGGGTCGATTTCGAACGTGCGCCTCCACGTGCCATCAGCAGTCGTGACTGTCTGCGACTCCAGGTCGACGACCACTTCTGACGAGGGCAACTCCTCCGAACGCGCGATGAGGTACTCGCAGTCCTGCTGGGGCAGGACAACGGTGAGCAGGCCGATCTTCGCGCAGTTGTTGCGAAAGATGTCCGCGAACGAGGGCGCGATGATGGCCTTCAGCCCAAGGTCCTCAAGCGCCCACGGCGCGTGCTCGCGTGAAGAGCCGCAGCCGAAATTTGGGCCGGTTACCATGAGCGGCGCGCCCTTGAACGCCGGGTTGTTGAGCACAAAATCAGGATCCTGCTTCCAGTCGTCGAACGCGAACGGGCCGAAGCCGGTGCGCTCGATCCGCTTGAGGAACTCCTTCGAAATGATCTGGTCAGTGTCGACGTCGGCGCGGTTCATGGGGATGGACCGGCCCTGGACGGGTTCGAACTTCTTCATGGCTTACTTCCACTCCCGGATGTCGACGAAATGGCCGGCGATGGCGGCGGCAGCGGCCATCTGCGGGCTGACGAGGTGGGTCCGCCCACCCCGGCCCTGCCGCCCTTCAAAGTTCCGGTTTGAGGTGCTGGCGCAGCGTTCCCCCGGCATCAGGATGTCCGGGTTCATGCCGAGGCACATGGAACATCCCGCCTCGCGCCACTCGAAGCCGGCGTCCTTGAAGATCTGGTCAAGACCTTCCTGTTCGGCCTGCAGCTTCACCAGGCCGGACCCTGGGACGACCATCGCCTTCACGGTGGAGGCGATGGTGCGCCCCTTCACGATGGCTGCCGCCGCGCGGAGGTCTTCAATGCGGCTGTTCGTGCAGGAACCGAGGAAGACTTTGTCCAGCCGGATCTCCTCGATCGGCGTACCGGCTTCCAGGCCCATGTAGACGAGCGAACGCTCGGCGAGTTCTTTCGCCCCCGCATTGGCCGCCTCATCGGGCGAGGGCACGACGCTGGTGACAGGGACGCTCTGTGCCGGCGTCGTGCCCCAGGTGACACACGGCTCGATGTCTTCGCCTCGAAGCGTGACGTACGTGTCGAACGCTGCGCCGTCGTCAGTCGGCAGTTGCTTCCACGCTTCGACCGCCTGGTCCCAGGCCTCGCCTGTGGGGGCGTGCTTTCTTCCGTTCATATAGGCGAAGGTCGTCTCGTCCGGCGCTACCAGCCCTGCGCGGGCGCCGCCCTCGATCGACATGTTGCAGATGGTCATCCGGCCTTCCATCGAAAGGTTGCGGATGACATCCCCGCGGTACTCGATGACATGACCGACACCGCCGGCAACGCCGATCTCGCGGATCACCGCCAGGATGACGTCTTTCGCCGTCACGCCCGGGTGCAGTTCGCCCGTGACCTCCACGGACATGGTCTTGGGAGGCGCCTGGGGGAGCGTCTGTGTCGCGAGGACGTGTTCGACCTCGCTCGTGCCGATTCCGAATGCCAGCGCGCCGAATGCCCCGTGCGTGGCGGTGTGGCTGTCGCCGCAGACGATGGTCATGCCCGGCTGGGTCAGCCCCTGTTCCGGCCCAATGACATGGACGATGCCCTGGCGGATGTCACCAACGCCGAACAGCGGCACGCCGAATTCGTCGCAATTCTGCCGCAGTGTTTCCACCTGCTGGACGGAGAGCGGGTCGGTCCATGGCTTGTCGCGGTCGATCGTCGGGACGTTGTGGTCGACCGTGGCGAGCGTGAGGTCCGGCCGGCGGACCTTGCGCCCCGCAAGCCGAAGCCCCTCGAATGCCTGCGGCGAGGTGACCTCGTGCACGAGGTGGAGGTCGATGTAGAGGAGGTCGGGCTTGCCCTCCTCGTGATGCACAACGTGGTTGTCCCAGATCTTCTGGATGATGGTGCGCGGTTGGGTCATGCGAGCTGGCTCCGTGCGGACACGATAGTCATAAGGTGAAGAGAAATCGTAGCAGAGCAGCGAGTCTGAGGCTTCAGCGAAGGAGCTTTCGGCGCTCGTTCGCCCGCGTAGCCTTTGCCGCGGCAATCGGCGGCGCAGTGTCGGCCAGTGCCTCCCGCGTGATCGAAAGCAGCGCCCCCAGCCCGCGCGAGTTGTGGTAGGCGATCTTGGTTTCGCCCGCCTGCCGCTCGCGCTCCACTTCGGCCCGAACGCGGCCACTCGCAGCGTGGCTGATACACGCCGTGTTAATCACGATGAGGTCGGCGGCGCCGGAAGCGAGCGCGGTGGCCTGAGAACCGTTCTTGGCCTCGTCGGGCGAGAGCCAGGTAACCTTCACTCCCCAGGTGTCGAAAGCCGGCATCGCATGCTTCCGCAACCACTCATGGCCACCGACCACCACCACCTTCCGACCCGTGATGTCCGGCGGTGTCTCCGCCGAGATCGACTCGCCCGCCGGCAGGTGCGCGTCGAGGTACTCGCGAAACCGGGGGAATGCGATGCCGAGGCCCTTGAGCTCGTGGGTCCCTTCATCGTCAGCCGCCTTCGGATTGCAGTTGCGCAGGACCAGCTCGGCGGCCGGTTCGAAGTCTTCGCCGGATTCCAGTTGGAGCGAAAGCAGTGCCTGGCCGACGGGAAGCTGGAGCGGTTTGAAGCCCGTCGGTATACCCAGGCAGAACGACCGCAGCTTCTCGAACTCACCGTGTTGGAGGAGCTCACGGACTACGCGGTCAAACGCCGCTACGGAGTCATGGTTGTGGCCGGCGCCCAGCGCCACCTGGAACGTGCGCTCGAAAAGCTCGAGGCGCTGCTCATGCGAAAACGCAGTACTCCCGGGTACGGCGCCATCCTCAATCTGGGTGCTGACTTCGTTCAGCAGGTTATCCGCGCGGGGGCTTTCTCCGAGCATGTCCACGAGGTCGAGCACCTCGGACTGTGGATCGCGGATCCCGCGTCCGGCGAGAGCTGCCAGGTACACTTCCTCGGCAATCCTGCGGGTCGTGCTGTCGGGGCCGCCGCTATCGTTCACAAACACGCTGAGTAAATGGGGGGCGGACTGGAAAAGCGCGGAATTCGCCAGGATCTGGAGGTAGCCGGGGAAGTTCTGCGCCACTTTGCGCACGCCTGATTGCGCGGGCTGGAAAGCAGCCAGGAACTCCGCATAGCGCCGGTCGGCCGCGCGAGGAGGGATGAACCGCACGAGTTCCCGCCGCTCATCGCCCGAGGCGACTTCCAGCCGTGCGCCCGATGCCAGGGCGAGCACCGAAAGCGCCGCCGCTGAGGCGATCGTCGGTTCGACGTCCTTCAGGCGCCGCAGCGCAGCCTCGACCACCGAGCGCAGGTCGTCAAAGCCGAGTTCTCCGGCCTCGGCCGGCCAGCGGCCGAACCACTCCTCCATGCAGGGCTGCTCGAACACGGTGTTCGCCAGGACGATGAGCCCCAGCGCGAAGCCTACGTCCGTCAGCTCCCGGTGGCGCAGCATCTCGGTGACCCGTTCGGCAGCCATCCAGCGACCGCCGCGAGCTACGCAGACGAGGTGCAACACGCGGCAGTTATCGGCGAGGACCGGGTCGATGCGTCGCAACAGTTGGTCGTCCATCAGGAGGCTGAGGAGGTCGCGCGAATCCTTCGATCCGAGCCCGTCGTCATCGAAGCCGGAGTCATGGACCAGTTCGGCCAGCACGAGTTCCTCGAGCCCCGCACGATCGGCGATCGGCCGTTCCGGGCTGGTGGTGGCGCCGATGAGCGCTACAGCGGAGTCCAGGTACGCCTCGGCGAGCCGCTGTTGGAGGCTCCCTTCGAGCGGGGCGTCGGCTGATTCCTGCGCGCGGCGGAAGTAGGTAAGCGCTTCGCGATGCTCTCCCTGCAGCGAACAGGCGATCCCCGCGACTGCGCGAAGCGTCGGAAGTTCGTCCTGCCCCGCCAGTTCCAGCGGCGTGCGAAGCCGCAGCAGGGCTGCATCAGGATCCGTGGCGGCGAGGGCGAGGATTTCCCGCCACGAGGCATCGCCGGAGCCGGCCCGAACCGCGGGCGCAGGCGTCGCCTCGAGTTCGACTGCCGGCGCAACGGGTGACACGGCCGGAGAAATGCCCGCCCGCAGCAGCGAGACCAGTTCCTCCACTGCGCTGGTGAGGCGGTCCATCCGTTCGAGCAAGACATCAGGTGTCGCCGTGGCCGGCGCTATCTCCGGGGGACGTTCGGAGGCGGCGTCGGCCGGAGGCTCGGTGGGCGCCGTTCCCTGGCCGCCGATCGGCGGAGGTGGCGCGGTGGAGGCGCGTTCCAGCTGGGCGTCCTCATCGATGCGCTTGAGTTCGAGCACCCGGCGCACCGCTTCCTCGACGTCAAGATGATCCCCGAAGTGGCGCTCGAGCAACTCCAGCGACATCGGGTAAGCAGGGAGAAACCACCTGCGCTGGGGCGCGGACCAGCGGTAGCCGGGCACAAGCTTGACGAGCTCCTTATCCCCGAAAGCGCACTCAACAGCGAGTTCATTGCCCACGAGGCTCACGACGGCACGCTGCTGCGGAGGGCCGACCTGCCGGCTTCGCGACTCGACGATCTCCTGCGCCAGGTCAGGCGTGTGCTCCCACAACCCAAGCCCGAAGAGGTGGTCCAGGGCCAGGATGGAGCCCGGCTGGCGCGCGAGTTGGAGAGCTCGCGCGGATGCGACGAACCGGCACCCTGGGACGCGCGAGACGAGCGCCTCTTCCCGTCCCGTCGCGGTGACCAGGTACCGGTGCTCATCGGCACGGAGGGAAATCATCGCGACCGACTCTAGCAAACCGCGTGAGGGTGGGAACTCGGGGAATGCCCGGTTGCCAGCCCGTGGACGCACGGGAGATAGCCTGTGGCGGGCCGGTGGACGTTCTAACGACGCTCATATGGCGCGCGCTTGACCGAGTGCGGTATCGTCACGGTGCGTTCACTAAAGTGGTCGAGTGGTGGATAGCCAGAAGCAATGAGGTCGCCGCGTTTGGGAACAGCGCCAGGGGGTGGCGTCGAGTCCCGGACGAGCGCGCCTTCTCCCGGTGCCATGCGCTTCGTTGTTCGACTCCCCCTGTTACCGTTTTTGGTTCTCCTGACGGTGCTCGCTTTGGCCGCGAGCGCCGCCTCCGCGAGCGCAGCCGAGCCCTATACCGTTAGCGTCTCGCCCGCATCGGAACCCGTTGCCCCGGGCTCGACCGCCGTCTTCCGCATTCGCGTCGAAGGTCAGATCGCGGCCCTCCCAAGCTTTAATTACGACGTAGAGGGCGGCACCCTCACCGGTATTGCCTCCCTTGACCCCACAGCGGCTAACGTCGCTGAGGGGGCAGCGTTCGTAACCCGCGATAGCGCCGGCACCGCCACCTTGAGCGTCCGCCTTGGGTCCAGCGTCCTGGCAACTGGCTCAGCCCGGTTCGCAGCCACTGGCAGCCTGAGTGTGAATGTCACCCTGAACGCTGGCCCCGAAGCGGCAGCCCGCACCTGGCGATACGAAATCGTCTCAACTTCCGGCCAGGTCGTGGCCACGCTAAGCGCAAATACGAGCGGAGACGCCCCCGCAACCACCGTAACCGCGACGGATCTCCCGTACGGGTTCTACACCGTGCGCCAGGTGCTCAGCGGCGACACGCGCACTTCCTGCGGCGGAGGGTCTTTTTACGAGGTCCAGGCGCCGGTCTCAGCTGCAACCACGATCGAGTTGGCGTCGGCCGCGGCATCCGTGACCTTCACCATCGCACCCTGCCCCGGCCTGCC
>CAYTBM010000185.1:0-6612 GCA_964436025.1 uncultured Anaerolineaceae bacterium
TCGCTCCAGTTCCTCGACTTCTTCGCGCCCATGGTGCGGCAATCGCGGGTGCTGCTCATCGTTGCATCACGGCCGGAGCCGGCTCCCGCGGTGCAGGCGAGCGTCGGCAATCTCATGCGCCGGAACGCAGTCCGCTTCGACCTCCGGCCGCTGACCAGCTCGGAAATCGGTGAAATGGTTGGTTCCGGAGCAGCGAGCAGGGCCGAGGAAGTCGCGCGGCTGTCGGGCGGCAACCCGCTGCTGGCAGGGGAGTACCTGCGGCACTTCGCGCAGGGCGGCTCACGGAACGAGGTGCCGAGTTCGTTCGCCGCCCTGATGCAGGCTGAACTCAGCCGCCTGTCGCCGGCTGGGCGGCGGCTGGCGGGTGTATGCTCACTGATCGACGGACTCATCCACCGCGAAATGGTGCTGCCCGCGGCCGCGGCCGACGCATCGGCGTTCGACGAGCTGCTCGAGGCTTCGCTCATCCTCAAGCGGACATGGCGCTGGCGGCACGACGCCCTGCGCGAGGCGACACGCGATTCGCTGGCCGTCGCTGAGCGCGAGGGTTTCGAAGCCGCGCTGGCCGAGGTCTGCGCGAGAAACGGCGACGAATCCGGCGTTGCGGTGCACGGTTGCCGGGCGGGGAATGCCTGGGACCCGGCGCGCGCCCATGCGGCCGCCGTCGCACAGGCACGGGTCTGGGCATCGCGCTATTCGCTCGAATTCGCGGAGGGCTACATCGAGCTGGCCCGCGCCGCGCGTCCGCTGGTGCAACTCTCACGCGCTGAGCTGCTGGACGTGCTCGGGTTCGAGGGAGAGCTGCTGACCGCGCTCAACCGCCGTGAAGCCCGGTCCACGTTGCGGGAAGCCGCCGAACTCGCACGCGACACGGACCAGCCCGAGACGCTCGCGCGCATCGCGCTGACGTTCGGCCTGGGCCACGAGCATGGCGGCGCGCGCGACCCGGAGGTCGTCTCGCTCCTCGAGGAGGCGCTCGAGCGCCTTCCTCGTTGGCAGCACGCGAGCCGCGCGAAGATCCTGGCACGACTTGCCTGGCAGGGCCTTCGTGAAGGGGAGGTGCGGTTGCGTCGCGAGTACGCGGAAGCCTCCGTGCGGGAAGCGCGCATGGCCGAGGAGCCCGCCGCGCTGGCCAACGCTCTGCTGGCTTTGTGCTGGGGCCTGGCCGAACCCGGCGACCTCCAGGCCCGGCGGCTCGCGGCCGATGAGGCAACGCGCGCCGCCGAAGACGCTCGCGACATCGATCTTCAGTTGAGCGCGCTCTTCCGCCAGTTCATCGTCACGTTGGAACTTGGGGACATCCCCGCCGCGCGGCGGGCGGCAGCCGATTTCGACACGATTACCGAGCGGTGTCCGCTGCCGTACCACCGCTGGAACGCCTATCTCTTCAACGCAACGCTGGCACTCCTCGCCAGCGACCTCGACCGCGCAGAGGCCCTGGCTGCCCAGATCGATCCCCCATCGACGGGCCAGCCCGTGCAGGCCGAAGTCATGCTCAACGCGTTGCGCGCACATATCCACGCGCAACGGGGCGGCGAGGGGGCGCGCGAGGCTGCCCGCATCCTCTTCCTGCAGCTGGAGTCGCTGGGCGCGGGCTGGCTTGCCAGGCCGCGCATCGCCGTCGACTCGGACCTCGATTCGGCCCGCGACCTCGTCACCGATGCCGTGGATCGCCTGCTTGGGTCGCCGGTGGACGAAGACCGCCTGGCATTCCTGTCGGTGCTGGCCGAAGCCGCGGTGCTGGCGGGCGCGAAGGAGGAATGCCTGCGGGTATTCCAGGCGCTCGAGCCCTGGGCCGGCCACTGGATCGTGATTGCCAACGGCGCCGGCTGCCGCGGGCCGGTTGCTTCTTTCCTCGCGACCGCGGCGCGGGTCGCGGGACTCAGGGAAGAAGCCGGCCGTTACCGCCGCCAGGCCGTGGAGGACATCAAGCGCAATGAAGCCGCCGGGATGCTGCACTGGCTGGAGTTAGAACCGCGGGGAGCGTCCACTCCGCCGACCCTCGCCCGCGGCGGCCTCACCGCGCGTGAAGCCGAAGTGCTGGCGCTCGTCGCTCGGGGGCATTCGAACCAGGAGATCGCGGACGCGCTGGTGCTCAGTGTCCGCACGGTGCACCGGCACGTCGAGAACGCGTACGGACGGCTCGGCATCCGCAACCGGGCAGAGGCGGCGTTGAAAGCTGTCGAGTTGGGCCTCGTCGCTCCGCGGGACGTGCGCGAGCAGGCTGGGTAGCGGTACCCAATTGCGCGCCGGGTGCGGGAATGGGTATCCCTGCGGATTCGCAGCCACGGCGGCAGCGGCATTCTTCGCTCCAGCACGGCGGCTGAGCCGCCATCGAGGAGAGACCACCAATGACCGCACCCACGATCGAACGACCGACCACCCCGTCCGGTCCACGCTTCATCGCCGCCGCCGAAGAACTCGTCCCGCTGCTCAAGCGCGAAGCCCGGGCCATCGAAGAAGCGCGCGAGCTCACGCCTCCCGTCCTCTCGGCGCTGCACGAGCGCGGCCTGCTCCAGGCCATTCTTTCGCCGGCCCGCGGCGAGGGCGACTTCACCATCACCGACGCGATGAACGTGCTCGAAACGCTCGCCACAGGGGACGCATCGACGGCATGGGACACCATGGCGGCGATGGGTGGCGGCATCATTAGCGCGTTCCTGCCGAAAGACCCGTTCACATCACCGGTAGACTGCGCGGCGACCGCTGTTGGCCGGATGGGCAAGGCAACCGCTGTGGAAGGCGGTTACCTGGTCGATGCGAAGTGGCCCTTCCTGAGCGGCTCACCGCACGCGACCTGGATCGGAGGGCTGTGCATCGTCCACGACGGAGACCAGCCGCGCTTCATCGCCGAGGGTGAGCCCCACGTCATCATGCCGCTCATCCGCAAGGAGCGTATCGAGCTGCTCGGCAACTGGGACGCGACCGGCCTGAAGGGCACCGGGAGCCAGGAAGCGGAAGTGCACGGAGTGTTCGTGCCCTTCGACGAAGTCGCGGACTTCATGAACGGGCCGCGGCCGGGCCTGCCGGTGCTCTACAGCATCCACGAAGACGCCGTTGCGCCGCTGGTGGCCGCCTCAGTCCTGGTCGGCGTTGGCCGCGCGGCCGTCGAAGAATTCCGGTCGCTGCAGGCGAAACGGCCGCACCAATCGGGGGTGATGGGCTCGCAGGCGCCGTTGCCGCAGGTGGCCCTCGGCGAATGCGAAGGCCGCCTGGAACTCGCTCGCGACGGCATCTTCGCGGTTGCCCGCGATATCGATGCGAAGCACGCGGCGGGGCAGCCCGCCGGCCCGGAGGACACGCCACGGACGTCGCTCGCTGCCACCGCGGCCGCGGAAGTCGTGATTGACGTCGTCTCCAAGCTGTACCGGGCAGCGGGCAGCAGCGCCGTCTTCACCGGCTCGGTGCTCGACCGCGCCCTGCGCGACGCGTTTACGCTCGGAGCGCACCGCATGCTCCAGCGCGAGAACTACCTGGTCCACGGCGCCGGCCGCTTCGGTTAAGCCATCGCCAGTCATGACTCCAGCGGAAGGCGGGGCTACAGCCCCGCCTTCTTCGCGACCCAGACCTGTTCCTTCCCGTAGGCCGGCGGCGAGCGGTGGTAGTCGGAGTACTCCTGGATGTCCTCGAAGCCCGCCAGTTCGAGGAGATAGCGCATCTCATGGCGGTAGGTCCAGCGCATGCGCAGGACCTCTTTTTCGCGCCGGACCACGCCTTTTGGTCCGCGCTCGGTGAAGCGCCAGGTCTCTTCGAACACCTGCCGCAGCGGGTCGTTTGTGCGCCCGGCCATGTCGATCCGTACGACGTTCAGGGTGTCGGGGTGGATAACCTCGTTGATGCGGGCCCACTTGCGGGACTTCTTGGCCGGCTCGAGGCGGCCGAGCAGCGGGTCGAACAGGTTCACGGCGACGATCCCACCGGGGCGAAGGTGCCGCCGAACCCGCTCCAGGCAGCGCCGCTGGGCCGCGGCCGTGTCCAGCATCATGAAGGACCGGAAGGCGATGAAGATCAGCCCGTACTGGCCGTCGAGGGCGAAGTCCGTCATGTCGCCGTGGACCAGCCGGACGCGCTTTCGCACCGCCTTCTGTTCGTGCTTCAGCAGGCGCTTCGCTTCCTTCAACATCGCCTTCGAGAGGTCCAGCCCCGTGACGTCGAGGCCCTCCCGGGCGAGCGGGACGAGCAACCGGCCTGTGCCGCAGGCCAGTTCGAGCACCGGTCCCGGCGCCTCGCGTGCAAGCGCGGCATAGAACGCGGCGTCGTCCTCGACAACCGGCAGCGAGGCCGTACGCACGGCATAGATCTCGACGTTCAGGCGGCGGCGGCTGTAGAAGCGCTCGGGCATGGCGCGAAGTCTACCGCGACGGCCTGATTTCGCTGTCGCGAGTGACCTCTTCCAAGTACCATGTCCCGGTGATCCCCCGTTACTCCCGTCCCGAAATGGCCGCCGTCTGGAGCGACCAGAACAAGTTCCAACGCTGGCTCGACGTCGAAGTTGCCGCATGCGAGGCCTGGGCCGAACTCGGCCAGATCCCGGCCGAAGCCGCAGCCAAGATCCGCCGCGACGCCGGGTTCGATGTCGACAAGATCAACGAGTACATCCGGATCACGCACCACGATGTCACCGCCTTCCTACGCTCCGTCCAGGAGACGCTGGGCGAGGAGAGCCGTTACGTGCACTTCGGCCTGACTTCGTCGGACGTCTGGGACACGGCCACGGGCCTCCAGCTGCGCGACGCTTCGGACCTGCTGCTCAAGGGCGTCGACGGACTTTCGGCTGTACTCGAACGACAGGCGAAGGCGCACCGCAACACCCTTTGCACCGGCCGCACCCACGGGGTACATGCCGAGCCCACGACGTTCGGGCTGAAGCTCGCCGTGTGGGTCGATGAGATGCGGCGCAACCGCAAGCGCCTGGAGCAGGCCCGCGACGCCGTGGCCGTCGGCGCGATCTCCGGCACGGTGGGCACGCACGCATCGGTGCCGCCCGCGCTCGAAGAGATCGTCTGCAAGAAGCTCGGGCTCGGCATCGAAGCCGCGAGCACGCAGATCATCCAGCGCGACCGCCACGCGCAGTTCGTCACGACGCTTGCGCTCATCGGCGGGTCGCTCGAGAAGTTCGCGACGGAGATCCGCGCGCTGCAGAAAACCGAGGTCCGCGAGGCCGAAGAGCCGTTCGACGAGGGCCAGACCGGTTCCAGTTCCATGCCGCACAAGCGGAACCCCGAGCTTTGCGAGCGCGTCACGGGCCTCGCGCGCGTCCTCCGCGGGTACGCTCTTACGTCGATGGAGAATATCGCGCTCTGGCACGAGCGCGACATCTCGCACTCGTCCACGGAGCGCATCGTCCTCCCGGACGCGACGCTGGTGCTCGATTACGCGCTGTCGATCTTCACGGGGATCATGGACCGGCTGACCGTATTCCCCGAGCACATGAAAGAGAACCTGGAGCGCTCCTACGGGCTGGTGTTCTCTCAGCGGGTGCTCCTCGCGCTGATCGAAACGGGCATGAGCCGCGGCGATGCGTACGTGATTGTCCAGCGTAACGCGATGAAGGCATGGAACGGCCGCACGCAATTCTTCGACCTCCTGATGGCGGACCCGGAGGTCGCGTCGCGGCTTTCGGAGAGCGAACTGCGGGCGCTGTTCGACTACAACTTCTACCTGGCGAATATCGGCGCGACGTTCGAGCGCCTGGGCCTGTGAACGAAGAAGCGAGCCCACCGCCGGCGCCGGTGATCCGGCCGGTGAAGAAGCCGGACGCCGTCTGGCTGCAGGCCCTGGGGATCATGCGCCGCAACCCGCGCGAGACCCTCTTCCCCAGCGCGGTGACGCAACTGCCATTCGCGGTGCTGACGGCAGTCGTGTTCTTCTACCTGTTCAATAACCGCTACCCGGACGCGAAGTTCGACACCTTCGACTGGATCAATACGGCGCCGAACGGCATCCGGCTGACGATGGTCATCGTCGGGGCGGCGCAGTCTCTGTTCTCGCTCGTCGGCGCGGGCGGGACGATGGTCTCGGTGGCGGGGCTGTTGCGCGGGAAGCCGGTTTCGCTGGCGAACGCCCTTGACCCGGCATTCACGCGCATGGGCGGGCTCTTGCTGATCGGGGCGGTGTTTTACGGGATTGTCCTCGTGACCGCTATCGGCGTGGTGGTCATGGTGTACTTCCTCGTCCGCTGGGGCCTGGCGCTCCAGGTGTACATGCTCGAAGGCAAATCAATCGGCCAGTCCTTCGGCGAGAGCTGGCGTGTCCTCCGGGGCCGAATGTGGTCGTTCTTCGCGCTGCTTCTGACGACGATCCCATTCGGCATGGCGTTGATCATTGGGATCAGCATCGTCATGGCGATCGCGGTGGCCCCATTCGGGAGTGAGCCGAGCCGCAGTGTCGACCTCGTGTTCCAGTCCCTCGCCATCTTCGCCGTCGGGGTCGCTCTGGTGCCGATCGGGGCGTATCTCGCTACCTCGACCACGTTGTTCTATCTCAACGCGAAGGAGCCGAACCCATGACCGACGTCCTTCTCGAATCCACTCTGCCGAACCGCACCTACCGCGGCAAAGTGCGCGATACGTACGACCTCGGCGACAAGATGCTCATCATCGCGACCGACCG
>CAYTBM010000186.1:0-6591 GCA_964436025.1 uncultured Anaerolineaceae bacterium
GGGCTGGTCGAGGTGGTCGAAACCGCCATCCCTCTCGCCATTTTGGCAGCGGCGGGATGGCTTACGGCTCTCGTGATTGCTTCCCTGCTGCGCGGGGGACTGGAATCTGCGATGGCGGCGATGGACATCGCTGGGTCGATCGTCTTTTGCGGCGGCGGCTTCTGCTCTTCTTCTTGCTCGGGGCCTGGATGGTGATCGACGCGTTTTAGTCGTTTTCCCACCGCAGCGGTGCTAAATACACTCCGCCCTGGTTCCACCCGCAATGGCTCACCCAGTCGTTCCCGTCGTCATCCACGATCACCTCAGAGGCATGCGAATCCACGAAACCGACCTGGTTCGCGACTTCGAAGTGGCGCGGGTCATCGCTCTCCAGCACGCGAGTCCCGCGGTAGCCGGCCCAGGTTGGGCGGCCGGACTCGGCCTGCCGCTTCATCGTCCGGTCCCAGTCTGGCCCAATGAACAGGTAAAACTTCCCACTGCGCTCCAGAACGAAGGGCGATTCACACGGCCCGCCGCCGGTGCCGGCGTACTGGTCCCGATAAACGATGGTGCGGCCGCTCCAATGCACGAGGTCATCCGATTCGGCAGCGGCGACCACAAAGTTCCCGCCCTCGGGCGCTGTCGTTGCCGTGTAGTACATCACCCAACGGTCACAGATGCGGGTCACCATCGGGTCGCGAGCTTCGTAGCCGTCGACAATCAAAGGGTTCGCCGGATGCCGCGTCCAGCTCCAGCAGTCCGGTGATGTGAGCAATTGGATGCGGTACTCGAGCGGGCTCGGGCCTCCGCCGCAGACGAACATCCAGTACTGCCCATTGTGGAAGATGACATGTGGCGCCCAGAGCTGGGTTTCGCCCCACGCCGGGTCAGCCGACACCGCGAAAGGCTGTTTCGTCCACGGGCCGTGAAGCGCCGGAGCGGTGGCGTGAGCGAGATGCTTCTCGTCGAACGGTGCGAACGGTTCGGCATGTGTGATCCCGAAGAGGTGCCAGAGTCCTGCCTGGTCGCGGACGAACGTGTGGTCGTTGATGTACCACGGCTCCGCCTCGCCCTCCGATGGGTCATAGATCCGCACGAATTCGCCGGCAGTGACCCGCACGTCAGTCCCCGTACAACACCCGCCGCAAATCCAGCGCGAGGTTGCTCCCATCGAGCAGCATGTGCCTCGGGTTGAAGCCTTCAGCGTGCACGCGGAGGCGGAGGTCCGTCGGCGTCAGGTCGGCCGGGATCGAAATACCCGCGACGCCGGTGGCATCGGTCATCGCGCGCGCGACCTTGCCATCCTTGTGGTCCGAAACGAGCACTTCTGCTCTGGCGATCGGCGCTCTTTCGCCTGATGCACCAGCATCGTTGTCCAGGACCGTGATCTGCGCAGTCCGCCCGTCGGCCTGCGCCACGATCTGCACGTCCATGTCGCGAAGGTAGATCAGCGGCTCGGTGGTCACCGCTTCCATCCCGTCGCGTTGGGGGATGCGCGCCGGGTTCGCCTTGAGCGAGACGTCTTGCTGCGCCATCCCGTGGTCTGTCGTGATGACGAAGAGCGTGGATTCGAACAGCCCACGTGACTCCAGCGTCCGCAGCAGGTGCCCGATGCGTACATCGGTCTCGTCGAGGGCGGCACGGGCACCCTCGTGGTGGGGGCCGTAGTCATGTGCGCTCGAGTCGGGCTGGGCAAACTCGTGATACGTGAAAATCGGCGCGGGATGTGATTCGTCGATGAAGAGCTGTCGCGCCTGTGCCAGCGCACGGTTGTCGATTTGTCCCTGGAGTTTGTGGCCCTGCTCTTCGAGCTCTTCGAACCAGCGGGGACTTATCTCATGTTCTGTTTCTTTCGTAAGCATGATGAGTTCGCCACGGTCGCCGAGGAGTCTCCGCTCGAGCGACGCGTGCCCGGCGCCGCGCGTGCACGGCTCGTTCACCGACGCCGTAAGCACCCCAGACGTCCCATCCCACTCCCCGTACACGCGATGGAATGCCTCGAACAGCGTCTCCACGGCAGGACTCAGAAAGCGCGCGGTGTCGAACTGCTGGCCCTGGGGAGAGACCGTTTCCTGCGTCTCGCGCAGGTAGTAGCTCGGGTTAACGATGTCGTGGTGGCCAGACCACGTCGCGGTTCCGATCGCGTTGTGACTTGGCCAGGTAATGCTCGGGAAGTTCGTGATGCTTCCGTGCCGCAGCATCACGCCGCGCTCGATCAGCCGCCGGAGGTTAGGGATCGCGTCTGGCTCGGTCTCGAGCCTGTGCAGCAATTCCGTGTGCGATTGGCCGTCGAGCAGGATGAGGTACACCCGCTCCGGTGCGCCCGTCGAAGCGTTGAGGACATCCTCGAGCACGTGCCCATCCTGCCGGGCCAAATAGACATCCGGCGCCACGCCTCGCTCGCTGCTGCTGCGGCCCGTCAGATCTTTCCCGTCGATCAGCGGAAATCCCATGATCCTTGCAATGGTCGGGGCGATGTCAATCTGCCTGGACGCCGCGTCCGAGACCGCGCCGCGCTTCACGCCCGGCCCGGAGAATACGAGAGGCGAGCGAGACTGGATGACATCCAGCGCCCCGTGCTGGCCGGGCTGGCGACCGTAGCAATACGCCTTCGGGTTCACCGCCAGGTCCGGTGCGTTCGGACTGTCGAACAACTGGGACAGCCGCTCGTACGCATAGGGGTAGGTCAGCGCTCCGGGCTCGACGTAGTTCGTCTCCGGGTCGCCTGAACCTGCGGAAAGCTCGTCGTGGTACGTGCTCAGCGCGCGGTGATCCTGGGCCACCAGCGGATTTTCGCCGGCGGTCTCGACAACGCTGTAGACGTACCCTCGCCCGGGGGCGTAGTCCCTCACCCACGCGACCATGCCACGCAGCGACCATGCTTCATAGCGCCACGAACCATCTCGCGACTGCCGCGCGGTGGCCACGAAGTCGGTCCAGGCTCGTCCATCCTCAGTCGTGAGGAGCTTGTGAATGGCCAGATTCCCGGACTCTTCCTGGTTGTGGTCCAGCCCCTGGCCTGCCTGGCGTTCGGGCCCGATGCCGGTCCTCGCACTTCCTGCCGTCATTGCCTGCACCTCGCTCAGCCGTTCAATTGCCAACCGACGAACGGCTCCTCGGTCTCAGCTTCCATCGCACCGAGGAATTTGGCCGTCATGCCGTAAAAGCCTGTCAGCAGGTTCACCCCGACCATCGTGGAAGCGTCGAAGTGCTTCGCCAGCTCGTTGTGGGCGTCGTCCGACGGATGGTCGCTCGCACCAACCGCATCGACGTAGCCAAGCAACGCTCGTTCGGAATCGGAGAACAGTTCGCTCTGGCGCCAGTGGTGCAACGCCACAATTCGCGCGTCCGTCAGGCCCGCCTGGCGTCCGATCCGCACGTGCTGGTGCCACTCGTACGTCGAATGGTGGAGGATCGCCGTCCGCAGGATGACGAGCTCCCGGCGTTCAACATCCAGTCCGCACTGCGTCCAGAGTCCATTGCCCAACCGGAGGTACGACCGCCACAGGTGGGGGTTGTTCGCCATCAACCGGAAGATGTTGGCCGGCTGGCCGCCGCCGGAGTTCCGGTCCCAAACGTAGAGGATCTCCTCCGGGATGCTGCTTCGTTCGGTAAGCGGTAGTCGGGCCATGGAGTACTCCGGGCAGAAGGTTGCCGGAGTGTACCGGTTCAGCGGGATTCCGGGGACACAGTCAGGGGCGGGCGGCCGCAGGCAGGGCGGTCCTCCAGCGGCAAAGAACGATGGTAATGGCCGCCATGGATCCGGTGAGCGCGGTGGGGCCCGCGCTCACCAGGTCACCGGTTGCCGTCCGCAGGAGCAGCTCGAACGCGCACCAGGCCGCAGCCGGCCATGCCACGATCTCGAACAGCCGGTAAACCTGTACTTTCACGCCGCCGCCTCGGCGCTCTTGAAGTCCTGTTCGATGCGGCGCACGAACGCCGCGGCGAGGTCCGGGTCAAACTGCGAACCGCGGCCGTCGATGATCTCCTGGATCGCACGCTCCGCGGTCAGTCCTTTGCGATAAGGCCGGTCTGTGGTCATGGCACTGTAGGCATCGGCGAGCGTAAACAGGCGCGTGGGGACACTGACTTCGGCGCCCTTGAGACGTCCAGGGTATCCGGCGCCGTCGAAGCGTTCGTGGTGATGCCGAACTAGCTCAACCACGGTGTCGTAGTCCGTCACGGCGGCGGTGATCGCGGCGCCCATCAGTGGGTGCTCCTCCATGCTGCGGCGCTCAAGGGTCGTCAGCGGCCCGGGTTTCCGGAGAATTTCATCCGGCACGACGATTTTCCCCAGATCATGAATCGGCCCACCGATGGAGATCGCACTGATCTGCTCTTCGCTGAAGCCGAGGTCGCGCCCTACCTGCAACGCCAGTTGGGTCGCGTGGTCGGAATGGAACCGCGTATAGCTGTCGCGCCGGTCGATTGCCTTCACCAGGTTTCGCAACGCCTTCAGGTTGCCCACCTTGAGCAGTGCTTCGGGGGAGTCCGCGTTGCCGCTTCCAAGCACGGACACCGGTGACATCGACTTGTCGAGGTACATCTGGTCTTCGGCGTCAGCGATGAGGTCGCGGGGTGATCCGTAGCCACGGAAGCTTGCCAGTCCGCAACTGATTCGAGTCGGCAGGGTGATTCGCGCGCCGTTGACGACTTCGATGTCCGCCACTGCCCGCCGGACCCGGTCCATCACGTGCTGTGCGTCACGCTCTTTGAATCCGGGGAATACCACAACGAATTCGTCGCCGCCGAACCTGGCGAATTCAGCCGGCGGCGAAATGTGCAGGTGGAGCGCCGTTGCCACCCTTTGCAGCACGCGGTCGCCCTCTTCGTGTCCGACGAAGTCGTTGAGCAGCTTGAAATTGTCGATGTCCAGGTATGCCACTACGAGCGGCGTTTCCTGCCGCAACGAGGCGTTCACCGCCTCGACGATGTACTCGTCGATGAATCGCCGGTTGGGGCAGCCGGTCAGCGCGTCGGTGTAGGCGAGCTTGCGGTAGACGGCCGCCTGCTCTGCCTCGATCTGCCGGGCTCGAGAGTCGACGGCTTTATTGAGCATGTGCCAGAGGATTTCTGCGTCGAACGGCTTGCCCAGGAAGTCGTCGGCTCCAGCCTTCATTGAACGTACTGCGACATCCACGTCGACGAACCCGGTGATTGCCACGATCCCGGCCGCCGGCGCGGTCGTCCGCGCCTGGCTGATGACATCGAGCCCTGACATGTCCGGAAGCGAGATGTCCGATGCGATGGCATCAAATGGATTGTCGCGAATCGCATCGAGGGCCGCCGCGCCCGACCGGACAACCGTGACCTCCCTCGTGTGCTGCCCGAGAATCAGCTGGATCAGGCGGCCAAGCGCCGGATCGTCTTCGATGACGAGAACACGAAGCGGCCCACGACCTTCCCGCCACACGAGAGGTTCCATCCCCAGAATTGTCGACACGACCCGACGGGGGCGTAGTAGGGATTCGCTCTCCGCGGTCCTACTTCGCCCGGTTCACCCAGATTCGCCCAGCGACCTGTGTCCCCATCACCACGGACCGTTCGCCCACGCGAGCTGTCACGGTCCCTCTGTACGGCGCAACCGAGTCGAGCTGGACAGGCATGCCCGGCCGGATGCCTTCCTCGTCGAAGAACTGCAGCAGTTGTTCGTCTTCTTCGAAAACGCGGTCGATGACGACGCGCTCGCCCTCGCCGATGTCCGCCAGCGTTGTCATTGAAAGCTTCCGTGGCGCGCCCTGGCCAGGGATGGGATACCCGAACGGGCTGTGCTGCGGCCGCCCAAGCGTTTCGTACAGGTGCGGTTCCGTGACGTCCGAAATGCCGTGTTCGAGGAGGTGCGCCTCTTCGTATGCGCGCCACCAGGGCACCTTGAGCACATCCGTGATCAGGCACTCAGCCAGGCGGTGACGGCGGACCATTTGCTCGGCCCGGCGCAGGCCTTCCGGGGTCAGGTGAATCAGCTTTTTCGAATCGAGGGTCACCAGGTGGTCGCGAAGCAGCCGCTTGAGCATGCCGGCCACGGAGGGAGGCGTGATCTCGAGGCGGTCCGCCAGCCGCACGGCGATCACATCCTGGCCTTCATCGTGACTGAGGCGATAGATGGCGGTCAGATAGTCATCTGTCGCGACATTCGAAACCTGCTTGGGCATGGCGGCCTGATCGTGCCACGAAGCACGTCGCCGCGATAGTTGACCGGATTACAGGTCGCGTCAGGCCGCTTTGCGGGCGGCCGGTATCACTTCGATGCGGCGCAGCTGGATGACGTTGTCCGCCTGCGGCAGCGCGCGGCCGGAGAGAAACGCCGCCGCGCATGGCGGAACGTTGTTCTTCGCGACGCAGGTCCCACAGCGCTCCGCGCGAGACTCCGGACCGAATGGGCAAGCATCTTCGTAACGTGACATCTCGGTGACCTCCGCGGTATCTACTGGTTGCTATCGGCACTTCGGCCCCGGTGGATGAGGGGTGGTTAAGACGTTTCATTGGCGCGTAATGCGATCTTTAGCCATAGACGAATTTACTGGACGGTAGAAATAACTCTTCTCACGAAAAGCCATCCGAAGTATTCTTGGCTCGCCGCAAACCCAGCAGGAGTGTGCCGATGGCCGCGAA
>CAYTBM010000187.1:0-4788 GCA_964436025.1 uncultured Anaerolineaceae bacterium
CCGGGTGCGCGAGTGCATGGAGCAGGACGGGGACGTTTTTGTAGCTCGCGTTCGTCCCCACGCTGAGGATCGTGCGCGCCTCCCGCGTCGCTCCCTGCTCAGGCGGCCGCACAGGGCCCGGCACAACCACGGGGACCACGTGGATCCGGGCGGGGTCGTCCACGGCGTGCTCGAGGTATTCCTGCTTGGTCGCGGACGATGGCACCACCACTGCATCGGCGTGGCGGAGACTTCGCAGGGATCGCAGGAACGCAAGGCGCCAGCGCAACGAGAACAGCTGGCGCCAGCGGGCGTGCTCCATCGGGATCATGTCGTGAAGCGTTACCACCCGCGGGCAGGGGAACCGGGGGGCATGGGGCGCGACAAAAACGTCGGTGAAGTGCACGAGATCGAGCGGTTCATCCCAGCGCCTGGGGATCCGCTGCACGTTGCGGTAGCGCGCAAACGCCCAGCGAAACGGTGGCGGCATATTCAGGTTGGTGGCCCCCATTATCCGGACCGAGGCAACCGGCGCGAGGGCCAGCGAGATGCCCGCGGCGTATTTCGTCATGCTCAGCCACTGGTACGGCGATGGCGTGTTGGGCTGGACAAGGAGGACGCGGCCGGGCGCCGGTGGGTTGTTCGTCGAAGCTTCGTCCAGGTCTGGGTCTCCTGGGCCGGTCGGCTCCGGCGCGATCGAGGTCTACTCCGCCCGAAGCTCAGGATAAAGCTTGCTGGAGGCTTTCATGAAGCGAAGCTGCATGCGCATTTCTGCCACCCGCTTACCGGAATCGTCGTCGAGGGCGGTTTCGAACCACATGTACTCCGTCTTGGGGCTCTGGCCCACCGCGAAAACCTCGCCCGTGCAGGTGTACTCCTGGTCCACCAGGACAGGGCCGTTCACGTTGCGCAACTCGATCGCGCCGAACAGGCCCACGGCGCCGAGTGTGCCGCGCATCGCCGCCACACTCCTGGCGTAAAGCATCTGCACCATCGGCGCGAGCATTACCACCGGCCCGCCCCAAGGTGAATCGCCGGAGAACCAGGGGATCGGTTCGGTCGTCACGGCGAGCCGGTCCTTCTGCTGCTGTGCTGCGCAAACCACGCGTTGAGGCTCGAAGCGGAAGCCCGGCCCGACACCGTTGAGGATGCGCAGTTCGCCGACGTCAAAGCGGTCCAGCGGGCGCGCGAGCAGCGCACTCTTCTCTGCCGGATCACCCACGGCCGCCGTGCCCTGGGCGACCTGCATCCCGTCCTCCCGCTGCACCCACGCCTCCACCTGGGCATCGCGCGCGCCGGATGGTGGTTGCTTGAGGAACGCGCGCACCGCTTCGCGGTCCGTGGTCGCGTTCAGGTAGTACATCGAGAGCGTGCCGCGTTCGAACCAACTGGGGCCGAACGCCTCGAGCAGCAGAGGCACGAAGAGCTCGTTATGGATGGACCCCGCGACCGTGCCGCCTCGGAAACCGAGCTTCGAAGCGGTCGCGTCGTCGTGGATGCTGCCCTTCGCGTTCTGGGAGTTGTTGATGGAGCGGCGCAATGGACCGCTGATAACGCCGTCAACGACGGTGATCCCTGGTTCCTGGGTGGTGGTCATGGTGCGCCCTCCGCGCTGGTCTTGAGCGCAGCGTACGCCTGCGTCCAGGGCAAATCCAGACGGTTTTAGCCGCCGATGTGCGACATTTCGACCTTTGGCAGGGCGGCGGTCTGTTCCGTGCGAAGCTCGGAATAGCGGTCCGCCCTCACGCGCCAGACGGACTCGAGGAAGGCTGCAATCTGCTCATCGGAAGCCCCGCCACGCAGGAGCGAGCGGAAGTCATGTCCGCGGTTGCTGAAGAGGCAGGTGTACAGTTCGCCTTCAGGCGAGAGCCTGGCGCGGGTGCAGTCTCCGCAGAAGGGCTGGGAGATCGACGCGATGACGCCAATTTCGCCGGACCCATCGGCGTAACGCCAGCGCTTCGCCACTTCGCCGCGGTAGTTCGCCTCGGCAGGTTCCAGCGGCAATTCGCGGCCGATGGTCTCCACGATTTCGCGCGCCGTGACCACGTTATCCAGCTTCCACCCGTTCGTAGCGCCGACATCCATGAATTCGATGAAGCGCACGATCACACCCGTACCGCGGAAGTGCCGGGCGAGATCGACGATGGTGTGGTCGTTGACCCCGCGCTTCACTACGGCGTTGACCTTGATCGGCGCGAGCCCGGCTGCTCGCGCGGCCTCGATTCCGTCGAGCACGACCGAGACCGGCACACCGGCGTCATTCATCGATTGGAAAACAGCGTCGTCCAGCGAATCAAGGGATACGGTGATGCGCTGCAGGCCCGCGTCCTTCAACTTCCCGGCCTGCGCGCGCAGCAGCGAGCCATTCGTGGTGAGCGTCAGGTCTTTCAGGCCGGGCAGATCACGAAGCTGCGCGATCAGGCTATGCAGGTCCTTGCGGACGAGCGGCTCGCCGCCCGTGATGCGCAGCTTTTCGACGCCGTGCGCAATGAAGATGCGCGAAAGCCGGGTGATCTCCTCGTACGAGAGGATCTCGGTCCGGTTGAGGAACTGGTAGCCCGGGCCGAAGACCTCCCGGGGCATGCAGTACGTGCAGCGGAAGTTACAGCGGTCAGTGACCGAAATGCGCAGGTCGCGAAGGGGCCGCTGCAACGTGTCGAGCAATTCCATAAGGACAGTGTAGCCCGCTCAGGACTGGCTTGTGGCGGGTTCTTGCTCCTGGACTTCGGCAAACCGGATGAGCATCTCGTCGTACCGGCGGACACGGTCCGCGAGCTGTTCGCGAAGCGTGGACATCTTCTCCATTTTCTGATCGATCAGGGCGAGCTGCTGGAGCGTGACCTCGCGGGCTGTCCTGGCCTTTTCAGCCTTCTCTTCGGCGTCGGCATCGCGGCGCCACTCGGCTTTGATCTGAAGGCGGACATCCTCGGCCTCGAGCATCTCCTTGATTTCGGCGAGCGAGAACCCGAGGAGCTCCTTTAGCTGCTTGATGCGGTCGATCCGCTCAATGTCATCCGGCGAATAGAGGCGGAACCCCCCGTCCATGCGAGTGGGAGGGCTGAGGAGCCCTTTTTCTTCGTAATAGCGCAGCGTTCGCTGGGTAAGGCTCGCGCGCTCGGCGGCTTCGCCGATCTGGAGGAAGCGCTCGGGCCTGGTGTCGTCAGCCATATTGGGAGCTTAGTCTATCAACGTTAACGCGCACGTCAATGTTTGTCCCGAAACCCTGCCGCATGACGCCTCGTCGGGCAGAAAACGACGAGTGGAGGGTTGCTTCTTAGCGGGCATTTTGGGCCCGAATCGGGAGGGGCACATAAGCGCTGCGACCCGTGAAAACTCCGGGCAGGTACCCGACGCAAGTACATAACTGGATTGAAGCAGCCGTTGGGCAAGACTACCTTACCGCCTGCGTCCCCGGGCGGACGCACCGTGACGGTCCACCCGGAAGCCCCCAACCCGGCCGTCGAACACCAACCCTGGCCTTCGTTGTCTGCAACTACCCGCTGTGCCGCGGGAGAGAGGAGTGCGCTCAAGATTATGGACGAACAACCGGCCGCCCAGGACCTTCGTGCGCTCTCCCGCGGGTGGCTGGCCGTGCTCGGCCGGCTGGAACTCGAGCTCAACCCGCACAACTATGCCACCTGGCTGAAGGGCACGCGGGCACTGAGACTGGAGGGTTCCACGCTCGTGGTGGAGGCGCGCTCCGCGATGGCCTGCGAGTGGCTCAACCAGCGGCTTCGCCTCATGGTCCAGCGCGCCATCGTCCAGGCGTTCGCTTCGCTCCAGGATGTCCGTTTCGTCCCGCCCGGCGATGTGGGCGGCCATGTGGAAGAGCCGCAGCCGGCCGGCCCCGCGCCCTCGGCCGCGACGGTGATCGGAAAGGTGAACTGCGATTACACCTTCGACGGATACGTGGCCGGGAATGGCAACCTGCTCGCGCTCCAGGCCTGCCAGGCGCTGGTCGAGCCCTCGGAGCTGCGCGTCAGTCCGGTGGTGATTTACGGCTCCCCGGGGATGGGCAAGACGCATCTGTTGCACGCGCTCGCCTGCCGGGCGCGGGACCTCGGGCAGCGCGTCGCCTGTCTCAACGCCGAAGAGTTCGCGAACCGTTTCCTCTCGGCCCTGAACAGCGGCCGCGCCGATGACTTCAAGGCCTCAGTGCGATCGGTCGATCTGTTGATCATCGATGACCTCCAGGCCATTGCGACGAAGAAAGCGACCCTGGAGGAACTGGTCCACACCATGGAGGCGGTCACCAACGGCGGTGGGAGCATCGTCATCGCGAGCGAGCGCAACCCGTTCGAATTGGGACTCCCGGAGCGGCTCGAATCGCGGCTCGCCGCCGGTATCGTCACGCAGGTCGAGCCATTCGAGCGGGACGAACAACGCGGGTTCGTCCAGGCGGTCGCCCGCCGACGACGCGCGGCGCTTCCATCCTGGGCGGTTGACCGGATCGCTGGAAGCCACGCTTCCTCCGTGCGGGTGCTTCTCGGCTACGTTAATGGCGCCCTTGCGCTGGAACGTTGCGGGAAGCTCGATCCGGGCGCGCTGGACGCCCGCCTCGCCGGGACGGCCGTCGCGGAGGCTGCAGGTCCCCATGCCGCCCAGGCAGCGCTGCTCAAACGCGTCGCCCTCTACTTCAACGTCGCCGCTGACGACCTCTGCGGCCGGGCGCGCGCAGCTCGCGTCAACGAGGGCCGCGCGGTGGCCGTCGCTGCCCTGCATCAGCATGGCGCCAGTCTCAGCGAGATCGCGCTCTTGTTCGGCAAACGCGACAAGTCGACGATTCACGGTCTCTGCGCTCGCGGGCGG
>CAYTBM010000187.1:4888-6555 GCA_964436025.1 uncultured Anaerolineaceae bacterium
GAGCAGGATGCCGAAGAAGCGGTGCAGGAAACGTTCGTGCGGGTGTGGCGAAGCGCCGGCCAGTACGATAGTTCGCGGGCGGGCGTGGCCAGCTGGGTGCTTTCGATCACCCGCAACCTCTGCATCGACGAGATCCGCCGACGGCGGCGCCGCGTGCCACAACTGCCCACGCTCGAAGGCGCGCTCGAAGTGGCCTCCGGCGAGCGGACAGACATCGAGGCCGAACGCGAGATCGTCGGGGAGCAGGTCCGCGAGGCGCTCGGCGCACTCACCAGCGAACAACGGAGCGCCATCGAACTCGTGTATTTTCATGGACTGACCAGCCAGGAAGTGGGGCGCATCCTCGATGTGCCCGCGCCCACCGTGCGGAGCCGCCTGCGGCTCGGGCTCCTGAAGCTGGGTGGACTTCTGCAAGAAAGGGGTGTGGTTGGCGTTGACTGAGCAAGAACACCCCGTCGATTTCCTTCCGGAACTCGCCCTTGGCGTCCTTCCCGACGATGAAGCGCCTGCCATCCGCGAACACCTGGCGGCGTGCGAATCCTGCCAGGCTGAATTCGCCCTCATGTCTGAGGCCGCCAGCCTGCTGCCCCTGGCAGTCCAGGAGGTTGAACCCCGGGCCGGGCAACGCGACGCGCTGATGGAGCGGATCGCGAGCGAGCCCGTGGTCCTGCGTTCGCGGCAGAGGCCTCGGCCCCTGTGGCAGTGGGCCGGAGCGGTAGCCGCCGCGGCCGCGGTGTTCCTTTTCGTCGGGGGAGTCATCGGGGCGGACCTGTTCGGCAAGTCCGACGGGGCCGTGACGGCTGAGCGCGACAATCAGCGAACGCTGGTCCAGGCCGTAGCCCAGGGGACAGCCTTCCGCGACACGGCGGAGCAGAACGGCACAAAGGCGACGCTCGTCTTCGCCCCCGGGGCGGACTCCGCCTTCGCCTGGCTCGAAGGCCTGCCGGAACTGCCGAAAGGGAAGGCCTACCAGGCCTGGTTCATTGGGGATTCCAAACCGCTTCCATCAAACGTCTTCGAAAAGGCCGGCAGCGGCGTCTGGGTCGATTCGCCGGCCAACGTGGACACCTTCGCGGCCTTCGCCCTCACAATCGAGGACGACGGCGGAGTGCAGGCGCCAACGCAGCAGCCGTTCGTGGTGGTCAGCCTCAAGGCCGCCGCCCGGGTCCCTGTTACCTGGGAAGAGTGGCTGGCGATGACGATGCAGGACTGACCGTTCTCCCGTTGCGGGCGGCGGCCGCGCGCATCAGACTTGGGCGCCATGGATTGGCACGACTCTCCCGAACAGGCCGCCTTCCGCGTTGCGGTGCGGACGCTCATCGACACCCGCTTGCCGGAGCGCTACAAGGCGTTCGCGCGCGCTGGCGGCCCCGGTGAGCGGCAGTGGGAGAACGACCGGAAGTCCGATGAGGCGCCGGCTCGCGATGCCGCGATTGCCTGGCATGCCGCGTTGGCCGAGCGCGGCTGGGTCGCTCCGCACTGGCCGAGGGAGTACGGCGGTGGCGGGATGTCCGCCATGGAGCAATCGATCCTGAACCAGGAGTTCGCGAGCGCCGGTGCTCCCGCCGTTGGCGGCTCCGGCGTCGCCATGCTCGGCCCGACACTCATCCTGCATGGGAACGAAGAGCAGCGAAAGCAGTACCTGCCGCCGATCCTCGCCGGCGAAG
>CAYTBM010000188.1:0-6537 GCA_964436025.1 uncultured Anaerolineaceae bacterium
ATCGGACCGCGCACCCCTCTCGTTGCGGCGCCGGGGTACCCCCAATACCCCGGCAGACCGCATGGCGCGCGGACGTGACTTTTGTCACTTTCTCGAATCACGTTCGAGTTTGAGTGCTTCTCCTCACCCCGGTTTACGGTTTTTCCCCTATGGGGGAGCGCTTCTTCGGGTTCGATGCTGGAGGTGAGGACTGAGCGCAGCCGCAGCGACTCCCTCGCAGGCTCTTGCAATGAAACTGAATCTTCGGGCCAAGCTCATGGGGGGCTTCGGAACTGTCGTGCTGCTCCTCCTCGCCGTAGCTGGAGTCGGCCTGCTCCGCCTCAACCAGGCGGTGTCCAGAACCGATCAAATGTACGCTGAGAACGTTGAAGGGGTGCAGCAGGTCCTCCTCGCCAACCGATTCTTCATCGCATTCGCGCGCGACCTGCGTACTGCTGTCCTCGCTCAAGATGAGGGGGCGAGGTCGAAAGCAATCGATCAGGCGAGGGGCGAGCTTAAAGAAGGTACCGAAGCGTTCGCTGCTTACGGCAACGTCCTCACTGGCGATGCCCAAAGAGAAGCGTTTTCTGCACTGAAGCAGCGAGTCGATCAGACCACAGAAACGCGAGCGAAGGCGATCGACTTGATCGCCGCCGGTGACGTCCAGGGCGGCTGGGCGCTCGAGGTCGGTCACATGCCGCTGGTCGTCGAACAGAACTCAATGCTCGATAAGGCTGCCCAAGATCAGTCCGACCTGGCGCTGGCGGCCCGCGACGCGTCGGCGAGCGCAGGCACTAGCGCCAAGCTGCTGGTGGTTGGGTTGACCGTCATCGCAGTGCTTCTCGCACTGGGCATTGCGTGGTTCCTGGCACGTGGCATTTCGCGTGGCGCGAATGCCGTGGCGACTCGCCTCAAGAGCCTCCAGGAGCACTGTGTCACTGAACTGGAGTCCGGGATCAAGGCGCTCTCCAACGGGGATTTGAGCGTTGATGTCCAGCCGGTGACCGCGCCCATTCCGAATCCAGGAACGGACGAAATTGGCTTAGCCGCCGGCATGGTGAACAAGGTCATCACGCAGATGGTCTCGACCATCGCAAGCTACAACGAGTCACGGACGAACCTCTCCGCGCTCATCCGCGAAGTGCAGCAGAACGCGGCGAGCATCAGCGACGCGGCGACGTCTCTGCGCGAGAACTCGGACCAGATGGCCGCCGCCACCGGCCAGATCGCGGTCGCCATCAACGAAGTGACGCGCAGCGCCGTCAACCTCTCGGCCCTCTCGCATGATTCGGCGCAGGAAGTGGAGCGGGTGGCGGCGGGTTCGCAGCAGCTCGCGGCAAGCGCGTCGGCCTCGTCCGACTCGGCCTCAGCCTCACGGGAAGAGGCCACGCAGATCGGCCAGCGCATCCAGCTCGTCGCATCGGCTTCCCAGGAAGTGGCCGCTGCCGCCGAAGATTCGCGCAGCGCGGCGCAGCGCGGCCAGGAAGCCGTGCGCGAAGCCGTCCGCTCCATGGAGTCCATCGCCAACGCGGTGGAACGCGCTTCTGCAACAGTCGACCAGCTCGGCGAATTCGGCCAGCAAATCGGCGACATCGTGAAGGCGATCGACGAAATCGCCTCCCAGACCAACCTCCTCGCGCTTAACGCCGCGATCGAAGCGGCCCGGGCGGGCGAACAGGGACGCGGCTTCGCCGTCGTCGCCGAGAACGTGCGCTCACTGGCCGAGCGGTCCAGCGGGTCAACGAAGGAGATCGCGGACCTGATTGCCAAAGTTCAGAACGGGACCCAGGAAGCGGTGCAGGCCATGGCCGTAGGCGTGCAGGACGTGAACGCCGGCCGCAGTATCACCGCCCAGGCCGGGGAAGCGCTGGAGAGCATCATCGTCAGCGTGCAGCAGTCTGCCGCGCGCATGAAGGAGATCGCGAGCGAAGTGGAAGACCTGGCGACGGGCGCGGGCCGCATCGTCGGCAGTGCGGAGCAGATTGCGGCGATGGCCTCGGAATCGGCCAGCGGCGCGCATGACATGGCGACCGGCACGACCCGTGTGACGGAGGCGATCGTGCAGGTTTCGGCCACGAGCGAGGAGACGTCGGCGTCCGCAGAAGAGGTCTCCGCCAGCACCGAAGAGCTCTCCGCCCAGTCGGAAGAGCTCGCAGCCACGGCGAACCATTTGAAGGACATGGCGGCCGGCCTCAACGCCGCCACCGCCCGCTTCAAACTCGCCTGACCGAGGCGGGGAACCGCCGGAAAGAAGAGGGCCCGCCCCTGCGGGTCCTCTTTCATGTCTCTGAACGCCATTCACTGCCCGTGACCGGCCGAGGCCCTACGCTCTGTCCTGTGACCACCGACGAGCCGACCTTGAACTCAGCGATGGAGCCGAGCGAAGCCGTGGCCGGGAACTGGCCCGCAACCTGTTACCGCCACCCCGAGCGCGAAGCCGGCATTCGATGCCAGCGCTGCGGGCGCGCCATCTGCCCGGACTGTATGGTCCCCGCGCCCGTCGGATTCCAGTGCCCCGAATGCGTCCAGACTGCGGCGAGGCAGACGCGGCAACTCACACTGCTTCGCACCGGCAAGCCGTACATCACCTACGCGCTCATCGCAGCCAACGCCGCCGTCGCCCTTGCCGGGCTCGCGCATCCCGGCTGGACTCAGGGAGATCTCGGGACGATCGGCAGGGAAGGCGCCCTGCTCGGCGGCGGCCGCATCCTCCGCGACGGCGTGCCCGTCCTCGCCGGCGTCTCCCAGGGCGAGTGGTACCGCATCTTCAGCGGGGCGTTCATCCATGCCGGCCCCATCCACATCTTCTTCAACATGCTCCTGCTCTGGCAGACCGGTTCGCTGCTGGAGCCAGCACTCGGCCGCGTGCGGTTCGGGCTGCTCTACCTGGTCGCGCTTCTTGGCGGTGCGTTTGGCGCGCTGCTCCTCGCGCCGGACACGTTGACCGTGGGCGCCTCGGGCGCCGTCTTTGGGCTCATGGGCGCGCTCTTCGTCGCCGAACGGAAGGGCGTCTTCGGAGGCTACCGCTCCTCGGTGGGCTTCCTCATTGTCATCAATCTCGTGCTTAGCGTGGCCATCCCCGGTATCTCGATCGGCGGGCACGTTGGCGGGCTGGTTGCGGGCGCCGCGGCGGGCTGGATCTTCCACGAATTCGACCAGCGGCGGCTCGCGCCGATGGTCCCGCTTGCCCTTGTCGCCGCGATGAGCTGGGTGCTCTTCGCGGGCAGTCTCTGGGCTGCGACGCTCTGGCGGGACCCGCTGTTCTAGGAGGGGCGCGCCGGCAGTGCTGGCAGCCCCGCCTGCTTAGCGCAGCCGCGCGAGCACGGGCCGTCTCCCGAAGCCCATCGCGCTGGCTTTAGCGGGTGGAACAGGTGCGGCGGGTTCGAAGCGGTCGAAACGTTCGAAGAGCGTACGGAGGGCGATGCGCGCTTCAAGGCGGGCGAGGTTGGCGCCGAGGCAGAAGTGCAGGCCCCAGCCGAAGCCAAGGTGCGGGTTCGGGTCACGCTCGAGGTCGATTAGTCCCGGGTCCCGGAACACGGCCGGGTCGTGGTTCGCCGAGACAATACCCAGGAAGATGTTCTGGCCGGCCTCGAGGGTCTGCCCGGCGCGTTCGTGCGTCTTCGCCACCTTGCGCGGCATGCTCCGGGCCGGGCCGCAGATCCGCAGGAATTCTTCCACGGCCTGCGCAGTCGATTCCGGGTGCGCGCGCAGCCACTGGACGAGGTCCGGCCGTTCGAGCAGGACGCAGAGTGTGTTGGCGAGCAGCGTTGTTGTTGTTTCGTGGCCGCCAAAGAGCAGCAGCGTGCAGGCCCCGACGAGTTCCATTTCACTGAGTTGCCCGATGTCAGAGTGGACGATCGCAGAGAGCACGCTTCCGGTTGCCTCGCGGCGTTCGCGCTCGATGAGGCGCCCGAAGAACCCCACGAACTCGGCTACGGCGCGGTTGACCGGCTCCTCCGCTATCTTGCCCGGCTCCATAGCGAAAACGAGCCGTCCGATGTCATCGGACCAGCCCTGGAAGCGTTCGCGGTCGGAGGCGTCCGCGCCGAGAAGCGCCGCGATGACCAGTGCGGGGACGGGGTGGGCGAAGGCGGCATTGAGGTCCACCACATCGCCGTCGAAGCGGTCTATCGCGGCGTCGACGATCTGCTGGACCTGGGACTCGAAGGCGGACACGGCGCGAGGGGTGAATGCCCCCTTCACCGGCTCGCGCAGACGGGTATGGGCCGGCGGGTCGCGGAAGTTCATCCAGCCGCTGAGCAGGTCAACCGCCCTGGCGAACGCTTCGCTGCGGCCGCGGGCGGCACGCGCGAAGGCGCCGGTGCGTTCCGCGGAGAGCAGATCGTTGTCGCGGAAGCCGGCCTCGACTTCGGCGTGCGAAAGCGCGACCCAGGCGCGTTGCGCCTCGCTCCATTGCACCGGCCCAGCCTCGAGCGCGCGACCGAAGTACTCCGCGGGCCGATTAATGGCGTCATCGCAGGCGAGGTCCACCGTCATGCGCGAAGCCTACACCAGCGGCGAGCGGTCGTTCGCGCGAGGACAGCATCGACGCCCGTTCAGGCTGTGGACGTGCTCCTGGAACGAAGCGAAGCGCTTTCCCGGTGGAGGTGGCTGAGCACTTCGCGGTACGAGGCGAACAGGCCCGTGGAGTGATAGCTGACTCCCTGCTCGGCGCAAAACGCCTCGACGATGGGCTGCGCTTTGCGCAGGTTGCAGCGCGGCATGGTCGGGAACAGGTGGTGTTCGATCTGGTAGTTCAGCCCGCCATACCAGAAATCGGTAAACGGGTGAGCGCTGACGTTTCGCGACGTAAGCACCTGCTCCCGGAAGAAGTCCATGCGCTTGCCGTCGGCGGTGAGCGGCATTCCCTTGTGGTTGGAGGCGAAGACGGAGCTGTTGTAGAGGCCGAATGTCAGCTGGTGAACGATCGCGAAGGGGACGGCCCAGGGTAGCCCGATGAAGTAGAGCAGCACGCCGTAGGCGGCGACATGCGCGACGAACAGCGCGCCCTGGAGCCAGGGCTTCTGGGCCTCCGGGGTGAACAGGTGGCGGATGCTGATGATCCGCATGTTCAGGCCCTGGAAGGGAAGCAGGAAGAGGAGCAGGAACGCCTGGATGGCGATGATCGGCCGCAGCCATCGCTTTCGAGTCGCAATCTGTTCGGAGGAGAAGACGATCATCGGGAACTGGATGTCCGGGTCTTTATCGATGTGGTTCGGGGTGGCGTGGTGCTGGTTGTGCTTGTCGTTCCACCATGAGTGGCTGACGAACAGGAAGAAGTTGCCGAAGGCGGCGCGGGCGATGCGGTTGGTGCGGCGGCCGCGGTATCCCTGGCGGTGGCCAACATCGTGGGCGAGCAATGCGATTTGCGTTGAGGCGAAGCCCATGAACGCCGCGTCGGCAATCAGCAGCCAGGGATTCGAGGCAACGACGGCGACCGTGATGGCGACGGCGAGCGTGCCGAGCGCCACCGCCGTCTTGATCCAGTAGTAGCCGGGTTTCGCATCAAGCAGGCCGGCGTCTTTGATACGCCGCTTGAGCACTGCGTAGTCGACCGCTGGCGCGGGCCGCGCCGAAATGGGCCGCACGGGGGTGAGCAAAGCCAAAGTGGAAGGTCCTCTCCGCTTAAGAGGTTGGGCCTTCTCAAGCAGCCGGCGTCCGCCGGCCGCGCCCACCGTACCACGCCGTCCCCAACGGGCATGTAAGGAGAACACCGAAGATTCGGACCGCGCCTTCGAAGAGGACCGAGCTTGGTAGGATGTGCGGACAATGGCCGGCTACTCGGGCACACCGCTTCCGCAGAAACTCGGGATTAAGCCACGGTCGCGCGTCGCCCTGGTCGATCCGCCGGACGGCTTCAACGAAACCCTTGGGGCCCTGCCCGACGGCTCGGTCATGGTCCCTGTGACCGAAGAGGAGATTGACGTGATCGTCTCGTTCGCGCGCGACCGCGGCGCCGTGGAAGAGTCGTTCGTGGCGCTCAAGCCACGCCTGGCGTGGGCCGGCGGACTATGGATCGGTTGGCCAAAGAAGCGGCCCGGGCACCCGGCGAACATCGATGAGAACAGCGTCCGGGAGATCGGCCTCGCGGCCGGGCTCGTGGACAACAAGGTGTGTGCCATCGACGACCAATGGAGCGGGCTCCGGTTCGTATGGCGCGTGGAAGACCGGCCGCAGCCGGCGTCCCGGCGACGAGGCGCCCCATGACCACGCGCGTCGTCTTGAGCCTCGGGGGCAATTCGGCTGCTTCCGACGAGTGCTATACCGCTGCGCTCGCGCTGCCGGGGCTGGACCTGGAGGTTCGCGCTGTCTTCCCGGCGACGGACCCGGCGGCTGTGCGCGAACTCGTCCGGGGCAGCGCCGGCCTGGTGCTGTCCGGCGGCGCCGACGTCCATCCCTCGAGGTACGGAGAGAAGCCGGCCGGCGCGGAAATGCGGTTCGTCAACGAAGCGCGTGATGCGGTCGAGTTCGCAGCCCTGGACGAGGCCGAGCGGTCGAGTCTCCCTGTGCTGGCAATCTGCCGCGGTCTGCAGGTGTTGAACGTCCACCGGGGCGGCG
>CAYTBM010000189.1:0-6533 GCA_964436025.1 uncultured Anaerolineaceae bacterium
CAGGAGGCGTAATGCTCGACGTGCTCGCGTTCTGGGCCGCGGCAATCGTGATTGCCGCCTGCGGGTTCCCGATTGCGGCCGTCGTCCTGCGCAGATTGCCCGACGCCGGCGCCGCCCTGAGCTTCCCCCTCGGGCTGCTGGTCACGAGCTATCTCTACTTCATCCTGCGCGTCTTCCACGTCCTCAGCGCCGGGCGGCGAGACTACTTCGTCGCCGTGGTGATCGTCGCCCTGATCGCGGCGGCAGTTGTGGGACGCGACCGCTGGTTCAAAGTCACCTGGCGGCGGGCCTGGCCCGGAGTGGTCATCGCGGTGGCCGTGTTTAGCTTCGCGTTCTTCGGGTACACGGCGTTCCGTTCCTACAACAGCGAAATCGGCGGCACCGAGCAGCCCATGGACCTGATGTACCTCAACGCCACGCTCAACTCCGAGGAGTACCCGCCGAAGGACCCCTGGCTGGCGGGCGAACCCGCGAGCTACTACTACTTCGGCTACCTCCAGTCAGGCGTGCTCACCTCCATTTCCGGTGTCTCCGCCTCGACGGGCTACAACCTCTCGCTGGCGTATACCTTCGCTGCCGCCGCCGCCGCGATCGCCTCCCTGGCGTCCGCGCTGACGCGCTGGGTGCTCGGTTCCCGTGCTCGAAACGCCGCGGTCGCGGCGGGCGGTCTCGCGGTCGTGCTGTTGCTATTCGTCGGCTCGCTTTCGGCGGTGTTCGAATGGTCCGCCGCCCACGAGCACTACAACGAAGGGCTCTACAAGACGTTTGGCGTCGAATGGCTGCTCCCCTGCGAACCCGGGCAGGCACTGGACTGTTACAACGGCGCCGTAAACCCCCGGACGACAGAGTGGTACCCGACGCAGTACTGGTTCTGGTGGCAGGGCTCGCGCGTCATCCCGAACACGATCACCGAATTCCCGTTCTTCAGCTTCCTCCTGGGAGATCTGCACCCCCACGTGATGTCGCTGCCCCTGGTGTTGCTCGCGATTGGGGCCTCGGCGGCACTGTGGCGCGGGCGTGGCCGGCTGGACTGGCGGCGGCACCGGCGGATGCCGTTCGAATCGCTGCTCCTTGCCGTGTTGCTGGGCGGGCTGGCGTTCCAGAACGCCTGGGACGTCATCACCTTCACGGGGCTGTTTTCGCTGGCGGTGCTGGCGCGGAATCTGCGTAGCCATGGTTTGCGTGAGTCGCTGCTCGGCACGGTCACCTACGTCGGGCCGCTTGGGGTCGTGGCCGTGGTGCTCTACCTGCCGTGGGCTCTCGACTTCTCGTCTCAAGCAGGCGGCCTCGAGCCATACATCGGGCCGGGGACGCGGCCGGCGCACCTTCTGTTGCAGTTCGGCGCCCTGGGCCTCGCCGGGCTCGCCACCGCCGCATGGTCGTACCGCGGGTTACGGGGCAACACAGCCCAGAACATCGCGCTGGGGACGGCGTGGATACCGCTCGCGCCGTTCGTCGGCTGGATCGCCCTGGCCATGGCCAAAGGCGACCTTTCCGATGGCGTGGACGCGCGCGGCGCCGGCGGCTGGGTCACGCTTGCGATCTACGCGCTGAGTGCATGGCTGTTGTGCTTCAGTGCGGTGGCGCTGGCCGCGCGGCGAAGGGCGTTGGCTTTCCCGGCGGCTTGCGCGGCGTTCGGCGTGATGTTGCTCTACGGCTCCGAACTGTTCCTCATCAAGGACGTGTTCTTCGGCAGCGTCCCCCGGCTCAATACCATTTTCAAGCTCTCCTACCAGGCGTGGGTGCTGCTCTCTCTGGGCGGCGCTGTGGGCATCGTCCAGGCGCTTCGGAACCTCCGGAGACAACCTGCGGGCTACGTAGCCGTTCCGGCGTTGGGACTGGTGGTGATCGGCCTCTGCTACCCGCTGCTCGCCGCGTTCAACCGCACAAACGGCTTCGACGCCCAGACGAGCGTCGATGGCCTCGCGGCGGTAGCGGCCGCTGACCCGGGAGAATACGACCTCGTGCAGTGGATCACGAAGAACACCCCGCGCGACGCCGTGGTCATCGAAGCCAGCGGCCGCCGCTGGGCGCCAAGCTCCGGCGCTCCGGTGCTCGTGGATGCCGGCGTGGATTATTCGGACTCAGGCCGAATTGCTGCGCGCACCGGCCGAGCGACGCCGATCGGCTGGTACTTCCACGAAATCCAGTGGCGCGGAGACAACGCCAAAAACCGGGCGGAGTTCCTTCGCCGCCAGGACGAGGTCGACGCTGCGTACTACTCAGGCGATCCTGAGCGCGTGAAAGCGGTAATGCGTGAGTTCGGCGCAGAATACCTCGTGGTAGGACGGATCGAATTGGCACGCTATCCGGGTCTGCTGCCGGACTTCTCGAAATTCCTGGACGTTGCTCACAAAGCAGGCAACTACACGATCTATCGCCTGCCGGTGGAAGCGACGGTGCGCAACCCGTGACAGTGATCGGCGAAGCACGGCCGGCCACGCGAGAGATCTCCGTGGGCGCCCTGTTGTGGGTTGGCGTGGGCGCGCTCTTCGTACTCGTGCGGCTCGCCGGCCTCCTCAGCATCCCGGTCGGCGGCGCCGAGCTCGATGCGCTGTCGGGTGCATGGCAGGCCCACGCCGGCCACGAGGACACGCGCTACATCCCCACGCTGTTCCAGGGCCTCGCGGCTGTCAGCTTCAGCTTCACGACGTCGGAGGTCCCGGCGCGGATCATCGCTCTCCTGGCGAGCGTCTCCGTGCCCTTCGCGCTGTACCGCCTGCGGCCTGCGTTCGGCGAGTCTGCCACGCTCGCGGCCCTCTTGCTCCTCGCCCTCGACCCCGCGGCGATCCTGTTCGGGAGCACCGCCACGGCATCTGCATTCGATGTCGCGGTGGCGCTCTGGCTGCTGGTGCTCGCGAACGAGGACGGTGTAGCGCCGTGGCTCTACGGCCTCGCCGGGTTCGCCGCCGCCACCTGCGGAGGCGTCGTGCTGCCGCTGGTGGTCGGGGTCGCGGCATTGCGGCTGGTACGGCAGGACTACCCGGAGCGCCGGGCGTTGGGTTGGTCCGCCGGCGGCGGCCTCCTCGGCGCCTTCGCGGCAAGCGTCGGCTTCGGGTTCGGCTGGGAAGGGCCAACCGTCTCGCCGATCGCGGCATTCGGCGCGGGCTTCGATCGGCCGTGGTCCTCCGAACACACCCTCCACCTGGCCGTGCTCTACTCCTCGCCGCTGATCCTGGGAGCCCTCGCGGCGGCAGGAGCGCAGCTCTACCGCGGCTGGCGCGACGATGACTGGAGTACGCTCGAACTGCCGCTGTACGCCTGGTTCGGCGCAGCGCTGCTCTGGCTGGTCGCTTCCGCCGGCGCCGCCGACCCCACCCCGCTGGCCGCCGTCGCGCTACCCGCGGCGCTGATCATCGGCCTGGAGATCCCCGGGCTGGCTGCCGCGCTGCAGCGCGTGGAATGGCGGTACGCGGCCGGCGTGCTCGCCGGGATGCTGCTCTGCCTCGCCGTGATGGAGGCCTACGTCGTGGACTGGGCGCGTGTGAACAAGTCCGGCAGCGCCGACGACAAGCTGATCGTCCTGGGCCTTGGCATCGCGGTTATCGCCTGTTTCGGCTTACTCCTGAGCAGCCGCCGGACATTCGGCGCGGTTGCTGTCGCCCCGATGTTCGTCGGTGCGCTCATCCTCCTTTCGGGCGCTTCAGGGGTTGCCTTTGGGGGTCCGAACGAGCCCATGCCTTCACCAGTCGCGACCTCGCAGGGCGACGAAATCCGCGCCATCGTGAAAACCGCGGTGCGCGAACACGGCGGGCAGGTGGTTGTCCACCCATCGTTCGAGAGCGCCATGACCTGGGCTCTCCGCGACACCCCCGGGGTGGCGATCGCCACCCGCATTCCCACGGACGCCACTGCCGTTGTCTGGCCTGTCACCGAAGCGGCGCCGGAGGGCTATGCGGTCGTCGAAGGGCAATGGAGCTTCACGCAGGCCCGGAACGGCCCTGACGGCGGCTTTCTCGACTATTTGCGATGGTTAAGCAACCGCAACTCTCTGAAGAACGTCCCGGCGCCGCTCGCCGTATATCTCAAGGCAGGCCAATGACCGCACGCTCTTTGCCGGCAGCACCGTCGTCTCCGAACGCGCTCGAACGGGTGCTTTCGCTGCGAGTCGCCGTGCGCTGGGAGATCGTCGCGTACGTGGTGATCTTCGGCCTCGCCCTCGGCCTCCGGTTCTTCGACCTCGGCACCCGCGCCCTCCACCACGACGAAAGCATCCACGCACAATGGTCGTGGAGCTTGCTCCAGGGGACATACAAGCACAGCCCCATCTTCCACGGGCCGTTCTACTACCACGCGCAGGCGCTCGTCTTCTTCATTTTCGGCGCCAACGACTACACCAGCCGCGTCTCAGCGGCGATCTTCGGGCTGGCGATCGTTGCCCTGCCGCTCCTCATCCGGCGGCGCCTCGGACAGGCGGGCACGATGGCCGCTGTGGCGTTCATCGCCTTCTCGCCAACGCTCGTCTACTACAGCCGGTTCTTCCGCGAAGACATCTACATGGGCTTCTTCACCATGCTCATGGTGGTCGCAATATGGCGGTACCTGGACGAAGGCCGGGACCGCTGGCTCTACGTCCTCGCCATCGCGTTCACCGGCAACGTGCTGACCAAAGAGGGCGCATTCCTGGCTATCGCCGTCTTCCTCGTGTACGTCGACCTTCACACCGCCATCCAGCTTGCCGAACGCACGCTGGTGGGCCGCTCCAACCGCTACTTCCGCGAGGAGTTGGCTGCGCTCGCTGCAAGCCGGCCCGAGCTGGGCGCGGACGAGCTGACCGCGCTTGCCCGAGAACGCGCCGACATCAATACGCCGCTGCGCAAGCTCCTGCTGACGATGGGGTTCGCGCCCTTTGCCTGGGCATTCGCGGCGCTCTGGCCGTTCCTCGGACCCCTGCGCGAGCGCCTGGACTGGGGCGAAGAGATGCCCCGTCCGGCCGACATCCTCGTCCTCCTCGGCACATTCACGCTGCCCTTGCTGACGCCGATCAGCCGCTTCTTCGTCCTGGAGCCGCTGGGAATTGTCGAGAAGGACCGGCTGAGCTGGGAACTGCACCTGCAGGGAGCGATTGCCCAGCGTGACGCCATCGCCATCGCGGGTCTGTTCTCCGTCACTACGAGCATTGCCGCCTTCGCGGGACTGCAGTGGCGCCCGAAGCTCTGGGCGATCGCGTTCCTCAGTTGCACCCTGATCTACCTGACGCTGATGACTTCGTTCTGGACCAACTGGAACGGCCTGATTAGCGGGCCCTGGGGCTCGCTCGACTACTGGAAGACGCAGCAGCACGTCTCCCGCGGCGACCAGCCCTGGTTCTACTACTACATGCTCATGCCGGCGTACGAATTCCTCCCGCTCGCCATCTGCATCGGTGGCGCGTGGTGGACCGTCGTGCGGGGCAATGCGTTCTCGCGCTTCCTGGCGTTCTGGCTGGTGGGCATGTGGGCCGCGCTCTCGCTCGGCGCCGAAAAGATGCCCTGGTTGAACACCCACCTCGCCCTGCCGGCCTGCGTGCTTGCCGCGTACTCCGTGCAACAGGCCTGGGCCGCCTGGAAAGAGAAGCCCGCGGTCTCGCGCCTGCTCGTGACCCTTGGGAGCGTGGCCCTCATTTCGGCTGGCGCGCTCTGGCTGATCGCCTACCTGCCGGGCGGCAACGCGACTCTCGCTGCGCGATTTGCGATCCTGCTGGGCGCGGCCGGAGTCGCGCTCTACGCCGTCTGGCCTTTCGGCAGACAGGCTGCGGGCGTGGTCGCGCTGACCGCCGTTATGGGCGCCCTCAGCGTGTTCTCGGTCGGGACCATGTACAAAGTCTCGTTCGAACGCGGAGACAACCCGCGCGACCTGCTCATTTACACCCAGAGCTCCGGCGACCTCGCGCGCGTTGCGCGAGAGATCGACGACCTCGCGGAAGCCTCCGGCAAGGGCTACGACATGCCTATCGCGGTCGATTCGGCGGATTCGTTCGCCTGGCCCTGGGCCTGGTACCTTCGCGACTACCGGAGCGTGAGCTACGTCGACTTTTCGAGTGGCGTGCCGGCAGGCCAGTTCGATGTCCTCCTCGTGAACCAGTCCAACGTTGGCCGCGCCCAGGATTACGTGACGAATTCGACCATCCAGTACGGCAGCCCCGAGAAGTACCCCCACCGCTGGTGGTTCGACGAGACCTACAAGTACGCGATGTCGGCGAAGCCGAACGGCATCTGCACCGGCCTACAGGGCGACTGCGGTCCGAGGCACCTCACGACCTGGAAGCACATCTGGAACGGCTTCGTGCACAAGGGCTGGACCGAGACCTGGCTGAAGTACTGGCGCGACCACGACCCGGGCCGCCCGAACGGCAGCGTCGACGCCTACGCGTTCTTCCCGGCGAACTTCGACCGCAACACCGGAAAGCTCCTCGCCCGCCCGGTTGAACCACCGAAGCCAGGCACTGACCAGGATGGCCACGCCGTGTTCGGCGGCGCCGGTTCGTTGCCGGGTCTCTTCTTCTCGCCCGTGGACATCGAGCGCGACGCCGATGGCAACCTGTACGTCATCGA
>CAYTBM010000190.1:0-3839 GCA_964436025.1 uncultured Anaerolineaceae bacterium
CGTGTTATGGTGAAGGACCTGCGGCCCGTTACCCGGGCGATTCCGTGCGCGAAGGCGAGGTGATCTCCCCTCTTGGCAGAAGTCATTGTCGGCGATGGCGAAGCGTTCGAAGCTGCGTTGAAGCGCTTCAACAAGCGCGTCCAGCAGGACGGTATCCTGGCTGAGGCGCGGCGCCGCGAACACTACGAAAAGCCGAGCGTGAAGCGCAAGAAGAAGGAAGCTGCCCGCCTGCGGAAGCTCCGCAAGAAGCAACTCCGCAGCGAAGCCCGCGCAGCCAGCAGGCGCTAGGGCCCAGTCAGGACCACACTCGCGGGCCCGGCCATCATGCCGGGCCCGCGTCATTTCATCCCGGGGAGCCAATCCGATGGTCACGTTGAAGGAGAAGATCCAGGCCGACCTTTCCGACGCCATGCGCGCGAAGGACGAGACCCGCAAAAGCGCCCTGCGCATGCTCATCGCCGCCATCCGCAACGCGGAGATCCGGACGCCCCCGGCCGGCGCCAGCGATGAAGAACTTGCCGCGATGGCCAAACTCCCGCCGCTCATCGCCAGCGACGATGAAGTGCTGAGCATCATCCAGAAGCAACTGAAGCAGCGCCGGGACAGCATCGACCAGTTCGAAAAAGCCAAACGGGCGGACCTCGCCGATAAGGAACGTGCCGAGGCGGCCATCCTTGAGGTCTATCTCCCCCGGCAGGCCTCCGCCGAAGAGATCGAAGCTGCCGCCGCGAAAGTCATCGCCGAGACGAGCGCTTCCGGGCCGAGGGATATGGGCAAGGTAATGCCCGTGCTCACCAAGCAGTTCGCCGGCCGCGCCGATGGCCGTCTGATCAACGAAACCGTGCGCAGGCTCCTGGGCGCCTAGCCGGTGGCTATCCGCGCCGTGCTTTTCGATTGGGGCGGCACCATCGTGCGCGACGATTCCGTTGTGCTCGGCGCGCCTGCTTCGGCCGTCGCCGCCTTCGTGCGCAAGCGGCTGGAGTATGACCTTTCGGACGCGGACTTCGAACGTGCCTTCCAGGCGGTGCTGCCGGAGTACCGGCCCGGCGAAACGGAGACCGCGCCGCACCTGAGCCGGCTGCTGGGCGCGGCGTTCACCTGGCTGGGACTCGCCGTTGGCGCGGGCGACGTCGAGGCCTGTGCGCGGCTCTTCTTCCAGGAGTCCACGCATGGGATGTCGGTGTACGACGACGCGCGGGGGCTGCTCGCTTCGCTGCGCTACCGCGGCTACCGCACTGCCGTGGTGACGAACGCGATTTTCCCGTCGTCGCTCTTCGGCCCGAAGGTCAACGAACTGGGCCTCGCAGGGTACATCGACGCGTTTGTGTCGTCGGCCGATGTCGGCCTGGCGAAGCCGAATCCGGGGCCGTTTCTTCGCGCGCTCGCGGAGCTGAAAGTGGCTCCCCAGGACGCCATCTTCGTGGGGGACATGGTCGCCACCGACATCGCAGGGGCCCGCGCGGCAGGGATGCGCGCGATCCTCCTCGAACGCACCGACCGCGCCCGGGACCGCTCCGGGTATCTGGTCATCGAAAGGCTCACGGCGCTCAACGACATCCTCGGCGAAGGCCCCGCGTAGCGATTCTTCCCGCACCTGCGGCGCTCCGGTGGCTCCGTCGTCAGTCAACATTCACCGGCCGCGGCCACGTGCTCTGGTATCCTGCCTTCACTCATGCAGATTCGCCCCGCCAGCCGCCAGGTCAACCGCACGTCCGCGGCGCTCTTCGGCCTGATCCTCGCCGCGGCCACGGTCGCGCTTGTAGTCCCGCTCTTCCAGTTCGACCGCGGGTTGAAGGTGGGCGACGTGGCTTCCCGGACGTTCACCGCCGCTCACGGCGAGGAGTTCGAATCCCAGATCCTCACCGATGCCGAGCGGAACGAACGCGCGCAGGCGGTGCCCGAAGAGTCGCTCCCGGTGGATACCTCACTGCGCGATCAACAGGTGGACAAAGCGGCCCGCTTCGTTGATTCGGTCCGGGCGGTTTCGTCGCGGACGGACCTGACGGCGCAGCAGAAACAGGACCAGTTGGCGAACCTTTCGACGCCCCAGCCGCTGGCAAACTTCGAACGGGCGGCATTGCTGAACATGGACCCGGCCCGGCTGGTCGCCTTCCGGCAGATGGTCTCGAGCGGCCTGGCGACACTGCTGAGCGCACCACTCAAAAAAGACGACATCGATAAGGCCGCCAGCGCCTACGCCGATACCGTGAAGGACTTCACGCCCGGAAGCAGCGACGAGCGGAACGCGCTGATCGGCGTGCTGCGGACGTTTTCCGTCGAGACGTTCCGCGTTGACCAACCGGCTACCGACGCCAGGCGGGAGCAGGCCAGGCAGTCTGTTCCGCCCGTGGTGCGCACATTCTCGCAGGGGCAGGTCATCGTCACGGAAGGCCAGGAGATCTCGGCCCAGGACATCGAAGCGCTGAAGGCGACGGGCGTGATCGATGACGGGCTTGACCTGTATGCGGTTGCGGGCGGCATCGTGATGGCCCTGGGCCTGGGCACGCTCCTCGGCGTCTACACGTATCTCTTCCAGCCGTTCGCCGAGCCGGCGAACCGCCGCATGGTGCTGGTGGCGGTGACCGTGGCCGCGGTCCTCATCGGCGCGCGGATAGCGCTTCCCGCGGTCACGCCGGACACGCACGAGCGCTTCTTCTCCTTCGCCCTGCCGGTGGCAACGGCGGCCATTGTCACCGCCTGCTTCGCCGACCTCTCCCTCGCCGTGCTGGTTGCGGTCGCCGTCGGGCTGTTCGCAGTCTTCGTGGGCGGCACGGCGCCGCAGATCGCGGGGAGCTCGTACGTCGGCTCGCTTCAGGCGCTGGAGCTGGGAATGACCTACACGGCCGGCGGCCTGGCCGGCGCCGCTGCTGTGTACCGGGCAAACCGGGTCAGCAGGTTCGCCGTTGCCGGCATAGTGGTCGCGGCGACGACCGCGGCAATCATGCTGGTCTTCTGGCTGGTGGCGGCGCCCCGCGAAAACGTCCAGCTCGGCTGGATAGCGCTCGCGGCGGCTGTGCATGGCCTGGCCTCGGCGGTTCTTGCGGTGGGAGTGTTCGTCGTGCTGGCGATGGTATTCGGCGTCACCACGAGGCTCCAGCTCATGGAGCTCGCGCAGGCCGAACACCCGCTCCTCCGCCGCCTGCAGGAGGAAGCCCCAGGGACGTACCACCATTCGATGCTTGTCGGCGCACTGGCAGAGCGGGCAGCCGCGCGCGTCGGTGCGGACGCGCTCCTCGTGCGGGTTGGCGCCTACTACCACGACATCGGGAAGCTGGCCATGCCGGGAAACTACGTCGAGAACATGCTCGATGGCGCTCAGAGCCCGCACGACTCGATGGCCTCAGTCGAGAGCGCGCGAATCATCCGAGCGCACGTGACGAACGGGATCGAGCTGGGTCGGAAGTACCATCTGCCCGCGGTTGTGCGCGATTTCATCCCGCAGCACCACGGCACGCGCCTCGTGACCTTCTTCTATCGCCAGGCGGTGGAGAACGGCGAGGCGGTAGAGCCGAAGGACTACCGCTACGACGGCCCGCGCCCGCAGAGCCGGGAGGCTGCAATTGTGATGCTCGCCGACTCCTCAGAGGCGGTGGCGCGGGCACGCCAGGACGAGGGCGTCGGTGGGCTGGACCAGATGGTCGACTCGGTCTTTGCCGAACGGCTCGCTGAGGGCCAGCTGGACGAATGCGACATCACCCTGCGAGAACTCCAGGTAGTGGCCGCCAGCTTCAAAGCCACGCTGCGCGCCGTCTACCACCCGCGCGTCCAGTACCCATCGCCTACAGCGGACGAAATCGCGACCCTCGCGCGCGGCGAGACGCCAATCGTCTCTTCCTGAC
>CAYTBM010000190.1:3939-6529 GCA_964436025.1 uncultured Anaerolineaceae bacterium
GACCAGCGGAACACGCCCATACCGAAGTTGTACAGCCCCTGCGGATACTCCCCGTTGATGAGGATCGCGAACCAGGCCACGACACTCGTGAAGAACCAGGCGATCCCCAGGAAGAAGAGCACGATGCCGTGCGGTATCACGTAGATGATCCGAAGCGCCACGGACAGCTTGTCTCGCGGAAATTCGGCCATCGTCAGGTCCAGTGTTGCCGGGTAGTCCGCGTCTCCGAACGGCGGGTAGTCATCGCGGAAGAGCGCCATGTACGCCACCGCGCGGACTTTCCACCGCAGGTAGAACGTGCAGAGGTTGCGCAACCCTTCTGGATGCTGGTTGGCGAAGAGGATGGCGAACCACGAAATGAGGGCGCAGACTCCCGCGACGGCTCCAAGCACACCGCTGCTGCTGAACCCGCCCCACCAATCGCCCCGCGCGGAGAAGATTGCCCCGGCGCCGAATACGCCACCCACAAGCAACGCGTGCGGGATGGCCAGGATGATGCGGAAGGCCACAGTCGTCTTGTTTCGTGGTTCCGTTTGTGGTTCCACGTGGATGTTTACTGGGTATGAGGCGCTCGCGTTTGCGATGACGGCCAAGAAAACCACCTCCCGGGTGCTGGGGCGCATCGTAAGGGCAAGAAGTTACCGCGTCAGCAACTTTGTTGACGGATTGTGGACGGCTCACACCCGGGCCGCGCCCGTCGGCCCTGCGGCTGGTGGGCGATGGCCGCGGCTAGCGGCCACGAGAGTCTGTAGTCGCGACCGGGTTCCATGTTTCGGGCAGCGCCGCGAACAGCATTACGTCGCAGCGCTCGCCTTGCCAGGCGCCGTACGCGCGCATGTTCCCCTCGTATTCGAACCCCGCCCGCCGCGCGACCGCGACAGATGCGTCGTTTCCCGCCACGATCTTCAGGCAGACGCGGGCAGCTCCCAGTTCGAACAACCAGCGAGTCATCAGCACCGCCGCTCGGGACGCGTAGCCGCGTCCTCTTGCCTCGGGAGCGAGCCAGTACCCGAACTGAGCGACATCCGTGTCCGTCCACTCATCGACGCCGCAGCAGCCGGCCAGTTGGCCGGAACTGGCGTCGATGACGGCGAAGGCGACACCGCTGGCGTTCGCAGTGGTCTGGAATGTCTGCCAACTCAACGCGAAACCGTCAATGGTGGCTTCGGCGTCCGCCACTGACAGCAGTGGGCCGGGCCACCCGTGCCTGTCGAGCTTGCCGTTATAGCGCCGGATGAGTGGGTCCGTGTTTGCCTGCGCCATGAATCCGGCGTCGTGTTTCGACCAGGGCCGGAGCAAGACTACGCCATCGGAGAGAGCAACTATCGAGCTTGGCGCGTCGAGCTGTGCCATCGTTCGTACCCCCGGTGCTCTGCGCCCGCATGCTACCGGCGCGTTGATGCTGCCGTCAGCAAACCCGTTCGCGGAGAGACTATGGCCCTGGCGGGACCCCGATCGGGAACGAGGCGGTCAGCCCGTTGTGGTCGCTGGCATACAGCAGCTGGCCGTTGTCCTGCTTCTTCGGTTGGTCGGCGAAGAGCCCGAGCGCTGAGGGCATCCACTGCGAGCTCAAGATGTAATCCGTGCGTTCGGCGGGCGGCGCCTGCTCGCCGAGGAGACCTTCCCGGCAGCAGCTTTGCAGGCCCGATTCCTGCAGGATGTCGCTGAGGCCGATGTCCAGGAACGCCTGTTGCGTCGGTGTCCCGGCCGGGTCGCCGAAGTCGCCGACAACGATGGTCGGCCCGCTGCCCTTCTTGGACTTGATGAGCTGGGCGAAGGAGGTCGCCTGTTGCGCCCGAACCCTGGAGTCCGGCCCGGTGAGGTGCGAGACGAACACGTCGATTTCCCCAAGCGAGGGCGGGCCCTTCACTTTCACATGGATCACCCCGGGCCCTTCGGCCTCGGACGTCCGCGGGTTCAACCACATCTTTTCGTAACTGAGGATGGGGAAGCGGTCGCTGCGCACGAGGACGAGCTCGCCTTCCTGGAACCCAACCTGCTTTGCGATCTCTGCGTTCTGTTCCTTCGAGAGGCCGACGTACCAGGGCTTCGCCGCGATGTACACGGATTCGAGCTTGAGCTCCTTGACCAGGCGATCCTCGACACTGCCGTGCGCGTTCGTTTTCGTTGCTTCGCTGAATGCCACGAGGTCAGGCTTGAACTCTCTCAACTCTTCGATGACCAGGTTTAGCCTCGCTTCGAAGGTGTCCGAAGCTGTCGTGTTCGTGGAGTCGAGGGAAATGGGGCTCATCAAGTTGATAAACGCCACGCGGAACTCCGTCGGAAGCTCAGCGCTGTCGGGCGTGGGCGTCTGTGAAGGCGGTGCCGGCGTCGAAGTCGCCGGGCGCTGGATCTGGACGTCGTCGCCACCGCCGCAGGCGGCCGCACCGAGGGAAGCGAGGGCCAGGAACCCGGCAAGGACCAGCGTGCGGACGTTCATTATTGACACGCAGCCTCGCACACTGCTTCACTGGCGGGTAGCGGCAGTGACGGAGACGAGTACCGCCAGGCGTTCCGGCCAGCGAGCCCCGTACGGTGTGAGGGGGCACGGAGACACGGCGCGAATATCCCTCCCGAGCCTCCGGCCGAA
>CAYTBM010000191.1:0-6513 GCA_964436025.1 uncultured Anaerolineaceae bacterium
CGAGTTCAACTCGTGGTCGAAGATCTACAACATGACCGGCTGGCGCATCGGCATGATCGTCGGCAACCCGCTCATGGTGGACGCGCTGATGCGGGTGAAGTCCAACATCGACAGCGGCATCCCCCAGGCCATCCAGAAGATGGCGATCGAAGCCGTGTATGGGCCGCAGGACTGCATCGACGAGCACAACGCCATTTACCAGCGCCGCCGCGACCGGATGGTCGAGGTCCTGCGCAAGGCCGGGCTCGAAGTCGAGACCCCAAAGGCGTCGCTCTACGTCTGGGCGAAGCTGCCTGACGGCGTCACAAGCGCTGACTACGCTGCCCGGCTCATCGATGAGACCGGCGTGGTGGTCACGCCCGGACGCGGCTACGGCCTTAACGGCGAGGGCTACATCCGCCTCAGCGTCACCACCCCGGACGACCGCATGGAAGAGGGCCTGCGCCGCATCGAGGCCTGGGGCAAGTAGCGGCCGCGGCTCAGTTCCCGGCGGGCAGGACGCCCGGCTCAGCCAGGCCTTCTTCGATGACCCTCGGGGCGGGGCGTGGCTGCGTCAGCAGCAGTGCGAGCGCCGCGCAGAACAGCGCCGCGATCAGCAGCAGCTCGAGCTCGTAGCCGCCCGTCGCATCGACGGTCAGCCCGAGCAACGTTGGCCCGAACGCTGAGACCATGCTCACGACCAGCGACTGCATGCCCATGAGCGCACCAAGGCGCTGTTCGCCATACACCTCCACCGCGTACAGCCCCTGCAGCGGCGAAACCGACCCGAAGACGATGCCGGTGAGCACCATGAACAGGAGCGGCCACGCCAGGCTGCCGCTCAGCATCAGCGGCAACGCCCCGACCGCCATCAGCCCATACACCGCCGACATGGCCCCGCGCACGCCCAGCCTTCCAATCAGCGGGTCCAGCATCGCCCGGCCCGGCAGCGACATCAGCCCGCGGACAGAGGCGATCGTCGTCGCGGCGCCGAGCGAGAGCCCTGCCGCCTCCATCGCCGGCACGTGGTGCACCTGCATCGCGCCGAACGCCATGGAAGCAAGCGAAAACATCGCCACCATCCGCAGCACGTCACGGGTGAGGAACGCCTGCAGGACGCTCCCCGCGGGAGTTTCGGCATCGCCGGTCTCGCCGCTCGCGGTCGAAGCTTTCGCCCCGCCCACCAGCGCCGCCGCAGGGATAACGTGCAGCGCCATGAGCACAACCAGCACGCGCAACGCCACGCGCCAGTCCAGCGCATCCACCAGCGCTCCCGCCAGCGGGAAGTAGAGGACCGAAGCGAAGCCGCCAGTGAAGGTGAGAATCGTGAAGGCGCGCACCCGCTGGGCGGGATAGAGCCGCGTCGTGATGGCCATCGTCACGTTGTAGAACAGCCCCGCGCCGATGATCCCTCCACCGAGTCCCCATGCTGCCACGAACAGCGGCGCCGACCGTGCGGCCGACGCCAGCAAGAGGAAGGCGCTCCCGGCTGCCAGCGAAGCCAGCATGACCGGCCGCCCGCCGAGACGGTCCAGCAGCCTCCCGCTCGCAAGGCTTGCCACCCCGCCCAGCAGCGATGTGAGCGTGTAGGCCACCGACAGGAGTCCGATCGACCAGCCTGTCTGCTCGTGGATCGGCGAGATCAGTACGCCGAACGAGTAAACCACCGCGCCATAAGAACCGATCGTGAGCACACCGAGGAGGATCACCTGCCACCAGCTAGCCCAGGTCGTGCGCATGCGGGCGAGTGGTGGCGTCACCCGGCGGGAGCGCATCCGCCTGGCCCGCAGTCCTCGCCTTGCGGGCAGCAGATGTCGTGCGTGAAGTTCGCGAGCCAGCGCACCGTCTCAGGTTCGAGGCAGTAGCACTGGTCGCCCCCTTCGATGACGCCCTGGATAACGCCCGCCTCTTTGAGCACCTTCAGGTGCTGCGACACGGTCGACTGCGCCAGGGGCAGCAACTCCACGAAATCACTCGTCGCACATGCCCTTCGCTGTGCCAGTTCACGGACGATGCGGACCCGCGCCGGATTCCCGAGCGCGCGGAAGACCGCCGCCGCCCGTTCCTCCTCGCCCGTGAGCCCTACGATCTCCTTCATGGCCATAGTGTGCGGGAGCGGGCTTGACGGGACAACCATCGGTTTTTTACGATTCACCTGCATCGTAAAAATACGATAAGGAGTCCACAGAATGACTACCCGGACCGACGAACAGATCCGCACCGAGGTCGCGCTCTCCTACGGCGCCCGCGTCCGACCCGTCCTCGACGCCGACGAATTGTCCTTGCCCGTCATCTCGGCCGACGCATGTTGCGCGCCCGCACCTGCCGCCCAATCGTGTTGCGGCGCCACAGTGGATGAATCATCCACCAGCTGCTGCTGCGGCACCGACGACTCCAGCGAGGTCCAGATCACCCGCATCGCTGAGCTTTACCAGGCGGCCGAAATCGCGGACCTCCCCGCGACCGTCACCGATGTGGCCTTCGGCTGCGGTAATCCCACCGCCATTTCCGCCATGACGCCCGGCGAAACCGTGCTCGACCTGGGCTCCGGCGGCGGTATCGATTGCTTCCTGGCGGCGAAGATGGTCGGCGAGTCCGGCCGCGTGATCGGCGTGGACATGACCCCGGAGATGATCGCGCTCGCGAACCGCAACCTCGCCAAAGTAGGCGCGACCAACGTGGAGTTTCGCCAGGGACAGATCGAGGACCTGCCCGTTGACCCGGCCTCGGTGGATGTCATCATTTCCAACTGCGTCATCAATCTCTCGCCGGATAAGGACCAGGTCTTCCGCGAGGCCTTCCGCGTGCTCAAGCCCGGCGGGCGCCTGCAGGTCTCGGATATCGTCTGGACGAGGCCCGTCCCCGAGGACATCAAGACCGACATGGAAAAATGGGCCGGTTGCATCAGCGGCGCTCTCGAGGAAACCGACTACCTCGCGAAGATCCGGGCCGCTGGATTCGTGGATGTGACCTCGGTCGCGGCGGAATACAACGGCGGCAGCGGCATCGCTTCGGCCAGCGTGACGGCCATCAAGCCGGCCTCCGCCTGAAGGCCCGGCTCTGACGGCACCCGTCGTCCTTCGCCCCGACAGCTAGAATGGTCAGGTGGTGGGGACGCGGAAATGCTGACAGGCTGGGTTGTGTTGGCCGGTGCCGTGGCTGTGGCCTTTTCCTGTCTAGGCGCCTGCGAATCCCGCCCGCAGGCGCCGGCGCCGGCCTCACGCGCTGAAACCGAAGCCGTTGAGCGGCAACCACCGGCGCCGGCTGAAGCCCCGGCCATCGAAGCGCTCGCCGCCAGCCGCGTGAACTGGAACGGCGGCGCCTACTACCTTCAGGGCGCGAACCTGCCCTGGAACAACTGGGGCTGCGACTTCGGTTGCGGGCCCTCCGGTGGCGGCGCCAGCTCGCCCGCAGCCCGGGCCCTCATCGATTCGACCTTCGCCTCGGCAAAAGCCAGCGGCCTGCACGTCATCCGCTGGTGGGTCTTCCCAGGAGACCCGTGGCAAATCGGAACCGACGCGTCCGGCAAGCCAACCGGCCTTGACGCCGGCATCTACGCCGATTTCGACGCCGCGCTGGCCCTGGCCGCGAAGTACGACCTCTATTTCGACTTCGTGCTCTTCAGCGGCCCGGGGGCTGTGCGATCCTCCTGGCTCACTGATCCCGCCCATCGGCAGGCGCTCGCCCAGGCGCTCGGCCCGCTCTTCGCGAAGTACAGCGGCAACCCCCATGTGCTCGCGTGGGAGGTGTTCAACGAGCCGGAGTGGGACATCTGGAACCACGTGGTCGCCGAGGCGCCCGTACAGGCCACCGTTGCCGCCATCGCGGCTGCGGTGCACGCCAACAGCGGGGCCTACGTGACGGTTGGCTCCGCGATGCTCGATGGTTTGCCGATGTGGTTGGGGCAGGGCCTCGACTTCTACCAGGCCCACTGGTACGACCCCATGAGTTCCGGCGATTGGTGTGCGCGATGCACCGATTACCAGTCCGTCGTTGCCCGTTACGGCCTCGATGCGCCGCTCGTGCTCGGCGAGTTGTACGCCGGCGCCGCCGTCGATGCCCGCCAACGCTTCCAGGACTTCTACGACAAGGGATTCGCAGGCGCCTGGGCCTGGTCGCTCCTTCCCGGCAAAACGTTCGACCGGCTCGATGTCGATCTCGCAGCGGCAAAACAATTCGCTCAGTCCCACAGCGACCTCGGGCCCTCCGCTGCCGCCGCACCGCCTCCGCGAGACCTGCCGGTGCGGATGAGGATGGCCGCCATCGCCTTCGATGGCCCATGACCGATGCGCGGTACGGCTGGGCTCGCTCGCGGATTCACCAGCGAGTCCCTCTCTAATGAATCTCTAACGCGATCCTCTTTCGTACAGCAGTTATCCGGGGCGTGAACTGCCGCATCTGACCGTTCGCTGCACCGGTGAAGCTGGAGGAGTAGCGTTCAATGACACTGGTTTCGTCCTGGCGAAGGCGAGGGGCCTTCGCCGCCACCATGGCAGCGGCCCTCGCCGGCGCGGCCCTCGTCCTCGCATCGGCCACGGTCACGTCGGCGCAGACGGCGCCTTCGGCAACAATCAAGCCGATCACGCTCAGCGGCGCCGAGGAGAACCCGCCCGTTACCGCCAACGCCACCGGTTCGTTCAACGCCGTCCTCACCGACGGGAAGCTCGAGTTCGACCTTAGCGCGGTCGGCCCGAACCTTACGCAGGCACACATCCACCAGGGCGCGAAGGGCACGAACGGGCCCGTGGTCGCCTTCCTCTTTGGCCCGGCCGACCCCGCTGTTGGGGCGATTCACCCCACAGGCACCCTCACCGTGGCGAACCTCGTTGGCCCGCTGAAGGACAACTGGAAGGGTTTCACCGACGCGCTCGCGAAAGGTGAGCTCTACGTGAACGTCCACTCCACCGCGAACCCCGGCGGCGTGGTCCGCGCCCAGATCCCGGCGACCACGCTCGCGCCGCTGCCGCCCGCCACCGGCGATTCGATGACCTCACAGAACGGGTTCGCCAACTTCGAGCTTGCGGCCGGCGTTTTGCTGCTGGTGGTTGCCGGCGGCTCCACGGTCATGGCCGTCTCGCGGCGGCGCGGTTCGTAATCACTGGCGCCCCCACACGGAGCGCCGTGCTGACTGACGATTGCCTGAGGTGGCCGGGGGAGCCGGCCACCTCGTTCTTTGCGGGGGTGGGGTCATGATTGTTGCTGGCGCCTTGCTGCGCCGCTTTGCGGCAGCCCTGGCGGTTGCGGCCTCGCTGGCGGCCGCATGCGGCGGCGACGACGCCCAACCACAGCCAACCGCCGGCGCCCAGGTCAACGTCGCTACGCCTACCTCGACAAGCATCGGCGCCACTACAACCGTTGCGACATCCGCAGCCTCACCAGCGCCCAGCGCGTCGGCCGCTCCATCCGCCGCGACCGTCCCGCCGACGGCGCCCGCGACGCCCGCGGGCACCGTTGCGCCGGCCACACCGGCGAACACTCCTGCGCCTCAGCCCACAACAGCGCCGAGGGCTTCCGCGGTGACGCTGACGTTCCGCGCCTTTAACACGCAATTCGACAAGACGTCGGTCCGCGTGCCCTCCGGGGCAACCGTTACCGCCACGCTCCAGAACGATGACACCGGCGTCCAGCACAACCTCACATTCAGCCTCCCCGGGCTCCCGCACGGCGACACGTGCACCGGTCCCTGCACCGCCACGCAAACGTTCACGGCCGCGACGCCGGGCAGTTACTTCTTCCTCTGCACCATTCACGACATGGTGGGGACGTTCGTCGTCGACCCGTGACACACAAGGTGGCTTTCCGCACGACGTAACGGTGTCGTACTCTAGTTCAACTGCGGTTTTACGCCGGAGGGAAATCGGCCTACCAGCCAACCCTCCTCGCCTCAATCCTTCCGCCGCCTCCATGAGGGACGGGAGGAAGCCACGACCGAATGGCGTGGCGGGCGCCGGATACCCCTTACCGGGGGCAACGCCGGAAACCATGGCTGCCGCGGGAAAGGTCCCGGTTCTATGGCGCGCATGACTGGCGCACAAATGGTGCTGGACGGGCTCCAGCGTGAAGGCGTGGACACGATCTTCGGGTATCCCGGCGGCGTCGTCCTCCCGCTCTACGACACACTTCCCCAGTTCCCCGGCATTCGCCACATCCTTGTTCGGCACGAACAGGCGGCCGCGCACATGGCCGACGGCTATGCGCGCGCCAGCGGCCGCATGGGGACCTGCCTCGGCACCAGCGGTCCCGGCGCGACAAACCTCGTGACGGGGATCTGTACGAGCTGGATGGATTCCACCCCCGTGTTCGCGCTGACCGGTAACGTTGCCCGGTCGCTGCTCGGCAAGGACGGCTTCCAGGAAGCCGACATCACCGGCATCACGCACTCCATAACCAAGCACAACTACCTGGTCATGCGGCCCGAAGAGATCCCGCTCACCGTCCGCGAAGCGGCCCACATCTGCCGCACGGGCCGCCCGGGCCCAGTGCTCGTCGACATCCCGAAGGACGTGTTCCAGGAGACGGCGGAGTACGACTGGC
>CAYTBM010000192.1:0-6469 GCA_964436025.1 uncultured Anaerolineaceae bacterium
TGTCGTCCTTCGTGTCGAACATCGGCTTCACGCCGCCCTTCCAGATCTGCAGGAACGGGTTCTGGCACGATGCCGTGATCTCCGGCTGTTCCATCTCCAGCCAGGAGTTCGCCGGCAGCACGAAGTCCGAGTATTCGCAGGTCAGCGTCATCTCGATGTCCTGCGTCAGGATCATGTCGATGCGCGGCAGCGTGTTGAACAACACCCCATAAGCCCACTTCGCGTTGTTGATGATGTTGACGTTCGTGGTCCACATCACCTTCGTCGGCGTAGGCATGTGCGATTTGCCGGTGAACACCTTGTGGCCTTCAGGCGTGTCCACAACGAGCGCCTGGTCGCCGTGGTCCCAGTAGGCCGGTTCTTCGTCCTTGGTGTACGCGTGGGCGTGGATGTCCTTGCCCTTCGCGGTCGGGTCGAGGTTCATCTCGAACGGGTCTTCCGCGATCCAGCCCTTGAAGCCGGGGCCCGTCTCCGGCGTGCCCTGGAACAGTGCCGCCTTGTAGTTCCCGGCCCATGAGTACACGCCCGCGCCCGGCTTGCCTATGTTGCCAGTGAGCATCAGCGGCAGGTGGACCGCCCGGTTGTGCATCGTCGCGTGGAACCAGTGGTTGATGCCCTCGCCGACGTGAATCGCCGCCGGCTTGATCGTCGCCAGATCCGTCGCCAGCTGCTCGATGAGGTTCGCCGGCGCCCCGCTGATCTCCGAGGCCGTGGCCACGTCGTAATCGGCCAGGTGCTGCTTGTATGCCTGCCAGAGCGTCATCACCTCGACGGCCTTACCGTCCAGCAGCGTCACCGTTGCCCGGTACTCCAGGTCCGGGTTGATGTTCTTCGCCGCCATCTTCTCGCCCACGTCGTCGCGAGTGATGGCCTTCAGGCTCTTGCTCGTCGCGTCGTAGAGCACGTAGTCCTGGAGCTTCGCGTACTGCTCCTTCGTGATGCCCTGGATCTTGTAGCTGGGCCCGTTCGGGTCCAGGGCCGGCGTGTAACCGGCGATCACGTCCTTCGGGTCGAGCCGCTTCAGCGTGTCCGTCCGCAGCAGCAGCGGGAAGTCCGTGAACTGCTTGACGAACGGGGCGTCGTACAGGTTCCGGTCCATGATCAGCTTCGTCACGGCCAGGAAGATTGCCAGGTCGCCCAGGCCAGGCCGCGTCGGGATCCAGTAGTCCGCCTTCGTCGCCGGCGGGCTGTATTCCGGCGTGATCGTCACGATCTTGCCGCCGCGCTCGATCATCTCAATGAAGAAGTGGGCGTCCGCCATCTTGTTTTCAACGAGGTTCTTGCCCACGCCGATATGCAGCTTGGCGTTGCGCATGTCGTTGAAGTCGCAGTCCGGGTTCTGCAGGCCCGTCACGAACGGGACGCCCGGGGCCTGGTCGCCGTGCCACGTGTAGTTCGACCAGTTTCGTCCGCCCTTGGCCTCCTCATGAGGCACCCCGCGAACGATCGTGTCCAGGATCGCCATCATGTTCGAGTTGCGGTACATCCCGTACTTGCCCATGACGCCGAGCAGGCCCATGCCGCCGCGCATCTTGATCGTCCGCGTGCCAGCCCCCTCCACCGCATCCACCATCTCCGGCTGGTAACCCTCGGACAGCAGAATCTTCTTGCCTTCTTCGCCTGAGTACGTCTTGGCGACTGCTTGCAGGCCCTTCGCGGCGTACTTGAACGTGTCATCCCAGTTCACCTTCACAAACGTGTCGGTGCCGCGGTTATCGAACTTGTACTGCGCCCGCAGTTCCGGCGTCAGCCGCGGGAATCCTGCGTCCGCCCACTTCTTCCAGCCCGCGCGGATCATCGGACTCTTCAGCCGGTACGGGCCGTACACACGCCGGGTCAGCGTCGCGCCCTTGTTGCAACCGCGCGGGTTCCAGGCGTTCGTCGAGAACTTGCCGTTGAGGTCCCCGACCGCCTGCCCGTCGTAGTTCTGCTCGGTGCGGATAACCACGCCGTTGCGCACGAATGCCCGCAACCGGCAGTTGTGGGTGCAGTTTGGCGCACAGACGAACGTGAAGGAGTCGTCGTACGCGTACTGGTCCCGGTAGACCTTCTCCCAGCCGCGGTTCGGGTAGAACTGTAGCGGTTGGGTGATCCCCGGGCTCGCCTGCAGGAACGCCATCTTGCGTTCCACATAGAACGCAGTCCCGGCGGCCGCCGCCGCGGACCCGAGCTTGAGGAATGCTCGTCGGTCGATCACGACTCTACTCCTTGCGAATGTCCTTGCGAGCCCTGGCCGCACGGCCGGCACAGAGGCCCGTTCTCGGTATTGACGTGCCGCCCGTCTGACACCTCTTCCCCACAGGCCACGCACAACACGCGGCTGCGGGGAGGCCCCGGGCGGTCGAATTGCGACAGCGCGAACTCCACCGCGCCGATGGTGAACAACTCTGTATCGGGCCAGGTCGCATAGGCGTGGCGCTGCACCGCGTGGCGGTCCTCGCCCCGCGCGCCGACACGTTCCCGAAGGTCCCCGCGGGAAGCAACGCGCACCGCCGCACCCGTATGCTCGTCAAGGAACGTGGCCGCCAGCTTGCCGTAATCGAGGATCCGCAGCGTGCGCTTTCCTGGCTTGCAACCGGTCACCGCCTGGATCCCGTCTACCGCGCAGCGGTCCGTCTCAGCCACGGCTATCAGGCGCTTCTTCGTGTCCGGCACATCTACGCCCAGCGTCCGGGCGCCCGCCAGCGCCAGCCGTGTGCCCAGCACCAGCCCCGCGCAGCCGTGTCCCCCGTGGAACTGGATCGCCCGCCGGAGCGCAAAATCGAACTCCCGGTCTCCCGGGAGCATCGCCCGTACCGCTGTAACGGCCGGGGCCACCGCGCTTGCTTCGTGAAGAAACGTCCAGCGCGCCACCACCTGTTCGTCGGCTACCGGTTCGAGTTGGTCCGAGAGGATCGTTGGGAACGGCTCCGGTTCGTGCGTCTCCAGCAGCACCACGTCAACCGCCACCGGTGAAGCCCGCAGGATGTCGGATGCCCGAGTCGAGCCTGATGGCGATGTCACGAGCAAACGGTCCTCTGAGCGCAGTAAGGTCACCGCCGGGGAACGCCGCCAGATGCGGTCGGAGGCCTTGCCCGGCGTGTCGACTGCGTGGTGCGTCCGCTTCACCCAGGCGACGAGCAGGCCGCTCGCACTGAGTTCCTCGACCAGCCGTTCGCAGAGCGTGGTCTTCCCTGACCGCGACGGACCGCGAACCGCGAGCGTTACCGGCCCCGTGATCGCAGCGGTCAGCGCGGCGGCCGCCGTCGCCATGTTGTCCTCCTCAGCACTCTCCGAAATGCATGCTGGATTGGGGCGAGCGTTGTCGTGAGGACCTTTCGGTCCGGCGTTCGTGGCCCGAAGGTCGCTGTCTCGTACAGGTTGCATGGGGACTGCCAAGACTCGCCGGTCCATGAGCGCACTCTGCTACCCGGCGTTTGTGATAGATGTGACATTCGTCAACACCCTGCCGCGTGGCCCCCGCCCGTTGCATACTGCGTTCTATGAACCGGCTCACCGCCGAAGATGTCCTCAGGGTGCCGCACCTGGCGACGCTCTCCCACGCGGATGCGGAGCGGCTCGCCCCCGAGTTCATCCTCAAGACCTACCCGGCGCGCGAGCTCGTCACCCGCGAAGGCGAGCCCTGCCGCGGCTTCTTCCAGCTGCTCTCAGGCCGCGCCCGTCTGTTTCGCACCGGCCCCGAAGGCCGCGAACAGATCATGCGGCTCCTTCAGCCCACCGATACCTTCGGCGAAGTCGCCGTCTTCGATCGCGGCACAAGCCCCGCCACGGTCGAAACCCTCGAGGAATCGACCATCCTCCTCGTGCCGGCCCATCTTTTCCGCCTCATCGTCGAGCTCCAGCCCTCGGTCGCGCTCGATGTCCTCCAGTACTTCGCCCGCCGGCTCCGTGGCTTCACCGAGCTTGTCGAACAGATCAGCCTGCAAACGGTCCCGCAGCGCGTCGCCCGCTACATCTACCTCACCGCGCGCGAAGAAGGCATCGATACAGCCGAAGGCGTCGTCGTGCCACGAAGCATCACCTTGCAGGACATGGCCGCTCTCGTCGGCAGCGTGCGCGAAGTGGTCAGCCGCACGCTCCACGTCTTCGAAGCCGACGGCATCGTCGAGGTACGCCGCAAGGAAATCCTCGTGCGCGACATGCAGGCGCTCCAGCACCTGCTCTGAGCTTCGGCGACGCACTGCCGCAATCGGACACAGCCGCGGCCGGATTCGCGCGAACGAAGACGCAGACTTCGGGCCTTAGCTCGCTTCCGGGAACGTCACACAGGTGGTCGTACTTTCGATGCCCTCAACGGCGCGGATGTGCTTGCTGATCACGGCCGGCACATCGGTGAGAGCAGGCACCTCGACGACGGCAACAATGTCGTAAGGCCCCATCACCTGGTACACCTCGCTGATGCCGTCCACGGCGCGGAGGCTGGCAAACACGTCGACCGTCTTCGCGGGGTCGACGACGATCAGGACGAACGCTTTGATCACAGTACCAGCTCCGTTCCGGGCTTCAGCCCATCGAGTGTGCCTAACCTAGCATCCGCAGGTTTCCGGCACATTTCGGATGCAAGTCTTGTGGGTCACGGTTCCATCCGCAGGGGCCGATGAGTCCGCACTTTCCCGGCCGTTCGCCCGGCAGTCGTTGCGGTCACTCTTCGCGCAGGCGCAGGACCGCCATGAAGGCCTCCTGCGGGATCTCCACGTTGCCAACCCGCTTCATCTTTTTCTTGCCTTCGGCCTGCTTCTCGAGCAGCTTACGTTTGCGCGTTATGTCGCCACCATAGCACTTCGCCAGCACGTTCTTGCGCATCGCCCGGATCGTCTCGCGCGAGATGATCTTGCCGCCCACTGCGGCCTGCAACGGCACATCGAACATCTGCCGCGGGATGAGATCCTTGAGTTTTGACACCAGCACCCGCCCCTCGCGGTCAGCGTTGCTGGAGTGCGTGATCAGCGAAAGCGCATCGACCGGCACACCGTTCACCAGGATGTCGACCTTCACCAGCCGCGCCGGCCGGTACTCCTTGAGCTGGTAGTCGAGGCTCGCGTATCCGCTCGTCGATCCCTTCAGGTGGTCGTAGAAATCCACCAGGATCTCAGCCATCGGCACGTCATATTCGAGCAGCACACGCGCCTCGCCCGGCGCGACATCGCTCTCAGCCTCAAGGAACTCCATGCGCAGGAACTGCCCACGCCGTCCGGTGACGAGGTCCATGACCTGCCCGATGTAGCGGCTCGGCGTGATTACGTCGATCTTCGCCCACGGTTCGGAGATGGTGAGGATCTTCGACGGGTCCGGCAGGTCCGCCGGGTTGTCGACGATGACCTCCTCGTTGTTCGTCATCTGGACGTGGTACTCCACGCTCGGTGCCGTCGTCAGCAGGCTCAGCCCGTACTCGCGTTCGAGTCGTTCGCCCACGATCTCGAGGTGCAGCAGCCCGAGGAAACCGCAGCGGAACCCAAACCCCAGCGCCACCGACGACTCCGGCTCGTACACGAGCGACGCGTCGTTCAACACCAGCTTGGCCAGCGCCTCGCGTAGGTCCTGGTACTGGTCCGAATTCGTGGGGTAGATGCCGGCGAAGACCATCGGCTTGGCCTGGCGATACCCCGGCAACGCCTCATGCGCCGGCGCTTCGTTCAACGTGATCGTGTCCCCGACGCGGCAGTCCGCCACGTCCTTCATTCCCGTGGCGACGTAGCCCACTTCGCCGCACTCCAGCCCTGGCAGCGGCCGCATGCCCGGACTGAACGTCCCGAACTCCAGCGGCTCGAACTCTGACTCGGTCTGCATGAGCTTGAGGTGCTTGCGGCCCGACATGCGGCCGTCGAACACCCGCACATGCGCTACTACGCCTTTGTAGGCGTCGTACTTGGAGTCGAAGATGAGCGCCTTCAGGGGCGCGTCGGCGGAGCCCTTCGGCGGCGGGATGCGCTGGACGATCGCTTCCAGGATTTCCGGTACCCCGGTGCCTTCCTTCGCGCTCGCGGCGATCATCTCGTCCTGGTCGAAGCCGATGACGCGCTCGAGCTCGGCTGCGACGCGCTCCGGCTCGGCATGCGGCAGGTCGATCTTGTTGAGCACCGGGATGAGCTTGAGGTCCAGGTTCATCGCCAGGTAGACGTTCGCCAGCGTCTGCGCCTCAATACCCTGCGATGCGTCGACCACGAGCAGGGCGCCTTCGCATGCGGCCAGGCTGCGCGAGACTTCATACGTGAAATCCACGTGTCCTGGCGTGTCGATCAGGTTCAGCTCGTACGTCTCGCCGTCGCTGGCGGTGTAGCTCATGCGCGCGGCGGCGGCCTTGATGGTAATGCCCTTCTCCCGCTCCAGGTCCATCGAGTCGAGCAACTGCTCCGCCATCTCGCGTTTGGAGACGGTGCCCGTAGTTTCGAGCAGCCGGTCGGCCAGCGTCGACTTGCCGTGGTCGATGTGCGCGATGATGCAGAAGTTGCGGATGCGGGATTGGTCCACG
>CAYTBM010000193.1:0-6401 GCA_964436025.1 uncultured Anaerolineaceae bacterium
CCGCGAGAATGCCCGCACGCTCTTGTTCGATGGCGTCGCGGCGTTCGGCGAGGGTGACCCGGAGCTGCTCTGATTCGTGCCTGGCCTGTTCTTCCCTCTCCCGTGCTTCCGCTGCGGCCGAGCGTTCGGCGCGGATCTCGCCGAGCAGGTTCTCGAATTCGAAGTGCTCGGGGGCAAGCTGTTCGCTCGCGCGTTCCAGGACGTCTTCAGAGAGGCCCAATCGTCGCGCGATCGCCAGCGCGTTCGATTGGCCCGGAAGTCCTACCGTCAGGTGATACGTGGGGCTGAGCGTTTCGATGTTGAATTCCACCGAGGCATTGCGGAGACGCGGGTCGTTGTGGGCGAAGATCTTGAGCTCACCGTGATGGGTCGTGGCTATCAACGTGCAGCCTCGATCGAGGAGCGTTTCCAGGACCGACCGCGCGAGCGCTGCGCCTTCGGCGGGGTCGGTGCCGGCGCCGAGTTCGTCGAGCAGGACGAGTGTGCCGGGCTCGGCCTTGGAGAGGATCTCGATGATGTTCCTCATGTGCGACGAGAACGTGGACAACGACTGCTCGATGGATTGCTCGTCTCCGATGTCGGCGAAGATTCTCGGGTAGCAAACGAATCGGCTGGACTCGTCACAGGGGACCGGGATGCCAGCCTGGGCCATGAGCGTGAGGAGGCCCATCGTCTTCAGCGCGACCGTCTTGCCACCGGTGTTCGGGCCGGTGATGACCACGCCCGCGTAATCGCCACCGACTTCAACACTCGTCGGCACGACATTTCCGCGCAGGAGCGGGTGACGGCCCCGCACGATGCGGGTGGCTCCCGAGGGCTTGAACCACGTATCGACTTCGCCCGGCGGAGGGAGGCCGGCTTTCCAGCGGCGGCCGAGGCGGACTTTGGCCGAAATCGCGTCGAGGGTGCCGAGCGCCTCAACGGAGCGCCGGGCGGCTTCGGCCACGTCGCCGAGGATGGCGGAGAGCCGTTGGAGGACGCGGCGAACTTCGCGCTGCTCGGCGAGTTGCAGCTCGCGGACCTGGTTGCCGGCGTCGACGACGCCCATGGGCTCGACGAAGACGGTTGCGCCGCTCGAGGAGACATCGTGCACGATGCCCTGGACCTGGCCGCGATAGTCTGCCTTGATCGGGATGACCTTGCGGCCGTTTCGCTCGGTCAGCAGGCCCTCCTGGGCAACGCCGCGACGGATGGCATCGGCAAGGGCGGCCTGCGCCCGCTGTTCGAGGCGGTTTTCCGCGATGCGAAGTTCGCGGCGGGTGGTGGCGAGCTGTTCGCTGGCATTGTCCGAGACTTCGCCGCGCGGCGTGATCGCGACATCGATGTCGTCGGTGAAGCGGCGGAAGTCGCCGCAGCCGTCGGCGATGGAGCCGAGGCGGGGGACGCGGTCCCGCACTTTTTCGATGACGTTGTGCGCCTTGCGGGCTGTGCGGAGGGTCTGGGCGGCTTCGAGGAGGTCGCTGGGCTCGAGGGCCTGACCGATGGAGGCAGCGTGAATGTGGGGCCGCACATCGTGCGCGCCGGAGAAGGGCACGTCGATGCCGAGCTGGTCGAGAAGGCGCATTTCTGCGGACTGGGCCTGCAGCTCGAAGGCTTTGGGGTAGTCGGTTTCAGGGCGGACGGCGAGGGCGAACTCCCTGCCGACGCTGAAGGCAGCTTCGTCCGCCAGGAGGTTCAGCACCTTCTCGAACTCCAGTACGCGGAGGGTATGAGCGTCCACGCATCAAGCGTAGAACGGAGCGGAAGGGTGAACCAGCGAACTCGCGCCAGAATCGGGCCGCCCGTATGCTTTCCCATCGACGCTCCCTAGAGAAGTACAGGCATGACGAATGTTTTCTAAGGTACTGGTGGCCAATCGCGGTGAAATTGCGCTTCGCATCGTCCGCGGTTTGCGAGACCTGAGCATCAAGTCTGTGGCGGTCTATTCCGAGGTGGACAGCCTCTCGCAGCACGTCCGCTACGCTGACGAAGCGCACCCGATCGGCCCGGCGGACGCTCGCGAGAGTTACCTGAACGGCGAGAAGATCATCGCCGTGGCGAAGGCCTGTGGGGCCGAGGCGATCCACCCGGGATACGGCTTCCTGGCCGAGAACGCGGACTTCGCGGAAGCGTGCATCGATGCCGGCCTGACGTTCATTGGCCCGTCGCCAGCCTCGATCAGGCTGCTGGGCGACAAGATCGAGGCGCGACGCATCGCACAGCAGTGCAACGTGCCGGTGCTTCCCGGAAGCGGCGAGGTGACCTCGATCGACGAGGCGCTGGCATTCGCCAACAAGATTGGCTACCCGGTGATGGTGAAAGCGGCGGCGGGCGGCGGCGGGCGTGGGATCCGGCTGATCCATTCGGCCGAAGAGTTTCCGGATGCGGCGGCGCGGGCCATGCAGGAAGCGCAGGCGGCGTTCGGTAACCCCGCAATCTACGTGGAAAAGAACCTGCAGCGGGTGCGGCACATCGAGGTGCAGGTCATCGCCGACAAGTTCGGGAACGCGGTGCCGGTCGGCGAACGCGAGTGTTCCATCCAGCGCAGGCACCAGAAGATCATCGAAGAGTGCCCGAGCATCGCCGTTTCGCCGGAGTTGCGGCGGTCGCTGAGCCGGGCGTCAGTGCGGATCGCGCGGGCCGCGAATTACCATAACGTGGGGACGGTCGAGTTCCTGCTTACCGAGACAGGCGAGTACTACTTCCTCGAAATGAACACTCGGCTCCAGGTGGAGCATCCGGTGACCGAGATCGTCACCGGTACGGACCTGGTCAAGGATCAGATCCTCGTGGCTGCCGGCGAAGAGCTGCCGTATGAAGAGGCGGACCTGCTTACGCGCGGCTGGGCGATCGAGTGCCGGATCGTCGCCGAAGACCCGTTCAACAACTTCCTTCCGTCGGTTGGGCGCGTTGTGCTGGCGCGAGAGCCCGCAGGCCCGGGCATCCGCGTGGAAAGCGCGTTGTACGACGGCATCGAGGTGACGCCGTATTACGACTCGCTGCTGGCGAAAGTGACGGCGTGGGGTCGTAACCGCGAGGGCGCCCGTTCGCGAATGAAGCGGGCGCTTGCGGAATTTCGCGTAGTCGGCGTCGCGACGAATATTCCCTACCTGCAGCAGATCCTCGACCACCCGGACTTTGTCATGGGCGTGGTCGACACAGGGTTCCTGGACCGGAACCAGGTGTTCGCGGCCGAACCGCTGGCGGAACAGCGGGAGATGGCGGAGATCGCCGCGCTGTTGCTCGTCACAGGTGGTGAGACGGACTTCGCGGAGAACGCGAGCGGAAACGGAGCGAGCCACGCGAACGGCCGGCACGCGGCCAGGAGCTGGCGCTCGCGCATGGCCGGTCTGGAGACGACGAAAGCGATGGGAAGATGGCCGAGAAGTATCTGATCCGCGACACCGACGGCGACGGCGAGAGCGAGTACGAGATCGAGCGCCAGAACGGCACGACTCGGGTACGTCGCGTGGGCAGCGAAACCTGGAAGGACGTCGAGCTGCAGCAGATCGGCGAGTCGCCGTTGTATCTGTTGATGGTCGATAGCCACCCGATGGAACTGTTCCTGCAGCGCCGCCGGGGCGGGGCGCACGCAACCATCGGCCGGCACGCGTTCGACTACGACGTGGAGCGGTGGCGGCAGCGTTCGGCGAGCGCGACCAGCCGGAAAGAGGCCGGCGGACCGCGCCGGATCACCGCGCCGATGACGGGTTCGATCGTCGAGGTTCGGTGCCACGCGGGCCAGGCGGTGCAGGCGGGCGACGTCCTGCTCGTCATCGAATCCATGAAGATGAACAACGAACTGCGGTCGCCGGCGGCCGGGGTGGTTGAGCAGGTGCCGGTGGTGGCGGGTCAGCGCGTCAACGCGGGGCAGTTGCTGGTGTCCGTTGAGGTTGCAGCCTCGGCCTGAGTTCGAGAGGTGCGCTTGCCCTCACCCATTGGCATGGGTACGGTTACAGATGGCTGTGCTAGACGGGGAACTAGCGGTGCCCTGTACCCGCAATCCGCTCTAGCGGGGTTGAATTCCTGCTCGAGGGCCGAGGCGCTGGGGACTGTCCCTGCCAAAAGACGTTGACGACCTGGTCCTGCGCGGCGAGGCACTTCGAACCTGGTCAGGTCCGGAAGGAAGCAGCCATAAGGAGCCCGCTTCGGGTGCCGCAGGCGCACCGGGTCCGAGTCTGCTGGTAACGGACAAGCCTGGTTCCAGGTTCGACAGCAGGTGCACGGCCTGACTCATCTCTTCTCCGTCCCTTCGGAGAGCTTCGCCGGTAACGCATGCCTTCAGCCCGCGCCCCGGGCCCGCGCCCTCGCAAAGCGCTTGGCCAGCACTTCCTGCGCGACACCGGCGTCCTTCTCGACATCGCGAACGCTGTACGCTGCCCGACAGGCGGATCGATCCTCGAAATTGGGGCGGGGACAGGCCAGCTCACCGAATACCTCCTTCGTAGCGGGCACCCGGTCGTGGCGCTGGAGATCGAGGATCGGCTCGTCGGCCATCTGCAGCGGCGGTTTCGCGAGGCACCGGCCCTCCGCATCGTGCCCGGGGATGCGCGCCTGGCGGATCTGGAAGAGGTGATGCCCGGCAGGAAGCCGTACGCGGCGGTGGGGAACCTGCCGTACTTCGCGGCAAACCCGATCATCCGGCACGTCCTGGAGTCGAACCGGAAGCCGACCGAGTTCGTCGCGATGGTCCAGCGCGAGGTCGGCCGCGAACTCGCCGCGCCCCCCGGCGACTGGTCGCTGCTGACAATCTCGGTGCAGATGTATGCCGTCCCGGAGTTGTTGTTCGACGTCCCCCCGGAAGCGTTCGATCCACCGCCGGCGGTAGTGAGCAGCGTGGTACGGATGACGTTGCGCCCGGAGCCGCTGGTGCCAGCCGAGCGTATCGAGGCGTTCTTCGAGTTCGTTTCGAAGGTGTTCCGGAACCCGAGAAAACAGATCCACAACGGGCTGAGCCGTGGAGTGTGGCTCCCACCCGAAGGTGCTCGGGAGGCGCTTTCCCTGGCGGGAATCGATCCTGCGCGGCGCCCGGAGACTCTGGACATCGCGGACTGGGTGCGGCTGATGGACGCCTGCGACGAGGTGCGGGCGCGTGGCTGAATCGCTGACCGGGCTTGCGCATGCCAAGGTGAACCTCGTGCTGGAGGTGCTCGGCCAGCGAGGCGACGGCTACCACGAGATCGACACGGTCCTGCAGGAAACCGAACTGGCGGACGTGGTGACGGTCAGCCCGGCGGCGGACTGGACCATCACGGCGGACGGTCCTCGTGCAGCAGGAGTCCCGCTCGACGAGACAAACCTGGCGTTGAAGGCGGCGCGGCTGCTTGCTGAACGTGTGCGCGGGTCGTTTCCCGTCACCATCAGCCTTGAAAAGCACATACCAGCTGCCGGCGGCCTTGGCGGCGGCGCTTCCGATGCGGCGACCACTCTTCGACTTCTCCAGCGTATGTGGGCAGCCGCCTCCGACGCGGAGCTAGTTGCGGTTGCCAACGCCATCGGCAGCGACGAGGCGTTCTTCCTCGTGGGTGGGACTGCGCGGGCACAGGGGCGCGGCGAGCGAGTCACCCGCGTGCCGGGCCTGGCGCCGCACGATGCCGTCTTGTTCATTCCGCGCGAGACCATCGACCGGAAAACGGCGCGAATGTTCGCGGCGATTGATCAGCACGCATTCGACGACGGCGCGGTGGCACGGAATTTTGTCGAGAGTCCGCCGGAAGTGATGACGAGCGCGCTCGTGTTCAACGCGTTCGAACGGGTCGCGTTCGACCTGTTCCCGCGGCTCGCGGAGCTGTGGGCTGACCTCGAGGAGCGCACCCGAATGCCGGTGCGGCTCTGTGGCGCCGGTCCGTGCCTGTTCTGGATCGGACGGGAGGGGGAGGGAGAGTACGTTGCCGAGCGAGCAACGGGAGCTGACTGCGGGGTCATCCTGACCCGGACGGTGAACCGCGAATGAACGCGATCCTTGGCGGCTGGATGTGCGGCTACGTGATGGCGATCCTGTCGACGCTGGCGTTGACGTACCTGGCGATCCAGCCAGGCCCGCAGGAGGCCATAAAGAAGTACCTGGACGTGCCCGGCGTGCTGCTGGCGGTGCCCTTTTCAATCGGTACGGGGGTTACCTGGACGATGGGGGGAATGCTGCTGGGGTCTTTCTACAAGCTGGGGCACTTCGACGAGAAGCCTGGGGCGTTAGGGGCGCCGAGCTGGGTGTTCCTGCTGTTCATCGCGGCGGTGGCCTGGTTGCCGATGCCGATCCTGTTCCTGTTTTCCCGGCGGTTCTGGTGGATGTGGGTCGGGATGTCTCTGAGCTTCGTCGGGCTGTTCGGGTGGCTGATGCCCGTGCTGGCAGAGCGATGATATACTCCAGCGGCTCGTGAAAATCGGAACAAAACATCGGGAGGCGCGGCGTGCCGGGCACTATC
>CAYTBM010000194.1:0-6350 GCA_964436025.1 uncultured Anaerolineaceae bacterium
TCGTCGTCCCCTGCGCGCTCACCGGCATGCTCGCGACCACCACCACTTCCTCGCCGGGCTGCACGTACCGCCCCTGCACCAGCGTCTCGTCCACCACTTTCAGCAGTGCCTCTGAAGTGTGCACCAGGTCGCTCCGGATGGGCGTGACACCGCGCGCCAGCGACAACCGCCGGCTCACCGTCTCGTGCGGCGAAACCGCGAAGATGGGCGCGTTCGGGTGCACCTTGCTCAGCAGCAGCGCGGTGTACCCGCTCTGGGTGAAGCACACCACTGCCTTCATGTTCTCGTCCGACTCGACGATCCGCCGCGCGGCCAGCGCGACAACGTACGAGTGGTCATCGCTGTCAGGCGGAGTCATCACCTCGCGGTCGAATTCCGCGGTGGCCGCTTCCGCACGGCGGATGATGCGGTCCATCATCGCTACAGCCTCCACCGGGTAGCGCCCGACGGCAGTCTCCTCGCTGAGCATCAGCGCGTCCGAGAGGTCCCAGACCGCGTTCGCCACGTCCGAAGCTTCGGCCCGCGTCGGCCGCGGCGAATCCACCATCGACTCCAGCATCTGGGTCGCCGTGATCACGGGGATTTTGTTCCGCGCCGCCGCCGCAATGATGCGCTGCTGCTGGATTGGGACGTCCTCGGGCGGCAGCTCCACCCCCAGGTCTCCCCGCGCCACCATCGCGCCGTCCGCCTCGGCGAGCACGTCGTCCAGGTTGTCCACCGCCTGCCGGCGTTCGATCTTCGCGATGATCGGGATGTCGGAGCGGAGGCTGGAGATATAATCCCGGGTCCGCGCAATGTCGTCGGCGTCGCGGACGAAGCTCAGGCCGAAGTAGTCCACGCCCGCGCTCACTCCGAACTTGATGTACTCGCGGTCTGAATCGGTAAGCGCGGCGGCGGTCAGGTTCGTGGCCGGGAAGCTGACCCCCTTGTGCGACGTCAGGAGTCCGCCGGTCAGGACGCGGCAGTCCAGCCCCTCGGGCGATGACCGGATCACCTCAAGTTCGATTTTCCCGTCGTCCAGGAGGACGCGTTCGCCGGCAAGCACGTCCTCCGTCAGGCGCGGGTACTCCACGGTCAACAGGCGCTCAGTGCCGGGAACCTCCTCCGTGGTCAGGCGGATTTCGCGCCCGGCCACGAGTTCGAGGGCGCGGCCGTATTCCGATTCACCCGTCCGGATCTTGGGGCCGCTGAGGTCCATGAGGATGCCAATAGGCTTCTTGCAGTTGTCGGCCACCTGGCGAACCAGCGCGATCGCCTCCCTGTGACTCTCCGGTGAACCGTGGCTGGCGTTAAGGCGCGCGACGTCCATGCCGGCGCGGATCATCGCGGCGATCGTTTCGGGGTGCAGAGAGGCCGGGCCGAGGGTGCAGACAATCTTCGTGCGCCGCATACCTTTCGAGTGTAGCAACACTCCATGAACGACCTGTCACGGTAGACTCTCGTCGTGCCCACCAAGAACGGCCGCATGCAGGCGCGCGAGTTCCTCTTCTACGTCGAAGACCTGGCCATTGGGGCGCTCTCGAAGGACATCCCGAAGCCCGAACGGAAGGTCATGTGGACCATCCTCCAGTTGTTCTGGGACAACCCGAACGCCCACTTCGAGCTCCAGCCGCAACCGTCGCGTTCGCTGGTGGAGCTTGGCCTGCACTTCGAAGGCCCGGCCGAAGACAACGAGCGCTGGGCACAGCGCCTGGCCGAACGCGCGTGCGACATCCAGGCCGCCCTCGGCCCAGCCTGGGAACTCGAGGAGTGGACCGCGAGCTGGCGGCGGCTGCACCGGACGTACCCGTTTGAGCACCTCACGGGCGAGCTCGGCCGTGAGATTGCGGCTGAGATGGCGAAGGCGGTGACCCTGCTCTGGCCCTATGCGCTGGTCGGCGCCCCCGCCCCGAAGGCACCGGCCCCCTCGCGCCCGCACCGCGATCGTTACCGCCACAAGGCACGAACCTAGGCCCCTTGTGGCGCTCGGCGCCATGCGTCCAACGTAACGGTGCGACTTCGCTGCGTCCGCTCTCCTAACGTTGCGACCCGCCCGTTACCGCGCCAGAATCCGCCCGCAATGACCGAAACCGTGAGCTGCCCGGGCCTCGATGCCCCGCTGACCATCCGCCGAGACGCGTTCGGCATCGCGCACATCAACGCTGCGACCGAACACGACGCGTGGTTCGGCCAGGGCTTCGCCGCCGCCCAGGACAGGCTGTGGCAAATGGAGTACGACCGCCGCCGTGCAGTGGGCCGCTGGTCAGAAGCGGCTGGACCCGCCGGACTTCCCGCCGACCGCATGGCGAAGCGCCTCAACCTCGAAGCAGCCGCACGAGCCGACCTCGCTGTGATGGCGCCGGATGTGCGCGCGATGTTCGAAGCCTACGCCGACGGTGTGAACGCATTCCTCGCGAATGACCCGCCGCTTCCGCCCGAGTACGCGCTGACTGGCATCACGCCCGAACCCTGGGAGCCCTGGCAGTCGCTTGCGGTCTTCAAGATCCGGCACGTCCTGATGGGCCTCTGGCAATGGAAGATGGCCTGCGCCGCGCTCCTTGCGCGGGTCGGGCCCGAAAAGTGGCGGCAGCTCCAGTTCCTGCCACCGGAAGGCAGCGCGGTCATCCTGCCCCCGGGCAGCGAAATCACGAACCTCTACACCGACGCCAACGAGGAGATTACCGTCTGCGCGGACCATCTCGGCTTCGTTTCGGAGATCGATGCAGGCTCGAATTCATGGGTGGTCAGTGGTGCGCGCACACCCACTGGCAAGCCGGTCCTCTGCAACGACTCCCACCGCGCGCTCGATGTACCGAATGCCTACTGGCAGGTGGCAGTCTCTTGCCCGGCGTTCACCGTGGCCGGGGCAACCTTCGCGGGTTTCCCGGGTTTCCCGCACTTCGGGTTCAACGGCCAGGTCGGCTGGAACATCACCCACACCCAGGCCGATTACCAGGACCTCTTTGTTGAGAAGTTCGAAGGTGCCGACGGCGGCCGTTACTTGAGCGACGCCGGCTGGCAGCCGACCGGACGCCGCCAGCACACCATCACCGTCCGCGGCGGCGACCCTGAAACGTTCGACACCTGGGAAACGCGCCACGGCCCCATCGTCCACGGCGACCCCCGCAGAGGCGTCGCCATCGCCCTTCGCTACACCGCCACTGTGGGCGGCAAGAAGCCCTTCGACGGCCTCCGCGCGATGCTCGTGGCCGGGGACATCCAGACGCTCTTCGAGGCTCAGCGCAGCTGGGTCGACCCCGTCAACAACCTCGTTGCCGCCGATACGAGCGGCAACATCGGCTTCATAGTGCGCGGAGAGCTGCCCGTGCGGGCGTCAGCGGCCGGCCGGCGGCTGCCCGTGCCGGGCTGGACGAGTGAGCACGAGTGGGTGGGCACAGTCCCTTTCGAACAGCTTCCGCGGACCATCAACCCCCCGGAGGGCTTCGTCTCGACCGCGAACCAGCGCGTCATTGCGGGGGATGAGCCGTACATCAGCGCGTACTTCGCCTCGCCCGCCCGCGCCGACCGCCTCGTGGAACTGCTCGGCAACGGAGATACGCTCTCGCCGGACACCATCGCCGGATTCCAGAACGACCAGGTCTCCCGCGCGGCACGCCGTTGGTGTGGGTTCCTGGCGAATCATGAGCCGTTCACCGGCGACGCTGAACGCGCCCGCCGACTGCTCGCGGCCTTCGACGGTGACCTCCAACCGGACCGGCCCGAGCCGCTGTTGTACGCCTTTGTCCGCCGCGCGCTCATGCGCGAACTGTTCGCACCGGTGGTGGGCGCAGAGACGTGGGAGTGGCTGACGACGGACCCGAACCCCGGCCTGGGGCGCATCGCGGGCGGCCTCATCGCGGAGTACGTGGCGCACCTCGACGATGGCATCGAGCCACCGGCAGGGCGAAGCTGGCCTGAAGTGCTCGCGGCCGCCCTCCAACGCGGCTGGTCACAGGCAACCGCGTTCGCCGGCCCGGACCCGGCCGCCTGGCGCTGGGGCGACCGCCACACCACCGCCAGCAAGCACCCCCTCAGCAGCGTCTACCCGGATGAACAGCTCGACCCGTCTCGGATCGCTATCGGCGGAGACGCGGACACACTAAAGAACGCAACCTACGGCCTTAGCGGCAAGAACGACTTCGTCCTCACCTCAGTCTCGGTCTACCGCCAGGTCATCGACTTCGCCCGGCCACGAGATGCGTCGTACATCGTTCCCGGCGGCGCCTCAGGCGACCCCCGCAGCCCCCACTTCGCGGACCAGCTTGAACGCTGGGCCAACTGCGAACGCATCCCGATGCACCGGCCGCCCGAGCAATCACGTGATGCCGCCGTAAGCGAACTCGTGCTTCGACCGAGCGCTGACTGACGCTGTGGTCGACGTTGCACTGATGCCCGCCGAGGACGCCATCTTCCTCCTCGAACTCTTGAATCGCGCTGGGGCGCGGACATGGCTTGAGGGCGGCTGGGGCGTTGATGCCCTGACCGGAGTGCAGTCCCGGGCACACGGTGACCTCGACATCTTCATCGAGCGCAGCGGAGTCGCCACAGTCAGGGCAATTCTTTCAGCGCACGGCTTCGTGGACGTTGCCGGGGCTCGTCCGGATAACTTCGTGTTGAAACACGGCGCGCTCGAGGTCGACATTCACGTCTTCGACTTGGATGAATCTGGCAACGGGCTTTACGCCATGGCAGACGGCACAATCTGGGTGTGTCCGGCGGCCGGCCTCGCGGGCCGCGGCCAGATCCTTGGCCGCGAAGTCCAGTGTTTCACAGAGGCGTTGCAGCTCCAGTGCTACACCGGCTACGAACTGGATGAGAATGACCTGCACGACATTGCTGTGCTGCGCCGCCAGTTTCCCGGCGTGCAGCCGTTGCCTCTGGACGTTCGCGCGGGGCGATGATTGTTAGGATTCAGACGTTGAACAAAATGTTCAGGATGTCTCCGTCCTGGACGATGTAGGCCTTGCCTTCCGTCCGCAGCAAACCCCGCTTCTTCGCCTCGGCTTCGGACCCGCACGCCACCAGGTCCTCGAACCGGATTACCTCGGCGCGGATGAACCCGCGCTGCAAGTCGCTGTGGATCTTGCCGGCGGCGACGGGCGCTGAACTGCCTGCTTCCACCGTCCAGGCCCGGCATTCATCCGGCCCCGCCGTGAGGAAGCTGATCAGCCCGAGCAGCGCATAACTCATCCGGATCGCGCCCGCCATGCCGCTTTCCGTGACGCCCGCGGACGCGCGGAACTCCGCTGCGTCTTCCTCGCTCAGGTCGTTCAGGTCCATTTCGAACTTGCCGCAAAACACCGCGACATCCCGTCCCGGCCGGCGGTACGTGCCCTGGTAGTCGGCCTCGATGGCGCCGCGCTGGCTTAACTGAGATTCACCGATGTTCACCACCAGCAGGAAGGGCTTGGCCGTGAGGAACTGTGTGCCCTCGAGCAGCCGCGCGTCCTCCTCCGAAATGGCCTGCTCGCGGATCGGTGTTTCGTTTTCGAGCCCTGCCTTGAGGCGCGTCAGCAGGTCCTTCAGGCGCTGCATCTGGTCGCGTTCGCCGGCTTTGACGGAGCGCATCTCCGTTTCGAGCCGTTGCAGCCGCCGCTCGATGATGGCGAGGTCCGCGAACGACAGTTCCAGGTCCATCGTCTCGATGTCTCGCGCCGGGTCGACCGTGACCTCGGGGTGAGGCACCGAATCGTCCTCGAAGGCGCGCACCACGTGGATGAGCGCGTCGGTCCGGGCCAGGTCGTTGATGAACTTGCCCGCCGGCCCTTCGCCTTTGCCGAAGCTCTCGCCCGCGGCCGGAAAGTCCACGTACTGGATGGTCGCGTAGGTCGTCTTCTTCGGTTTGTAGATGTCCGCCAGCTTGTCGACGCGGGCGTCCGGGACGTTGACCACGCCGACGTTCGGCTGGTTCGACGAACTGTACGCGCCGACCTGGGCGCTGCCCCGCGTGACGGCGTTGAAGACGGTTGTTTTACCCGAACGGGCGAGCCCGATGATGCCAAGCTGCATGCCCTACAGGGTGCCGCCAGATTCGCCAACGGCCAACGCCGGGCATTTGCGGACGTTTGTGTCACTATTTCGGAGAGTCCTAACTATTCACGACACGTTGCTTGACGATAGAGAGAGCCGCTAACGAGAATGCCCAATCCTGGCCGGGCGTCCGGTCGTGCCGCATCTGGAACCGGAAGAGGGGTTATGGGCCAGTACGTTGCCAAGCGAGCGCTCGCTTCGGTCCTGGTTCTTTTCGTCATCAGCGTCCTTGTCTTTACGGCCGTCCGGGCAATCCCCGGCAACGTCTGCAACATCGTTTTGCAAACGTCGGACGTGGATAAGCAGCAATGCGACGCCATCAACAAGGAGCTCGGGATCGA
>CAYTBM010000195.1:0-6300 GCA_964436025.1 uncultured Anaerolineaceae bacterium
CGCCGGGCTCGCCGCAGCGGCCGCAACCGGGGCGCCGCAGCTGCCGCAGAAGCGAGCGGTGGCCGCGAGCTGGTGGGAACAGCGCGCGCACGTAAGCACCAGCTGGCGGCCGCATGCGCGGCAAAACTGCGCGCCCGGCGTGGCCGTCGCGCCGCAGCCGGGACACATGCTCGCCTGCGTATCGTTCGCAGCAGCCACTGGATGTCCTCCCTCGGGTACCCCACCGAGGTTCCAACGCCGTCTCCTCCCGGCACAGGTTCGCCCGACCGCAATTCACCGGCCCACTCGGGCGCGAAACGGGCCCCGATAGCTCGTAGGTTGGCATTCGCGGCGGATCGACACTGGCAACCGGCTGCGGCGTTGCGCAGGGGAGGGCCGAGTGGCCGGCGAACCCAGGACATGCCCCTCGTGTGGAGCGGCGGCGCCAGGCGACGCGAAGTTCTGCGAGCGCTGCGGGACACCGTTCGCGGCTGTGGCTAGCCAGGGCCGTGAGCCCGTGCCAGCCGTCTGTGCCGGTTGCGGAGCGGCGGTTCCGCACGGCGCGGCGTTCTGCGAATCGTGCGGCGCGGCGGTGACCAGCGTGGTTCCAGGTGGGGCGCCCGCGGCGCCGTCTGGTAACGGAGCGTTATGGCGCGTGGTGCTGATCGCCGGCGCGGCCGCGGGGGTTGTTGCGCTGGCCGCCGCCGGGGTCTTTGCGCTCGGCCGTGGTGGGGACGACGACGCGCCGGCGAACGGCGGTCAGGCGCCAACCAACACCGGTTCCCCGCAGTCTCCCTCGGCGTCCGCGGCAGCGAAAGCGACTGCAACCGCGCGGCCTTCAGCCAGCGCCTCAGCGGTTTCGACCGCCACGGTCACCGGATCACCGTCGGCGTCGGCGACGGCGGCTCCCACCGCTTCGCCATCAACGAGCCCGGCGGCGGCGACGGCTTCGGCAACCGCCGCGCCGCCAACCGCCACAGCCAGTCAACCAGCCGCGACCGCGCTCGCACCAACTGCCACGGCGCGCCCGCCAACATCTACGCCGCTGCCACCGACGGCCACGCCAGTCCCGCCGACCGCCACACCGCAGGCCGGGCCGCCGGCAGCGCCCTCGAACCTCGTGGTGACCCGCACCGCCTCTCCAGACTTCGTCGGTTTCTACATCTACGAAATGTCGTGGAAGGACAACTCCTCGAACGAACTCGGATTCCGCCTGTACAACTTCGACCTGTTCCTTACCGTCGTGGCCAACACTTCCGGTGCCGTGTTCGATTCATTTGACCTTCCATCGTTCGAACCGGACCCATGTTTCACCGTGACGGCGTTTAACGCGCAGGGGGAATCATCCGGCGCCGTGTTCTGCTTCGCCGATTAAGTACGGGCTTTCCCTTGAAGTGGGTTCTGCACCATACTCCCGGCCACCCTCGGGGACGGAGTAGTGCCGTGCTTAGCCCCTATCGTGTCATTGACCTCACCAACGAACGTGGACAGCTTTGCGGCCAGATCCTCGGGGACCTGGGGGCGGAGGTCATCCTCGTCGAACCGCCTGGCGGATCGACATCGCGCAGGATGGCGCCCTTCGCCGGCGACAGTCCTGATCCGGAGCGCAGTCTCTGGTTCTGGGCATACAACCGGGGCAAGAAGTCTATCGTGGCCGACATCGAGTCGCCGGAGGGCCGGGAACGCGTCGCGGAGCTGGTTGCCGGGGCGGACTTCCTGGTGGAGAGCTTCGCGCCCGGCTACCTGGACAGCCTGGGGCTCGGATATGCCGCGCTCCGCGAACGCAACCCGCGCCTGGTGATGGTTTCGATTACGCCATTCGGGCAGACCGGTCCGCGTGCCGGCTGGGCGGGGAGCGACCTCACCGTCTGGGCAGCTTCCGGCGCGATGAACCAGACCGGAGACGACGACCGCGCGCCGGTTGGTCTGGCATTGCCCCAGGCGTTCCTCCACGCGGCCGCCGAAGCCGCGGCCGCCGCGCTCGTGGCTCACGCCGCCCGTGAGCGTGACGGGCTTGGGCAACACGTAGATGTCTCGGCCCAGTCCGCGGCGATGATGGCCACCCAGTCGTTCGTGCTCACCCAGGCGTGGGGCGACTCGGCGGTCACGCGTTACGCCGGTGGGCTCAAACTCGGTCCGCTCACGCTCAAATTCGTACAGCCAGCCAAAGACGGGTTCGTCTCCGTTACGTTCCTCTTCGGCACTGCCATCGGGCCATTCACTCAGCGGCTGATGGAGGTGATGTACGAGCAGGGATTCGTGGACGAAGCCACGCGCGACAAGGACTGGCTGAATTACACGGTGCTCCTGGTGACCGGCCAGGAACCGGTATCTGAGCTCGAGCGGTGCACCGCGCTGATAGGCGAATTCACGCGGGCGCATACCAAACAGGAGCTGATGGACCTCGCGCTCGAGCGGAAGCTCCTCATCGTCCCGGTCAGCACAGCGGACGACCTCCTCAGATCTCCACAGCTGGCGGCTCGCGAGTTCTGGCGAGAAGTGGACCACCCGGAGGAGGGCCGCCGGCTCACCTATCCGGGGCCTTTCGCGAAGTTCAGCGCTACGCCACTCAACTACGGCCGCCGCGCCCCGCGTCTGGGCGAAGACGCGGACTCCGTTGCTCCCCGGCCGGCCCAGCCGCCGGCCGCCATGCCGCTGGCCTACACCCGCGCCCTGCCACTGGCCGGCCTGAAGGTCGCGGATTTCGCCTGGGTCATGGCCGGCCCCGCCGGCACCCGCTACCTCGCGGACTATGGCGCGATCCAGGTCAAGATCGAAAGCACCACCCGCATTGACACCGCCCGGACGTTGAACCCGAACTTCGCCGGCCAGCCGGGCCCGGAGCGGTCAGGCATCTTCGCGAACGTGAACGCCGGAAAGCTCGGCCTCACGCTGAACCTGGCCATCCCCGAGGGCCGCGAGCTGGCGCTCCGGCTCGCGCAGTGGGCCGATGTCGTGGTCGAGAGCTACACGCCGAGAAACATGCGTGCCTGGGGGCTCGATTACGAGTCTCTGCGCAGGGTGAAGCCGGACCTGATCATGCTCAGTTCCTGCCTCGGAGGCCAATCTGGGCCGCACTGCGACCTCGCGGGCTTCGGGACGATGGGCGCGCAGCTCGCGGGCTTCGGCGAGCTGGCGGGCTGGCCGGACAGGCCGCCGGCCGGGCCGTTCGGCGCCTACACGGATTACATCGCACCGAAGTTCACCGCTGCCGCAATCCTGGCGGCGCTGGACCACCGCCGCCGCACGGGCGAGGGCCAGTACATCGACCTCTCACAATCCGAGTGCTCGCAGCACTTCATCGCGCCGGCACTGCTGGATTACGAGGTGAACGGCCACATCCTCAAACGGATGGGCAACAGGTCGCTGGTGCATGCTCCCCATGGGGTGTTCCGCTGCGCGGGGGACGACCGCTGGGTCGCGATCGCCGTCGAAGACGAACCGCAGTGGAGCGGTCTGCGCCAGGCGCTCGGCGACCCCGGCTGGGCGGCAGCCGCCGACCTGCAGTCACCGGCTGGTCGGCTCGCCCGACAGGAAGACATTGAAGGCCGGATCGCCGAGTGGACGGGCACCCACAGTCCGGACGAGGTGGAGGCAATCCTCCAGGCCCACCGTGTCCCCGCATTCCGCTCCGCCACCAGCGAGGACCTGCTGGCCGACCCACAACTCGCCCACCGCCGCCACTTCGTCGAAGCGACCCACGCGGAACTTGGCCCCGTGACTATCGAGAACTCCCGCTTCATCCTCTCGGAGACTCCGGCCGACATCCGGCGCGCCGGACCTACCTACGGCCAGGACAACGAGTACGTGCTTCATGAGTTGCTCGGGCTCAGCGACGACGAAGTCGTCGAGTACATCGCGGCGGGCGCGGTGGAATAACGCTTACGGTTCGATGCGGCTCAGACCGGCAACCCGATCGGAGTCCCGTTCGGACGAGAGTACCTCGGGGAAGTCTTCCTGCAGCGCAACCGCAGCCGGTTACGCGGCGCCGAAGTCCAGGTTGTGCGTTCGAAAAAGAGTGAGCGCAACGATCATCCGCGATTTGTGCTCGACCAGGAATGCGGATGCATAATGAGCGAGGTGAGCATTTCCGCGGCGTCGTGACGCGGGACTGCGTACAGGTTGCGACTCGCGAGCCGTCAAAAACGGATCATGACATCCGTATCAAGACAGGCCGTGACCTGCGGCTGTACTTTCGCCCGAGGCGCTCTTCGTACGCCATGGCGACGAGATCTGAGGGTACGGCGGCCGCCAGGTTCCGGCGGCGCCAGCGAGGATTCTCTGTGAGGAAATTCAGTGGCCGGAGCGTCACGTCCCCATCGTCTGCGAAGGTGAACAGCATCCTGTCGTGCTCACGCAGCCCGAGCCTCCGAGGCACGGCCTGAGGGACGGTAATCCGTCCCTGACTCCAATCTTTCGCTAACGCTTCTGAGTCGTCCTTACCTGAGTCAATGACGCAGGGATATCACGCATCGACCGCCTCCTTCGCGTGCTGTTTCACCACCAGCACGCGGTCGACGCGGCGGCCGTCCATCGCCATGATACGAAACTGGTAGCCCGGCACTTCAACCCGGTCGCCGACGCGCGGGATGCGCCCCAGCCTGTGCATGATGAACCCACCGATGGTGTCGTAGTCCTCCGAAGAGAGCTCAGCGTTCGTGGCGTCTTCCACGTCGGCAATCAACGCGAGCCCGCTCACCAGCAGGTTGCCGGCGGCCAGCGGGCGGACGGTGTCGGTATGCTGGCGGCCCCCTCCGAGCCAGCGGCCGAGCAGCCGGTAGAGGACCTCGTCGGCGGTGAGGATGCCGCTGGTCCCGCCGTGTTCGTCCACGAGCACGACGATTTGCACCTGCCTCGCGCGCATCTCCTGGACGGCGACTTCCACGCTGACCGACTCGGGGATCGCCACCGCCGGCTCAATGAGGGAGCGCCAGTCGGTACCACCGGTGCGCACCAGCCGCAGCAGGTCCTTCGCGTCGAGCACACCGAGGATGTGGTCCAGGTCGTCTTCGAAGACCGGGTAGCGGGTGTGCTGGTGCTGGTCCACCAGGTCCAGGATCCGTTCGAGCGCATCTTCCGCGTCGATCGCTACGACTTCGGTGCGGGGGACCATGATCTGGTTCGCCTGGATGGCGCTGAACTCGAGCGCCCTTCGCGCCAGCATCAATTCAGAGGTGGACAACAGCCCGGCGCGCGCACTCGCCTCGATGACGAGCTCGAGCTCCTCGGCGCCGAGGTTGGACTCGTGCTCGCTGGCCGGGTGGATGCCAAACGGCTTGACCACCATCCGGCCAGCCATGTTCATCACCCAGATGAACGGATGGAAGACACGGTTGAACACGGCGATCGGCGCGGCCACCCAGAGCGCCGTCGCCTCGGACCGTTGCAGCGCCAGCGTCTTGGGGGCCAGTTCTCCGAGCACGATGTGGAGCGTGGTGATGAACGCGAAGGCCACGAACACGGCTGTTGCATGGGACACCGCCGGGGCCCAGCTCCCCACGATCGCCTCCACGGGAGGTTCGATGATGTGGGCAAGCGCAGGCTCGCCGACCCAGCCCAGCGCCAGCGACGACATCGTGATCCCGAGTTGCGTTGCGGCGATGTAATTGTCCAGGTCATGCAGCGAAGCCAGCAGCAACCTGGCGCGGGACTGGCCACCGCTCGCAAGCTGCTCGATGCGGCTGCGGCGCACAGCGACATACGCGAATTCCGTCGCAACGAAGAGGCCGTTCGCAGCCACAAGGACCACAACCGCAACCAGCCCAATGAACGTGAGAGTAGTGTCGGACATGCGGGTAATGGTAGCGGGTACGCCAAAAGGGGCCGTTCGTTACCCGCGTCGCGCCCCGACCGCTCAGGGCTGGACGGCGAAGACTTCGTAGGTCACGCGGTCGCCGCTGCTGGCGCCGTGGCCAATCGCCTGGAGGTTGTTCAACCAGGCGTATCGCGTATCGCCGGTTTCGAACAGCGGTGCGGTTACTACTTTGAGCACTCCGTCGATGCGAACACCGACGCCCTCGTAGCGCATCAAGATGTCGGCGCCGTCGTCGGTGTGGAGGAGGATGCGGACATCGAACTTGATGCTGCCGTCAGCGCGCAGCGAGACCCAGTCCCCGCCGGAGTTGTCGACGAGGCCACGCAGCTTCGGGCCTTCGAAGTGTCCTCCTGTGACGTGACGATCACCCGTGACCCCTGTGGGGCGCTGATCAACGCGGGCGGCTTTTCGCGCAGTGTGGCGGTGAGGGTGAAGAGGTGTTCCAGGGCGGGCGCTTCGGGCATTGCGAGACTGTACCCAGCGGTTCCGTTCTTCGCCACGCCGGC
>CAYTBM010000196.1:0-6284 GCA_964436025.1 uncultured Anaerolineaceae bacterium
TGGGTTGGTTCGGCATATCCGTGTTCCTCGGCTTTTGGGTGGTAGTCCTCAAGCGATGCGTTGAGCTGCTGCGTGCTCCCGGCGTAACCGATCGTGACTGGCTTACGGGTGCGGCACTCTTCACTGCAGCGTTGATGTTCCTCACCTTCGCCACCGTGGACTTGGCCCTTGTAGGCCAGCGGCACATCGTTGCCATGGCACTCGTCGCTGCAATCGCAACAACGTTGCCGCGCGCAGGAGTCACAGACGATGTATAAGCCCTCTCCGTCCCTGACCCATATGCAGCACGTGGCCGCCCGACTTGTCCGAGAGCGCCAATTCAAGTTGCTCCTCCGCGGCAGCACGCAGGTTGTTCGGGCGCGATGGGCCCTCAGGCGCGCCGAGGCGTCCAGTTCCGTCAGGCTGACGGGCTCGGCCAGGGTCGTGAACCATGGGAGAATGTCGTTCGGAGATAGAGTCCGTCTCGATGGCGGCACAGTGCGACTCGAGTTCGTCACATGGGCACGAGGCGAGCTTCGCATTGGCGCGAACACATTCATCAATTACGGTACGACCGTCTCTGCAGTGGAGAGAGTGGAAATTGGTAAGGACTGCAACATCGGGCAGTACTGCATCATCATGGATTCCGACTACCACTCTGTCGAAAACCATCACCTTCCCGGCGAGTCGCGGCCAGTGGTAATTCAAGACGATGTGTGGTTGGGCGCTCGAACTGTTGTCCTTAGGGGATCAACAATTGGCCGCGGAAGCGTGATCGGCGCAAATTCCGTGGTCACCGGCGAAATTCCACCTTACTCGGTTGCCGCCGGTTCACCGGCGCGTGTACTGCGCCGACTCCGCGAGGTGCCTGATGCCTCGCGTTGACGTCGTCATCGCTACCTATAACCGTCCTGATCGGCTTGTCCGGTGCCTGGAAGCTCTGGCGCTTCAGACGTACCGGGACTTCGGAGTCGTCGTGGTCGACGATGCGAGCCCGCAGCCAGTCGACGACGCTATAACGGCCGGGCTCAGAACAGACCTGCACATGCGAGTACTCCGCCTCAATGACAATCACGGCCCCGGAAGGGCCCGCAACGTCGGCGTGCGCCAGTCCGGCGCCGAGCTGATCGCGTTCGTCGACGATGACGTCGTAGCCGATCCGGCACTCCTGGCCAACCATGTGGGCGCCTACGACCGTGGCGAGCCGAACACCATCCAGTTCGGTCCCCTGAGCGAACCCCGTGACTGGCGGCCAACGCCCTGGAATCTCTGGGAAGCACGGACCCTTGCGTTCGAGTACCAACGCATGCAAGCAGGCGTGTACCGGCCAAGCTGGCGCCAATTCTTTACCGGCAACGCGTTCGTCCCGCGCGACCTCTTCCTGGCGACGGGCGGCTTCGATGAGGTTTTCACTCGTGCCGAAGATATCGAGTTTGCATATCGCGTGGCCCTCGCGGGTGGCGGCGTGCGTTTTGTACCGGAAGCCATCGGCTGGCACTACGCCGAGCGGACGCGCTCAAGCTGGCAGCGAATAGCGCGAGACTACGCGCGATTCGACGTGACCATCGACCGAAACCACCCCGAACTCGCCTGGCTGCAAATCCGCCGGAGGGAGCGGGAGTCCCGGAACGCGGGCAGCCGGCTCGGCTACGAACTCCTCAAGCGCACCAGAACCGAAAGCGCCGGCGTGAATGTGGCGATCTCGCTCGCGTCGGCCACGTCCCGCCTCGGGCTGCAGCGCGCGGCACACCCACTGCTCAGCTTTGCCTACTCGGTGGAGTACGAACGCAGCCTCGCCGCCGCGGTGGCGAGCACTGATGCCGCAACGTCAGTCACCGCGCCGCCGGCCGGAGCCGCGGTTTAAGCGCTCAGACGCCGCTTCAACGCTCCCTCCACGGCGGCGTTCAACCATTGGGATCAACTCCGCGGGAGCAGCTTCCCTGTGAAATCATCATCGAGCCGCTGGGCCATCTGCCTGGAGCAGACACTCGGCCACCGCGCCCACAGCCGGAACCTGGAGGCCGTCAGCGAGGGCGCGGGCACGCCACTCGATGTGTTCCACATCGAATACCCGGAAGCCTCGCGCATCCGGATTCCGTGGACGCTTCGCGGTAGCCACCAGGCAAGGCGGGCAGTCGAAGAGTCGGGCCACCGGTACGATGTCGCGTTCTACCACACCCAAAGCGTGGCCCTCTTCGCCCCATGGACGCCCTCCGCGCGGCGCTTCGTGGTCAGCGTGGATGCAACGCCACTCCAGATGGACACCATGGGCGCGTACTACGCGCATGGGCGGAGCCATCACCTCGCGGAAAAGGCGAAGACCTCGCTCTACCGGCGAGTCTTCGGACGGGCCGAGGCGATGGTGGCCTGGTCGCAGTGGGCTGCGGACTCCCTGGTGGACGATTACGGGGTGGAACGCTCGCGTATCACCATCGCCCACCCTGGTGCCCCGCCGGAGTTCTTCAACATCCCGCGTGAGCCGCATGTGGCGCGCCCTCGTGTCCTGTTCGTCGGCGGCGACTTTGGACGGAAGGGCGGACCGGAACTGCTTCGCGCTTTCGAGCGGATAGAGGGACGGGCGGACCTCACCATTGTTTCTGATGTCGACATACCAGCCAGGACGGGCGTGAGCGTGGAACGGGGAATCCGGCCCGGCAGCGATCGGCTCTACCGGGCCTACGCAAGCGCCGACATCTTCTGCTTTCCGACGAAGGGCGATTGCACGCCGCTGGTGTTGGGCGAGGCGATGGCAGCCGGATTACCCGTGATCACGACGGACGTCGGTTCGAACCTCGAGACCATCGGGGGCGGCGCCGGGGGGGTGGTGGTGGAGCCGGGTCAGGACGACCAACTCGCACTGGCACTCCAGCGGCTGGTGGACGACGCCGTCGAGAGGCTTCGCATGGGCCGCGCGGCCCGCGAAATCGCTCGGGATCGCCTTGACGCGCGCAAGAACGGCCGCCGAGTCTTCGAACTCCTGGCTGAGGTAGCATCGTGAAGCTGGTCGTCACTGGCGGCGCTGGGTTTATCGGTCACCATTTCGTGCCTGCAGCACTTGCCCGTGGCCATGACGTGACGGTCGTCGACAACTTGCACCGCGGAAGCTTCGAACGCCCCCAGTTAGTGGGCGCCCGACTGGTTGTGGCTGACATTCGCGATACTGAAGCGGTGTCCGAGGCCCTCGCCGGCAGAGAGTGCGTCATCCACCTGGCGGCGCAGTCGAACGTCATGGGGAGCCAGGCAGACCCCGATTACACAATGACGACCAACGTGGACGGCACATGGAACGTTGCCCGGTGTGCGGCACGTGCGGGTGTCCCGCACGTCGTTTTCACGTCGTCGCGAGAGGTCTATGGCGAGGCCCAGCGCCTGCCCGTCGATGAAGCGCATTCAATCAGTCCGTGCAACCTCTACGGGGCAAGCAAGGCTGCGGGCGAGCATCTCCTGCGTGCCATGCCCTCCGGTGGGCCGCGAATCTCGATCCTGCGGCTGGCGAACGTGATTGGCTCCGGCGATTCTGGCCGCGTCTTGCCCACATGGCTGGAACAGGCCCGGCGGGGAGAAGACCTCCGCATCTTCGGTGGTGAACAGGTCATCGACTTCGTGCCCGTCGAAACCGTGGTGGCCGCGCTCCTGCGCGTGGTCGAATCAGGCCGCGCTAATCGGCCAACCAACATCGGAAGCGGCACACGAACAACGCTCCAGCAGCTGGCGGATTTCGTCGTCTCGCTCACGAACTCAGCATCTCGAGTGGCCGTTCTGCCCGCACGGGGTCCTGAGGTGCAGCGTTTCACCGCTGACGTGACCCTCATGCGCGCGACCCTCGCCATCGAACCGCCGGCACAACCGCTCGAATCCATCCGCGCATGGTGGCCGAATTGACGACGTTCATCTGCGTCAGCGCCTCCCGGGATCAGGCAGCGCAGCTTCAGGCCGACGGACCGCGGCGCGACTTCGTCGCCCTTGCAGCCGCAGTCGATGGAGAAACGCTGTTCGCGAGCAACACGCGGGCGAAGGGCCTCATCGGCCGCCTGACCGGCCCACATCTGCGACAGGCATGGGCGACAGCGCGACGCGCGCGCGCTGGTGACACGGTGTTCGCAGACGGGGAGCACATTGGGATCCCGCTCCTGGGATTCCTCGCAGCCACCGGCCGCCGGCGCGTGCGCGTGGTGATGCTTGGACACCTGGTCACGCGGCGATGGAAGCGACTGCTCTTCCGCCTCACCTCGCGTTTGGTGCCTGCTGGGGTTGTCGTGGTCCATAGCGAGGTTCAAGCCCATGGGATCCGCAGAGTGCTTGGGCGTGGCTGGGAAGTGAAACTGGTGCCCTACCAGGTCGACACCAGCTTCTGGCGTTCGGCCAGTTCCGCGCCGCCGGACGGGCCGATCATCGCTGTGGGATCCGAGAACCGCGACTATGAAACCCTGGCCGCGGCTGTCGGTGGACTGGACCGAAAGGTGATCATCGCGGCGGGAAGCCACTGGGCGCGCACTCTCGCCGGCTCTTCAGAGCTTCCCGCAAACGTCGAGTACCGCTCGACGGCGATGAGCTTCGCCGACCTGCGCGACGCGTACGCCGCCGCGAGCCTCGTGGTCATGCCGCTCCAGGACGTCGACAACCAATCGGGCGTGACGGGCATCCTCGAGGCGATGAGCATGGGCCGGCCGGTAGTCGTGACGGCGAGCAACGGGCAGCGCGAGTGCATCACCGGACCGCTTGTCCGCGACGACGGGACACTGGACCGCGCTGCGATGCAGGGCCGCGGACCGCAGGTCTTCGGTGGGGGCGCGGACGGCCAGGCGACGGGGCTGTACGCTCTCCCCGCAGACCCGGCCAGCCTTCGCGCAGCCATCGAGTACGCTCTTGCGGATCACAGGCGCGCGTGCGAAATGGCGATTGCAGCCCGATGCGCCGCTGAGCGCCACTTCTCTTTCGAGCGTTACGTCGAAACGTTGGCAACGATTCTCAAGGACGCTCAGCGGATCTCGAAACCGATCCCGGTGGTCGCTGAAGCGTGATGGTCGGGATATTCGGGATTGCCGGGATCGCGCAGCTGTCGGTAGCGGCGCTGGTGCTGGCCCACGGCACGTGGTGGACGACACTCTCACTTGTTGCTCTGCCGCGCCCGAAGTTTGCCGAACCGATGTATCCGGCCGGGCGCCGCATGGCGGTCGTCGTCCCCGCTCACAATGAGGAGGCGATGATCGGCGCGACCATCGACAGCCTGGCGCGGTCGGCGGCAGGCACGGATTGCACGATCGTCGTTGTCGCTGATAACTGCGAGGACCGGACCGCTGAGGTCGCCCGCGCGCATGGCGCGGTGGTGATCGAACGCGTCGATCACTCGTTGCGCGGCAAGCCGTTCGCCCTGCGATTCGCTTTGGACTTCCTCGCCAACCAGGCGAAGACAACGGACGTCGTTGCGATTGTCGATGCGGACACCGAGGTCTCCGATTCCTTCGTCCCGGCGATGGCAGAGCGGGTGGCAGGCGGCGCCCGCGCCGTCCAGGCTCACTACCTCGCCGGCGAAGCGGGCACTGACCTTGGACGTCTCCGGGCGATGGCATTCGCCCTGATCCACTGGTCGCGGCCGCTCGGCGCTTCTCGGCTCGGGCTTGGCATGGGCCTGAAGGGTAATGGGATGGCGTTCTCCTGGGATGCCGCACGAGTGGCCGTCGCTGGTGATGGCCTGGCGGAAGACGCGGCTGCTGCCCTCGCGCTGGCGGAGCGAGGCATCGCCGTGGCGTTCGAACCGCGAGCCTGGGTCCGAGGCTTCATGGCCCAGACCTATGCCGAGGCGCGGACCCAGGATGCGCGCTGGGAAGGCGGAAGGACGCGACTGGTGATACGAAGCCTCGCCGTCGGCGCGAAGCGGTTGGCCAGCGGAGACTTTGCCGCCTCTGCCGCCGCCCTCGACACGGCGAGCCTGCCGCTCAGCCTGCTCGCACTTCTCGGGGTCGCGGGACTGGCGGCGTCCACAGCGGGCGTAGGCTCGTTCACGCTGGCGGCGCTCGCCGTTGCCTCGCTCGCGAGCTACGCATCAGTCGGCCTGGTCGCCGCACGGACGCCGATCCGCAACCTTGGCGCAGTCGTGGGACTCCCCCGCTTCGCACTGCATAAGTTCGCGGTCTATGCCCGCATCGTCTCCGGCCGGGGCGCCAGTGGATGGGAACGCACACGCCGGGCGGAGCGCTAGTTTTCCCTGGCCCAGATTGCGAAGTCCTGGGCGAAGAATGGGCCCAGCCACGTCCCCTGGCCACGCAGCCGCACGCTCGTCGTCCCTGCAGGTATCGGCGTGAAGT
>CAYTBM010000197.1:0-6276 GCA_964436025.1 uncultured Anaerolineaceae bacterium
CGTTGGGTTTTCGAACCGCTTGTGCCGGTCTTCCGGGCCGTAGTCCATGTAGTTCGTGTAGAGCGGGTGCTTCTCCAACCCCTCCGGGTGGTTCCACATCTCCGAAACGGTGCGTTCGTCCAGGAACTCGAACCGCTCACCGTGGCTGGCCGTTGCGTCGGGGTGCACGACGTGGAAGGGCAGCGCGTACCGGTAGTAGGAGATCGCGTGCCAGTGGCTCATCGGGTCGGCGAAGGCCGCCTTGTAGTGGGCGAGGTCTTCGGCCGTGGCCCATGGCTTCGCGGCGCCGCGACCGCCCGCGCCCCACGGCGAGAACGGCCGGCCCGGCGTCGGGTTCGAAGGCGCATGCCCGCAGACCGTCTCGATGAACTCCGCGTGGTACTTTGCGAAGAACTCCTCTGGCAGCGGCGCGGCCTTGAACCAGTACCCGTGCACGCCGCCCGGCGACCACACAGTGCACAACGTATCGAGCAGCGCCAGCCGGGTTACGCGCTCTGGCCAGTCGATGGCCACCTTGAAGGCAACGATGCCGCCCCAGTCGTGCGCGACCACGCGCGCCTTCGCGATGCCGAGCGCGTCCATGAAGTTCACGATGTCCTGCGCAAGGATCTGGCGGCTCACCCGCAGCCCGGGCTTCTCCGTCTGACCGAACCCCCGCAGGTCTGGCGCGAAACACGCATAGGTCCCTGCGAAGTATGCGAACTGGTGCCGCCATTCGTACGAGGTCTCCGGGAAGCCGTGGATGAAGATGACCGGTTCCCCGGTGCCCTGCTGCAGGTAATGCATCCGCAGGTCGCGGGTCTGGACGGAGTTCGATTGCATCGCGCTGCTCCGAAAACGGGTGGTCGCGGCAGTCTAACGTCCAGAACTGCCAGGGAACGGGGAGTGCCCGCGCGCCGCCAAGGACCGTGAGGCGCAAGCCCCGAAATCCCGTTGGGCGCATGGCGCCGAGCGGGCACAAGGCCCGCAACTACGTCCTCCGTGATCTCCCAAACCTCCGTGATCTCCGTGCCTCCGTGGTGCACACTGCCCGGCACACAACTTCGGGAGCACCCCATGCCACTGCGAATCGGCCTCATCGGCGCCGGCGCCAACACCGCAAGCCAGCACATCCCCGGCTTTCGCCGCAACGAAGGTGTCGAAGTCGTCGGCGTGGCGAACCGCAGCGTCGCCAGCTCGCAGCGCATCGCCGACCAGTTCGGCATCCCGGTGGTGTTCGATTCTCCCGAAGCCCTCTGCGCTTCGCCGGACCTCGACGCCGTCTGCATCGGCACCTGGCCCTACAAGCACCGCGAGTTCACGATCATGGCCCTCGAAGCCGGTAAGCACGTCCTCTGCGAAGCGCGCATGGCCCGGGACCTCTCCGAAGCCGAAGACATGATCGCCGCCAGCGAACGCAACCCCGGCCTCGTCGCCCAGCTGGTGCCGGCGCCGTTCGACTTCCGCCTCGGCCCGACGATTACGCGGCTCATCAACGAAGGCGCCCTCGGCGACGTGCTCGAGGTGGCCGTGACCGTGCTCAACGGTTCAGCCATCGACCCCTCGGTCCCGCTGCACTGGCGCCAGCGCGCCGATTACTCGGGCAAGAACGTGATGATGTTCGGCATCTTCGTGGAGGTCATCCACCGCTGGCTCGGCGACCACGCGGACGTCCTGGCCAGCGGGGACATTGTCGTGGCACAGCGCCTCGACGCCGAAACCGGGCAGCAAGCGCCGGTCACGGTCCCGGACGTGTACGTGGTAACGGGCCACCTGGCACGCGGCGCGCGGATCACCTACCACTTCAGCTCGGTCGCGGCCGGTGGGGACGCCAGCACCATCGTGGTCTTCGGTTCGAAGGCGACCCTTCGCTGGCGCATGGGCGACACCGCCGTGATCCAGCCGCACGGCGGCCAGCCGGCCGAAGTCACACCTGATCCCGGCACCGACCGCGGCTGGAAGGTCGAGGAGGACTTCGTCTCCTCGATTCGCGAAGGCGCGCCGGTTCGCCTCACCAGCTTCGCGGACGGCGTCCGCTACATGCGCGTGATCGAAGCCGCCCACAATAGCTACACCACCGGTACGCGGCAGACGCTGTAGCGGCGCGGAGACGGACTTCGGCCCATGCCCGAGTGTCGACGAGGGCAGATCCGCGGCTGGGAGCCAGATCGCGATCTGGTATCCTCAACCCATGACCGCACCCGCCCTCGTCGACGTTGGCACCCTGCTCTATACGTTGCCCAGCCCGACGGGGGGCCGGCTCTGCGTCACTGGCACCGGTATCTCTGTGCGCAGAATCTCAGTCCTTTACAACGAAGGCCTGACTCCCGAGGAAATCGTTGCGACGTACAGCGGCGCGCTCCCGCTGCCGGGTGTCCACGCGGCCATCGCGCACTATCTGGCCAACAAGAAGCGCATGGACGCGGAACTGGAAGAAGAAGAACGGCAGTTTGATGAAGCTAAGCTTCGCGAGGGCGGGAAGCCCGCTCGCTACCAAACGAGGGCGTAGTTGCCGTTTTCGTTGTACCTGGATGAGGACTCCTGCGACGACAGGCTCATCGGTTCGCTTCGGCGGCTCGGTTTCGACGTGCTCACGACGCTCGAAGTTGGCCGGCGCGCGCAATCGGATGAAGAACAACTCGCCTTTGCTGCGTCTCAAGCGCGGGTCATCGTGACTGCGAACGACGGCGACTTCTCGAAACTGCAATCTGCCTGGGCGCAAATCGGCCGGGAGCACGCCGGGATCATCGTCTGGAAACAACGGGAGCAGTCGCCCGAGGCTCTCGCTGCCTCACTTCATCGACTAGCGGCAGATCTCGAAGGTGGCGCGTTCACGAACGGCATCATCCACGTCTAGGCTGTTTAAACCCCTCACCCAAAGACGCCCTTCGCCGCCAGATCCGCCACTTCTTCCTCGCTCAAGCCCGCCGCATCCAGCACCGCGGCCGTGTCCGCGCCGGGTTCCGAAGCCATGCCGCGCACGCGAACGTCGGCGTCTCGGATGACGAAAGGCGTACCCACGGTGTCGAACGTCCCGGCGGGCGTCTCCAGCGGCTGGAATGTGCCGCGTGCGCGGAGTGCCGGGTCGGCGATGACGTCCGGGAGCTCCGTACGGGGCGCCCAGATCAGGCCGTGCGCGTCGAGCTTCTTCGCCCAGCTGTCCAGGTCGTCCTCCAGGAATGCGCGCTCGATGACCGATGCGAGTTCGCGGCCCTGGGCGCGGCGGCCCGCCATCGTCGCGCACGAAGGGTCGTTCGCCAGCGTGCTGAGCCCGAGCGCCGCGCAGAGCTTCGGCCAGTAGGCGTCAGGGGTCATGTGCACCAGGAGGAGCCACTTGCCGTCGCGCGTGGGGTAGGTGTTGAACAACGGATTATCGGGGGCGGTCCGGTCCATCACCTTCGGCTGGGCGCCGTCGAGGAGGGCGCGCGAGAGGTCGGTGGCGATGGTGTACGCGCCCGTCTGCTGGAGGCTGACCTCGACCACCTGGCCTTCGCCGGTGAGGTCACGCAGGCGAAGCGCCGCAAGCGTGGCGGCGACCGCGTTGATGCCGGTGGTGTGGTCGCCCTGGGCGATGCGGCTGAGGACCGGCGGCGAATCCGGGTGGCCGACCAGGCTCATGATCCCGGAGCGCGTCCAGAATGCCGAAAAGTCGAACCCCGGCCGGGACGCGTCGGGGCCGGTTATCCCGTAGCCGGTGACGCTGACGTACACGAGCCTCGCGTTCGCCGCCAGCGCAACCTCCGGGGTCAGCCCGAACTTCTCCAGGCGCTGCGTCATGAAGTTCGTCAGGAACACATCCGCATCCGCCAGTAGGCGCAGCAGCAGCTCCGGCCCGCCGGGCGCATCCATCGCGATCGTCACCGACTTCTTGCCGCGGTTCTCGAGTTCGAAGAGGAAGTTGAACGGCAGGTTGCCCGGGCCACCGGTCGGGACGACACCGCGCATGACCTCGCCGCCGGGTGGCTCGATCTTGATGACGTTCGCCCCGAGGTCCGCGAGGAGCGCGCCCGCCGCCGGAGCAGCGACGTAGTTCGCGGCTTCGATGACGGTTATCCCGGCAAGCGGCACTGGCACGGGGGTATTGAGCACTGAGGAGGGCGAAGAGGAAAGAGCAAAGGTGTAAGAGGAAAGCGGCGAGCGCCCGGAGGATTGACTGACCTGTTCGCTGTGCTTCGCACGCGTTCTTTTTCCTGACCACTTGAAGTGGTGGGAAGTGGTCGCGCCGAATCTGGAGTGTGTGACCAGTTCGCCACCACATGGGGACCAGCGGACTACGTGTTGCATTACCACTCGCCGACCGCTGGGCCTCGTTCTGTGACAGGCCCGGACGGCCAGTCGGCTCCTGGCTGATGTGGCCAGTAACAGACAGCACTGCACGACCGCGTGACGTGGCCGCGGGAACCCCAGAAACGCCTACGACGACGAGAGTGAGTAGGGCGATGAGAGAAGACCACATGTCCGCCATGAAGCAACCATGCGGCTGACGAGGCCTGAGCGCCGAGCGCCTGGTGACAGCGAGCGCGTCGCGCTCACGACCCAGGCCGCCGCGAAGGCCCAGACAATGGCTAAACTGTGTTGATGCCGAAAGAGCGGGAAGCCCCGCGATTCACCTACGCACCACCGAAATCGCTCGCCGGGAAACTGCAGCGGGGCCTCGGCACGGGGTTCCTCGAAGCGCTGGACGCGCCGGGCGATGTGGTGCACGCGATCCTGATGGAGTGCATCCGGGTGGATCCGCGCCTGGACCACCAACTCGATAATCGGGACGTCTACTACGCGCAGTTGGCCCTGCAAGTCGAACTCCCGCTGGCGCCGATCGTGGAGGACCTGATAGATGCCGGCGCCGATGCAAATGAAGACACGCACCTCGCAGTCTCGGTGTTGGTCGAGATCGCGCGGCGGGGCGAGGAAGAAGCGGACCGGTTACTTCGCGACTACGTCCTCTGGGGGCCGTTTTGGCACACCGTGTGTTGGCAATTAGCGGAACGAGCGAATTCACCCGCGTGGCTGAACCTGGCTCCTGAACTTGCCGCGCGAGCAGAAATCGACCCCGAACAAGGGATGTGGTGGCACGAACCTTTCGTGACCTGGGCGAATTACGAACCGCGATTCGCCGCACTCGCGCGAAAGGAACCCAATCTCCATCGGAAGGAACACGGCGGGACGCCCGGCGCTCCAATCAGGGGGTCAACGGCGGCACTTCTCCAGTACTCCGGAGGGGGTGTTACACGGGCGATCACTGAGCTTTCTCGCCGGCGTGCGCGCGCCGACCTCGACCTCATCGACGAGGCGACCTCCTCTCCGCTAGCCATGACGCGAGCCATCGCAGTCGCGACTGAGCTTGAACGCGGCGACTGGAAGCATTGGGACATCGCTCTCGACATGGCTCTGCACGAACAACATCCGCCATACGCAACGGCTATCACCAACCGGGCCATCCTCCAGGCGCCCGCGGATGTGCTCCTGCCATATGCACGCGCGTGGAACTCGTCTCCCCACTTCCGGCGGCACTACCTCGCCTGGAAGATCCTCGAACGGCACGCCACCGAGGACTTCCTCCCGTGGGTGGAACGGCGCCTGAACCGGGTTTCGGCCAGTGATCCAGCCGCGCGATTCGATGTCACCACGCTGGCCAAGATCATCGCGAATCGCTTCCCGGGCAAGGAGTTCCCCGCCTTACGGCGCAAGTTCGATGCATTCACCTACAGCTATGGGAGGCACTTCATCGCTGAAGCGCTCGCCGTCACTGACCCCACCTTCCCCACCACCCGCGCCTTCACCGGCCTCTGGGACTGCGAGAGCGAGGTCCGTCTCATCGCCGCGAAGCACGTGTCGCTGGATGTGCCGGGCGCGCGCGAGCGGCTCGAGGAGATGGCGGGCGATGCGTTGGAGGAGGACGAGCGGGTGGTCCTGGCTGCTCGGGCGCGGCTGGGTTGACGCCGTGAGTGAATCCTCCACTGTTCCACCGCACGTGCGCTTTCGCTTGCGTGCTCCGGAGGCGTGATGTTCGGGCTGTGGTTGGCTGACGCTAGCGGTGACAGAGTCCTTCCGGAGAAGGACGACTCCAGGGGTTGACTTCGCGGTGCTGGAGTCCTTCCGGGGAAGGACGGCTGCACGTTTTCGCGTCACCGCCCTTGGAGATGCGCACTTCCCCGCCTAACATCGCGGCGTGCAGCCTGAGCCGGTCCTCTTCCGCATCACGTTCAGCAAGATGGAGTCGTTTCGGCGGTGCCGGAAACAGTACTGGTTCTCGTATGTGAGCGGCGAGGACTGGCCGCCGTCGCGCGAAAGCCCGGC
>CAYTBM010000198.1:0-6235 GCA_964436025.1 uncultured Anaerolineaceae bacterium
CCAATCTGCCTATACCTCCGCGGGTAGTGCATAGCGCAGACCGATGACTTCGGTCACCGCATTATAGCTCCCGGCCGGGGAAAGGCACCCCGGCCGGGCATGACAGTTTCGTGCTCTGAATAGCCCTATTCCACGGTGACCGTCTTCGCCAGGTTTCGGGGCTGATCCACGTCGCAACCCCGGTGGACCGCAACTTCGTACGAGAGCAGCTGCAGCGGGACCGACGCGACGATCGGCTCGAGCAACTCAGAAACTTCCGGCACCTGCACCACCCGGTCGGCGAGCGCCGCGATCTCGTCGTCGCCTTCCGTCACGATCGCCAGCACGTTGCCGCCCCGCGCCTGGACCTGCTCGATGTTGGAAATCATCTTCGAACGCAGGGCATGCCGGGTGGCGATAGCGATGGTCGGAAACGACGGGTCAATGAGCGCGATTGGGCCGTGCTTCATCTCGCCGGCGGCGTATCCCTCAGCGTGGATATACGAGATTTCCTTCATCTTGAGCGCGCCCTCCATTGCCGCGGGGAACGCGAGACCGCGCCCAAGCATCAGCAGATGCCGGGCCTGGGAATAGGAAGTGGCGAGCCGCTTGTAGGTAGGCGCCGCCTTGAGTACCCGGGCCACCGCGTCCGGTAGCCTCGCTAGCTCAGCGAGACGCGCGGCCACATCAGCGGTCGAGAGGCGCCCGTTCGCCTCGCCCAGGCGCAGGGCAAGGGCATAAAGGGCCACAGCGGCGGCCGTGAAGCACTTGGTGCTGGCCACACCGCGTTCCAGACCGGCGCGTGTGTAGACGGTCCCATCCGCGACGCGAGTGGTCTGCGCCCCTTCGGTGTTGCAGATGGTTACCTGCAACGCCCCCTTGGCCTTCGCGACCGCCATGGCCTCGAGCACATCGACCGTCTCGCCGGACTGGCTCACGGAAACAACGAGCGTGTCGGCGCTGAGGACCGGATCGCGGTAGCGGAACTCGCTCCCGTTGTCGGTCTCGGCCGGGATGCCCGCGAACTCTTCGAAGTAGCGCCGGCCGATCATCGCGGCGTGGAGGCTCGTACCCATCCCGAGCAGGACGACCCGCTTCACGCCGGCCAGCCTTTCCGCGGCTCCCGCCAGGTCATTCAGGTAAAGCTCGGCCGGCTCCAGGGTTGCCAGACTCCAGATCGTATCCGCGAGCGCCTCGGGCTGCTCCATGATTTCCTTCAGCATGAAGTGCTGGTAGTCGCCCTTGAGCGCGCTCACCGGGTCGATCGGGATGCGCTTGGCCGCGATCTGCAAGGGTGCGCCGTCCGCATCGACGAAGGAGACGTTGGCCTTCTCGATCCGAGCGAACTGCCGATCCGCGAGAAAAGCCACCTGTTGAGTGATCGGCAGCACGGCCGCGAGGTCACTGGCGAGCATCACTTCGCCATCGCCGTAGCCGACCACGATCCCGCCCGCGTTTCCAATCCGCGCCGCGACCATCACGCCCGGCTCGCACGGTGCCATAGCGACGAGCGCCTGGGAACCTTCGAGCCGGGCAGCAACGGCACGCAGCGCGTCCAGGAGCGAGTCGCCGGCGCGAAGCCGGTCTTCCATGAGATGCGCAACGGTCTCGGTGTCGGTTTCGCTCTTGAAGACGTGGCCGGCACTCAGCAGCTCCGCACGCAGCTCGGCGTAGTTCTCGACGATGCCGTTGTGGATGACCACGACCTCGCCGCCGCAACTGAGGTGAGGATGCGCATTCTGGTCGCTCGGCTTGCCGTGCGTCGCCCAACGGGTATGGCCGATTCCGGTCGTCGCACCGTCGAGGTCGCCATGGAGGGCGGCCTCGAGGTTCGCGATTTTGCCCTGTTTCTTGGTGACCACGAGCGACCCGCCCGCAGGCTGGTCCAGCACCGCGATGCCCGCGGAATCATAGCCGCGGTATTCGAGGTCTTTGAGGGCGCGGAGCAAAACGGGGACGGCGGGCTTGTCGCCCACGTAACCAACGATTCCACACATAAACGAAGCACTCCTGTGCCTGTGGCGGCCCAGTGGGCCGTGAACGCCAGCACACAGAACCCGCGGAATCCGGGTTCTTCGACTTTGGGTCATCAGGAGAGCGTGAAGGAGTGCGAATCCCTGGCACCTGGCGCACCTTTGTCAGCCGGTTACCCGCGCTGGTTTGTGTGCTGCCTGCGGCTGTGCCTGCCGGGGGGCCACCCGCCGAATGGTTCGATACTGCCCCCGCCTCGTCGTCCTTCGCAAACGAAGGACCTGGCGCTAGTCACTGGCTCTCTGTGTGCTGTGGTTGGTTTCGGTGCGGCATCCTCCCGGATCGGTGTCTTTTCGAGTGTTGGGCGCTCAGTGGCGCAACGTCAAGCGCGCGCGTACTCCGGAAGGCCGATGTCGCGGCGCTGCACAGGTGGCATTCTCGGCACATGACCGAACAATCGCGACTGTCGCCGCATCCTGGTTTCCGACACGCCATCACTGTCCGCTACGGTGAGTGCGATATGCAGGGTGTCGTGTTCAACCCGAATTACATGGTGTACGTAGATGACGTGTGTGACCGGTGGCTTATCGCCGCTCTCGGACGCGACTGGAACTCACGCTTCGATTGTGTGGTGAAGAAGGCAACGCTCGAGTGGCATAGCGCCGCGCACCACGGCGACGAGATCGAATTCGCGTTGGCCGTGACGCGGTGGGGAAACACGTCATTCGATGTGGTAGTCCGAGCGACCGTCTCCGCGGAGCCGGTAGTCATTGCCACCCTCGTGTATGTCAGCGTCGCGCCGGGCACGCACACTCCGAGTCCTGTTCCGGAGAGCATTCGACGATTGCTGGAGAGCGCCACCGCCTAACTCTCCGCTCGCGGGATCCCCGCGAATCCCAGAAAGTCGTCCTCCCAGTCGAGCACAGCCCGGATCATCGCCGCATCAATCGCGAACGGTTGCGCCTGGATCCCCCGCATCGTGAATTCCTCCTCCAGGATGCGGGCAATCTCGTCGAGCGGTTTTGCCTGGATATCCAACTCGCGCTCGGTTTCGAAAATCAGGTCAATCAACTCGCCAGAGAGCTGGTACCCCTCTTCTTGCAGTTGCTCCCAGACCCACTCGGAGCACTCCGTCAGCAGCGCTCCGTGCAGCTTTCCCGTCCCGGCCATTGCGTCCCTCGACCTCATTGGTTGCTGCTCTTGAGCCTACTTCGCGGCCTTCGCCCGGGAAACCCGAGGCATCTTCGGAGCTTCTATTCCAAGCTCCTTCCGGAGCTTCTTGAGGCGCTGGATGTTCTTCGCGTCCGGACCTTTCCCGTCCAGGCCCGGCACTTCGAGGAGGAACGGGACCTCCCGGAAGGCGGGGTGGGCCATCAGCGTCCGGAACCCTGCGTAACCGATGTGTCCGTCACCGACGTTCTCGTGGCGGTCGCGGAAGGTGCCGATCGGCTGCTTCGTGTCATTCGCGTGGACTGCCGCAAGCCGCGCGAAGCCGATTTGCGCGTCGAACTCTGCCATCGCCGTTTCGCAGCCCTCCGCGGTCGCGAGGTCGTAGCCCATGGCATACGCGTGGCAGGTGTCGATGCACACAGCAACGCGAGGGTGACGGCCCATTGCGCTGATGAGGGCGCCGAGCTCACCGAAATGCCCACCGATACAGTTCCCCTGGCCGGCGTTGTTCTCGAGGATCAGCAGGGACGGGTTGTCCGGCTCGTCCTCGAGGACGTCGAGCAGCATCCCACCGATGCGTTGGGCGAGTTCGTCAGAGAACCCGGCGCCGAGGTGGCTGCCGACATGGAAGATCGTGCCAGTCACGCCCATGCATCCCGCGAAGTGCATGTACGACTTGAGGGATGCCCTGGCTTTGTCGAGCATGGCCTCATCGGCGCTGCCGAAGTTCATCAGGTAGACGCCATGGAAGAATGCCGGCATACCGGACTTCGCCTGCGCCTCGCGGAACGTTTCGATTTGCTCGTCGGTACAGGCGGGCAACTTCCATTGCTGAGGCGCCGAGATGAACAGTTGGACCGCTTCCGCGCCGATGGCGCGCGCGCGCTCGAAGACCTGGTGATGCCCGCCTGCACTGGAGATGTGCGCCCCGATCCTCATTCCGTACCTCGATTCGAAGGGGAAACTACTATCGCAGGCGCTTGTCACACATTCACTCGGCCTCCGCAGCCATCACCGGGTTGGAGCTTCTTGGCCCCCCGCACGCCCGGCCGTTCCAGCGATCGCGTCGCCAAAGAAAGGCTCAAAAGCGCGTCAGCGCGAGCCGGGAACCACGCCGCGTGCGGTCGTCTCAATAGCATAGACGCTCGTCCCCGCGGTCATGAACAGCGTGGAGAAGTTCACTCCGCCGAAGGTCAGGTTGGCGGCGTGCTCTTCGAGTTCGAAGACGCCGAGATAGTCACCCCCGGCGGTGTGCACCGAAATGCCGCCGGCGCCGGTGGTCCACAGCCGGCCCTCGGTGTCCACCTTCATTCCGTCCGGGGCGCCGCGGCGCGGGTCCTTGCTCTGGTCAAGGAACAGTGACCGGTTCCAGAGCGAGAGGTTTTCCGCCACGTCATATGCCCAGATGAGCCGCTCCTGGGAGTCGCCGATGTACAGCGTCCTTTCGTGCGGCGAAAAGGCAAGCCCATTCGGCTGCGTGAACCCCGTCGCTACCACGAGGTGCAGCGAGCCATCGGGGTCGATGCGGTAGACGCCCTGGAAGTCAAGTTCTTGCGATTGCCCGGGCGAACCGAACGCGGGGACGCGGCCGGTGTCCATCCCGTAGGTCGGGTCGGTGAAGAAAATCGCGCCGGAGCTATGCACGACGACATCGTTGGGGCTGTTGAGCTGCTTGCCGTCCCATGTGGAAGCCAGCGTCTCCGTCGCATCCGGCGTTGCGTACGCGCCGCGGGAAACGCGGCGCCCTCCGTGCTCACAGACGACCAGCCTGTTCTGCGAATCGAGGGTCATGCCGTTGGACCAGCCGCTGGGCCGCCGGTAGCTTTCGGCTTCGTCGTTGCCGGGGCGCCAGCGGTGCATGTGGTTGCCGGGAATGTCGCTGAACACTAGCGCGTTGTCCGAGTGGATCCAGATGGGCCCCTCCGTGAACCCGAATCCGCCGCAGAGTTTCCGTTCTTCGCCGATGAGCAGTTTCGAAATGCCGTTGTCGTCTTCGATTCGCATAGCCGCGGGATTCTGTCACAACCGCTGATCCGCCGAAAGGATGACGCTGAAACCCTTGATAAACCGATGCGGCGAGATTAGGATAGGGGGGTACCCTATACAGGAGGTCAGAGAGATTGACCCCCGAAACCCGTAAACAGGCGCTTCGCCGTATGAAAATCATCGCCGGGCAGGTCCAGGCGCTCGACAAGCAGCTTGAAGATGACCGCTACTGCATGGACATCCTCGACCTCTCGCTGTCGATCCAGAAAGCGCTTCGAAGCCTGGACGCGCTCGTCATTGAAGGCCATCTGCGTACCCACGTCATCGAAATGATGACCGGCGGTGAGCAGGACAAGGCCGTCGCCGAACTACTTCGCCTCTACAAGGTCCAGGGACCGGCAGAGGCTTAGCCAGAACACACAAGGAGAATCCCATGGCAACCCAGACCATCGAACTCAACATCACCGGCATGACCTGCGACCACTGCGTCCGCTCGGTTACCAACGCCCTGAAGGACGTCCCCGGCGTCGAAGACGTCAGCGTGAGCCTCGAGAAGAACGAGGCCATCGTCAAAGGCGACTCCGTCGATATCGCGGCCCTCGTTGCTGCCGTTGAAGAAGAAGAATACGGGGCAACACCCCGCTAGACGCCGGCAGGCCCGGAGGAAGCAGTCCCATGGCTACTACAGACACATCCGTGACGCTGGACATCACGGGGATGACCTGCGCTTCCTGCGTGAGGCGCGTTGAGCGGGCCCTGGCGAAAGTGCCGGGCGTCGAGACTGCGAGCGTAAACCTCGCCGCGGAGACGGCCCGCGTCACCTTCGGCGCCGCCGTTCCGGTCGATTCGCTGATCGCCGCCGTCGAGAAAGCCGGCTACGAAGCCTCGCCCAGCGCCCCAGAAAAGGATAGGGCGGGCGAACGCGAAGCCCATGCCCGCAAAACACTGATCCAGCTTCTCGTTTTCGGGGCGCTCGCCGTGCCAACCATCATCCTCGCCATGTCGATGGACATCGCCGGCATGCACATCAACGACGACCCAAAGTTGCACGGCTGGATCGTGCTGCTGCTCGCAACGCCGATTCAGTTCGGTCTTGGCTGGCGGTTTTATCGTGGCGGCTGGATCTCGC
>CAYTBM010000199.1:0-2085 GCA_964436025.1 uncultured Anaerolineaceae bacterium
CCGACGCTGACGTTCTTCGTGCGCAGCAACTGGATGAACTCGCGCGACGTGTGGAGGTCGCTCAGTTCTTCCTGGAGGACGACCTGCTCCGGGAGGGAGACCCACTTCGTCGAGTGGATTGCCTCGGCCATAGCGGCGAGCGTCTCATCGCTGATCGACGCGCCGTCTTCCGGGAGGACATGGCGCAAAACGTTGAGCAGTTCCTGCTTCAAGGAAAGCGGCGTACCGGTCGGGTTCGCGCCGTTGAGGCCATTCGAGCCGTGCGGATGTTCGTGTTTGAGGTCCCTGGGGGCCAGCTGTGTCATGTGTTGCTCTCCACGGGAAGTCCGCCGGCGGGGACAGCCGACACCGTAGATGACGGCACGAAGGGCATCCAGGGGTAGGATCGTTCGGGCCGTGAGGCGGTCCCAGAGGGGCCGAGAGTGAACCGGTCAGACGAGGTCAGGCGAGACGCGGTCGGCGAGCGGTGGGGCTTCCACGCCACCGCCAGGCGCCAGGAGCCGGACGTTCGCGAGGCGCACCCAGAAGGCGGCCAGCATGGCAAGCGCCCCTGCGAACTCCAGTGTCTCCTCGGTCCACCAGGAAACGGTCCGCGTGGGATCAGCGACTGCGTCCCAGCCGATTGCGGCGGCGAAAAGGGCGAGACCAAGGCAAACGAGCGCGGCGAACTTGGGCGCACGCAGCACTTCGTCCCGGTACCAGGCGAACACTGCGAGCCCGGCAAGCGCCACGAGCATCACGATGAGGTCATCGAAGTGGTTGATGCCGGGAGGTTCGCGCCAGCCGAGGCGGTAGTACATGGCGTGACCGAGGTGCTCGTGGAGGCTGAACAGTTCGTCGATGCCGAGGTAACCCGCGCCGGCGGCGGCGATCAGCGAGAACTGTCCGGTCTGACCGAGCGGGGCGAAGCGCCAGGCGCGCGCCGCGTACGTGGCCGAGACCAGCAGTACGACGGCTGCCAGCGAATCGTAGGAAAGGCGCAACATGCTTCTACTGTAGCGCGCCGGCCATCAGCCGCTGCTCAAGAGTAGCGTCAACTCAGTCAGGGCCGGCTCAGGGCCGCGCCGTTGCACCCAGTGCTGAGGACATTGCAGTTTCATTGCGTACCGTTCATATCCGAACCGGCGGTCTTGCCAGCCAGCCGTTGGGGGGGGGGGAATTTGTTCGCATTCGTTCTGGAGGCACGGGAATGTTCAAACGAGCCGTACTCGGGGCGAGCGTTGCGGCAGTGGCGGCGGCAGCCACCACCGCTGTCGTGCTCGGCGTTACATCAGATGGCGGAGACTCGCCCAAACAACCTCCCACCTCCGCCCTCCAACCCGGACAGATTACGAAGATACCGGCTGGCACCACGCTTCCCGAAGGGGCGACCGCTCCGGTTGAGTACGGGGGTTTTCGAATCCTGCCCCAGGCGTCTGTGCCTGCGAAGTGCCCCCCTCCGGGCCGAGCCATCTCCGAACGCGGAAAAGTCGAGGTATCCGAAGCGAAGACCGCCACGGGCTTCGAGCGCCACGAGCTCTTCGTGGACCCTCCCTATATCCCTCCGGGTTGGCAACTGACTGAGGCACATGCCGAGTCGACCACCTGGCCGGACGGCACGACCTCTGGGACGCTCTTCTCTCTTTCCTACGAGAGGGCTGGCTACTTCCCCATCTCAATCACGCGGATGGCAGTGGACACCGGTTGCCCGGTTGAGCTCGTGTCCTTCCCCAAGGATGGCGGCTCGGTATACACGTTGAGTTCAGTAGCTGGAAAGCCAGCGGTCATACAACACCAAGCGCCTGGGCACGGCGCACAAGTGCCTCTCGAGGTGCAGGTACGTGACGGCGATGTACTGACGGTGGTCGAAGGACGGGCCATCGATATAGATGAGCTGATCCTCGTAACGACCGGGGTTCTGGAGGCTGCACGATGAAGACCATGGCGACTCCCCTCAATCTCATCTCGTGGGCGGTACTGGGCGCGATCGTCTCACTCGCGACGATCTTCGTCGCCGCCCCGAGTCGGGCGGCAGCCGTGCCGGGCGCCGCCTACGTGTACCGCGGGATCGCGCTCGAGCCACAATGGTGTTCATACTGGGGCTCA
>CAYTBM010000199.1:2185-4312 GCA_964436025.1 uncultured Anaerolineaceae bacterium
CGGTACGCACCAGTACATCAGGTTTTTCGCACTATCCGGCAGCAACTGCAATGGTGTGAGAGTTGAGTTCTACCATGACTCAGGAAAGACGCTCTATGCCGGGGAGCTCCATTATCTCCACGTTATTCCTTACGGCGGAGTGATCGGAAGCGGTTACGACGTGAGTGGTGGAGACCACTACTATCGCGATCTCGGGGAGATATCTGGCAGTGAGCCGATCGGTTGTTATTGGGACGGAGCTCATCTCCACCAGAGCGCGAATACGTCAGCATCCACCGCCTTCTACACCAATTGGGACGGCGACGTCACCACGGATTGGGTGCACAAAGTTCAGTAGGACGCTTCTTACCCCGAAGCCAGCCGCCGCGTCAGCTCAGCCAGCGCCGCCTCCACAGCCGGCGTCCGGGGCGCGAGTTCGAGCGCGTTCTTCGCGGCCGCGAGCCGCTTGCGCGACATCTCCTTCGGGAGCGATTCGAGGAGCGCCGCTATCAGTTCTTCGCGGCGGCTGGCGACGATGGACGATGCGATGAACTCGTACAGTTCGCCCCGCGTCGGCGAACTGAGCAGGCGGACGGCGATGGCCTGCAGGCTGGGGTCTGGCGGGAGTTCGATGACGGCGTCGCAGACGGCCATGAGAACTCCGTCGTCTTCGGAGCCGGCGAGGCCCGACAGGATGGGGCGCAAGACAGCGAGGTCGACGCCCGAGAGTCCTTTGAGCGCTGCCGCCGTGACTTCCGCAGTCGGCGCGGAGCCGCCCAGGACATAGAGGAGGAGGGCGTTCGATTCGCCAGTCGCGGCGAGGACGCGGACGGCCGTGAGGGCTGGTTCGCCATTCATCGGGCTTGAGCGTCTCAGGAGGTCAGCGTCATCACGGCCGAGGACAAGGACGGCTTCGACGGCGGCGCGAGCCGGGTCCAGCACGGCAAGGAGTGCGAGGCCCGCCGCGCGGATCATCTCGCCGTTGGCCTGGAAGGTGCGTTCGACGGTATCCCGGGCACGCATGGCGAGTTCGACATCGCTGGTGCTGCGCAGGTGCCAGAGGATTTTGAGGACTTCGACGCGGACATCGCCGCCAGGGTCTTTCTTCGCACCGTTGGCGTCGAAGTAGTCGTAGATGTCGCGCAGGATGGCATGGTCCGCGCCGCGGACGCGCTCGCCAACCGATTCGAGGGCGAGCTTGACGATTTCTGGGTTGGCTTCGTCGGTGAGGACTTCGATGGCGAAGCCGTGAAGCGCCTCCGGGTCGGAGCGGAGGGCCCGCATCCGGTCGACGCGGCGGCGTGCGAGCGGACCTGTGGAGGAGGCGCGTTTCACGCGTGTCACTCTACCGCGGCGGTCGACAAGCAGTGACGCATTGCGTTGGCGGCATCTCCCGCGCAACGATTCGCGGGTGCCCCACTTCCTGTGCGATTCTCACGGCCGCCCGCTGGAACTCGAGATTGAAGTCCACACGGCGCACTCGTCGCAGGAATTGCCGCCCTGCCCGTGGCAGTTTCCCGATCCGCGGCGCACGGATGAACGCGGCTTTGTCGGGTTCGGCGCCGATTTCGCGCCGGCGACCATCATCGCGGCCTACCGTGCAGGCATCTTCCCCTGGCCGCACAGCGAAGCGGAGTTCGCCTGGTTTTCACCCGACCCACGGGCCGTGATCCCGCTGGAGGGGCTACGAATCTCGCAGCGCCTGGGGCGCACGCTGCGCAGTGGGCGATTCCGTTTCACCGTGGATGCGGCGTTCGGCCGGGTGATACGATCCTGTGCGGCCGGGCGCCCGGAAGGGACCTGGATAACAGACGCCCTGGTGGAGGGGTATTGCCAGTTGCACGCGCTGGGCTGGGCGCACAGTGTCGAAGTCTGGAGCACGGACGGACGGCTGGCCGGTGGCCTGTATGGCGTGGCCGTGGGCGGGATGTTCGGGGCGGAATCGATGTTTCACCGCCAGACCGACGCTTCGAAGGCGGCGATGGCTGCGCTGGTCCAACACGCGGCCGGCATCGGAGTCGAACTTCTCGACATCCAGGTGTTGACCGATCACACCGAGCGAATGGGTGCCGTGGAGATTCCACGAGCGGACTACCTGCGGAGGTTGAATGTGGCTGTGGAGCTACCAGTGGATTGGCGATCGGTCAG
>CAYTBM010000199.1:4412-6226 GCA_964436025.1 uncultured Anaerolineaceae bacterium
GCTCCATGCGGTCGGCGGGTCGGCGATAACCCGGAATGCGAGAACCTGGGCGGCATGGACGGTACCAGCGCGATCCCGCCCATATGCCATCACCTGGGCAACTCCAGTACTTCCGCCATCCATCGCCCGTCGTCCTCGACCTCGGTCTCAAAATCGTTCGTTTCATGGATGCCCGGTATAAGCTGCCTTCAGTCGGTCTCGACGATCATCTCGATTTCGACGGTGATGTTGCGAGGAAGAGCGGCCATGCCCACGGCGGAACGAGCGTGGCGGCCTCGCTCGCCGAAGACTTCGACGAGGAGGTCGCTCGCGCCGTTGATGACCTCCGGCTGGCGAGTGAAGTCAGGCGTGCAATTGACCATGCCGAGCAACTTTACGACCCGTTTCACGCGGTCGAGCGAGCTGATTTCGGCGCGAAGGTTGGCGAGGAGCGAGAGCATGGTGAGACGGGCGGCTTCGTAACCGTCCTCGATAGTGGCGTCGGCGCCGACTTTGCCGGTCATAATCGAGCCATCGGGCCGGTAAGGGCCCGTGCCGGAGAGGAACACCAGGTTCCCAGTGGTCACCGCGCTGACGTAGTTGGCCTGGGGCGGTCGCGGAGTTTCAAGGTGTATCCCAAGTTCGTTGAGCCGGTCATCGATGGTCATCGCGTGCCTCCGTGGTTGGCCGCATGGTAAATGGCCCGGCTGGCGTGCGTCCTGCCGCCGGGCGCGATGACCGCCCGGGCCCGGTCTTCGGCACCAGCGGCCCCTGCACCGGGACGGCGGCAGGAGGACACTGACTACGGACCACCTCAAGGAGGTCGACAATGACCAGGATTCTCATCGTTTACGGCACGGGAGAAGGGCATACCGCTCACGTCGCCCAGGCCATCGCCGCCCGGCTCCGCGAACGCGGGGCGTCCACCTACATCGCTGACCTCGAAGAAGAGTCGCCGGAGCTGACGGGTTTCGACAGCGTGGCCATCGGCGGATCCGTGCACGCGGGCAAGTTCCAATCGGAAGTGCGGGACTATGTGAAGCAGCACGTGGACTGGCTCAACCGTTCCCCGGCCTGGTTTTTCGGCGTCAGCCTTTCGCAGGCCGGGAAGCGCGCGCCAATCGACCCGGAGAATGCGCGGAAACAGATCGACGGGTTCTTCGAGGAAACGGGCTGGGCGCCGCGGGGCGTATTGAGCGTGGGCGGGGCGCTCAAGTACCGTGAGTACAACGTGTTCAAGCGTTCGATCATGAAGCATGTCGCTGCGAAAGCGGGTGAGAGCACGGACACGAGCCGGGACTGGGACTACACGAACTGGCAGCAGGTGGACGGATTCGCGGACCAGATCTGGGAGGCCGTGGCGGCGGCGCCGGCAGGGCATTGATGCGATAGCCGGGGGGCCTTGGACTGGGGCGGCGGGCGAGCCTACGATCCCGCCACTATGGCAACATTTCGCATCCTGCTCACCCCGGGCGACGGCATTGGCCCCGAAGTCCTCGAAGAATCGCTGAAAGTGCTGTCGCGCGTTGAAAAGCGGTTCAAGCACGAGTTTCAGTACGAAGAGGAAGTGATCGGCGGCGCTTCCATCGATAAGCACGGCGTGGCGCTGCGGCCCGAAGTGGTGGCGAAAGCCAAGGCTTCGGCCGCCGTGTTGTTCGGCGCCGTGGGCGGCCCGAAGTGGGACAACCCGAAGGCGACGGTGCGCCCGGAGGACGCGATCCTCGGGATGCGCAAGCAACTCGGGCTGTTCGCGAACCTTCGGCCCGTGAAGATTCACCCGGAGATGATTGGCGAGAGCACGTTGAAGCCCGAAGTGCTCGACGGCGTCGATATGG
>CAYTBM010000200.1:0-6173 GCA_964436025.1 uncultured Anaerolineaceae bacterium
AGCTGGCGCTGGGTGTTCTACATCAACGTGCCGATCAGCCTCGTCGCGATGCCCGCCATCTGGTTCAACCTTCCTTCGAAGGTGCCTCACGGCAAGCCGAAACTCGACTTCCTGGGCGCATCGTTGCTCTCCGGCGCCTCTGTCTCCGCGCTGCTCGCACTCGTGTGGGCGGGCGACAAGTACGCCTGGTCGTCGACCGAAATCATCGGGCTGCTCGGGGGCTCACTGGTCCTGGTAGCGGCGTTCATCGTCCAGGAGCTGCGCCATCCTGAACCGATTCTTCCGCTGCACCTGTTCAAAAACCGGGTATTCCTCGTCTCGAACCTGATCGTGTTCACGTTCGGGATGGGAGTGTTCGGCGCGTTCCAATTCCTTGGCATCTACGTGCAGACGGCGCTCAACGCGACCGCGACGACATCGGGCGTGATCTCGATGCCGCAATCGATCGGCGTGCTGATCACCAGCGTGCTGGGCGGGCGGTTCATCGCGCATTTCGGGCGCTACAAGTGGCAGACGGTGTTCGGCACGTTCCTCATCGCCGCTTCGCTCGGGACGCTGACGCAGCTCAGCCTCGACACGAAGCTCTGGCAGATCAGTGCCGTGATGGTCGTCCTCGGTCTCGGGTTCGGGCTCGTGCTCCCGACGATGTCACTCGTGGTGCAGAACGCCGTGAGCCACCAGTACATCGGAGTGGCCAGCTCATCGAGTCAGTTCTTCCGGCAGATCGGGAGCGTACTGGGTATCGCGATATTCGGTTCAATCCTGGCGAACACGTACCACGACGAGTTTACGAGCCGCTTCGGGGCCGAGGACTGCGCAACGGTCGGGCCGACGGTCTGCCAGCAGTTAGATGACCCGACGGTAAAACTCAACAAGGGTGAGTACGCCGTGATCCAGAAGCAGGTGCTCGCGCTTCCGGACGGCCAGGCCATCCTGGACCGGGCTGAGCACGCCTCTGGCGAGGCCGTCGTGACGGGCGTCCGGCACATCTATGTCGCGGCGGTGGGCGCGGCGATTCTTTGCGCCGCTTTCGCCATCGCGATGAAGGAGCTGCCGCTTCGGAAGACCGTTGCTGGAGGACCCGGAGAGCCTGCGGGCTCCGGCGCCGCGGGTGCGAGCCCTGAGGCAGCGCCCAGCGTCATACATTGAGGCGGAGACTGCAGCCAACACGAGAAAACGCCCCGGCCGTTTGGCCGGGGCGTCCTTGTGTACTCGAACAGGCGGCGGATTAGAACCGCTTCTCCTTGATGCGGGCGGCCTTGCCGGTCAGGCCGCGCAGGTAGTAGAGGTTCTTGCGACGGACCTTGCCGCGGCGGATCACCTCGACCTTGTCGACGCGCGGGCTGTTCACGGGGAAGGTGCGCTCGACGCCAACGCCGCTGGCGATCTTGCGGACGGTGAAGTTGGAGACGAGGCCCTTCATCCGCTTGCGGATGACGACGCCCTCGAAGACCTGGATGCGCTCTTTGTCGCCTTCGACGACTTTTGCGTGGACGCGGACGGTATCGCCGCTGCCAAAATCAGGGACATCGGTGCGCTGTTCGGTCGCGGTCAGCGCGTCGAGTTCGTAAGCCATAACTGAAGAACCTCTTTGGGCGTAACTTTCACACGATAACGGATCGCCCTTTATGTTCCAGCGACCTAGCGGCCGGTGCTGCCGTGGCCGCCGGCGCCGCGGACTGTTTCTGAGAGTACGAGGGCGGTTTCGAATTCCACTTCCGCGAGGCGGGTTACGACGAGCTGGGCGATGCGGTCGCCGTGGTGGATGGTGTGTGCAATGTCCGGCGCGACGGTGTAGAGGGTGATCATGACTTCGCCACGGTAGTCTGCGTCGAGGGTGCCGAAGGTGGAGAGGACGCCCTGCCGGGCGAGGCCGCTGCGCGGCCGGAACTGGGCATCGAGCCCCCACGGGACCTCCATGGCGATTCCCGTTGGGACGACCACGGGGAGCTGGGTGACGGTCACGGGGCCGTCGTCGAGGCATGCGTAGATATCGAACCCTGAGGCTTGCTCGGTGGCGCGGAAGGGCATTTTCGCGCCCGGGCGAAGGAGCTGGATGCGGATCTGGTCTGGCATTTGGAAAAGCATAGTGGGAGAACTGGCCTGGCGTACGGTTGACTGTTATGACAAAGTGGCTACGCTGTAGCTACCACTTCTTCGGCTGGTTCGATGAAGACCATCGGCGTCCGCCAACTCAAGAACGAAGCTACGCAGATTGTCCGCTCGGTGAAAGAGCAGAACGCGCTGTACGTGATCACCGTGAACGGACAGCCGGTGGCCACGCTGCGGCCGTACTCCGACCGGGACATCGCGGGGATGCAGCGGACCCAGGCGGCGTCGGAGCTGCAGGCGATTGAACGGCTGGCCGAGGCGGTTGGCGAAGCCTGGGCCGAGGCTCCCGGCTTCGACGTGGAAGGCGAGACCGCGGGACGGCGCCGCAGAAGCGAGGCATAAGGATGGCCACGCTTGATTCCAGCGTCCTCATCTCGTTGTTCAACAGCCAGGACCGGCAACACGCCCAGACGGTGGCCTGGTTCCGCGAGGCCGTGGCGGACGGCGAGCCGTTGCGCGCCCCGGTGACCGCGCTGGCCGAGGTCTCCGCGGCGATTGCCGGCGGGACGGGCGATAAGCAACTTGCGCGGGACGTTGAGACGCACATCAGGCACTCGCCGCTGTTCGAGTTTCTGCCGGTAGCGATGCCGCTCGCGGAGCGCGCCGCGACGATCGCGGCAGAGCACCAGGTGCGAGGCACCGACGCGATCTACTTCGCGGTTGCTGAGACGCTGGGCGACCGGCTGGTGACGCTGAATCCGCGGCAGTTGCAGCGGGGGAGTTCAGTGGTGGAGACGGTGCGGCCGCGGGTGTAGGTCCCTTCCTACCGGAACACGTCTCGTTCGCTGTCCCGGATGATCGATTGCATGGTGCCCGTTTCGTCGGGCTCCCAGGGGAGGCCGCGGACGACCGCCGCAGGGACGCGCGAGAGGTTCCCCTTCACGAGTTCGGCGGCGCCGGCGATTTCGTCGGCGGTGCAGAGAGCCTGGACGCGGAATTCGTGGCCGTGCGGGTCCACCTGGCCGATATAGCTGGTGACCGGCTGCATGCCGGCGATGCCGATGGCGATGTCGGTCTGGGCTTCGCGCCAGGGCCGGCCAAAGGTGTCGGACATGATGACGGCCACATCGAGCCCGCGTTGCTTGAGGGAAGCGCGGATCCGGGCGCAGGAGGCATCCGGGTCGACCGGAAGCAGCAGCGCCCGTCCGTGGCCGCCCGAGCTGGACTGGTCGATACCGGCGTTGGCACAGATGAAGCCGTGGCGCGTCTCGGTGATGAAGATGGGGCCAACCATGCGCACGACGCGCCTGGATTCCTGCAGGACGAGTTCCACAATGGCCGGTTCTTTTTCCCAGCGTTCCGCGTATTGCCGGGCGAACTCCGAGACGTTCACGTCCTCGAGCATGACGATGCGGTTTTCGGCCTTGGAAACGATCTTTGACGTTATGACGAGAATGTCCCCGGATTCGAGGGGTGTGCCGGTGTCGTTCGCCGCGTTATAGATGGAGGCGGCGAGGTCGGTGCCGGGCTCGATTTCGGGGAGGCCCTGGATGCCGAAGATGGAGAGTCCAGCCATGAGCGTGCGTCCTTACGTGGCTTGCGGGCCGGCTTACAGGCCGACGATGCGGACGGAAGACTGCGTCTTGTGCTTCCGGTTGAGGTTGATGAGCAGCGACGTGAGCATCTCGACATAGCGGGACTGGGAGGGGCCGCCGGCATCGATGCCGCGGACGCCCTGGATCTCGTTGGCGAGGCCGATCACGACCTGCTTCGCTTCGGCATCGCGGCCGCAGACGAGGACATCGGCTTCGATCGGGTGCTCCAGATGCTGCAGTTCTTCGGCGCTCATGTTCTGGAACGCTGAGACCACGCGGCTGTTAGGGAGCTGGGCGATGGCTTCCTGGAGCGCGCTGTTGCCCGGGACGTTGAGCGCCACCGCACCGACGCCCTGCTGGAATTCCAGGGGCGCCACCACGTTGCAGACGATCTTGCCCTCGAGCGCGCCCGCGAGCGCTTCGAGGGTGGCCTGCTGGCCGCTGTAGGGAAAGGTAAGGAGGACGACATCGGCGTCGGCGACAGCCCCGGCATTGTCGGCGCCGCGGGCTGTGGCGCCGGGGACGGCCTCGCGCACGCGGGCCGCGCCTTCTTCGCCACGTTCGGCCGAACGGGACCCGATGGCGACTTCGTGACCGGCTTTAGCAAAACGCATGGCCAGTCCCAGCCCCTCCGGGCCGGTGCCTCCAACAAACGCGAGCTTCAATGCGAACTCCTGCGAGATAGCGAATCGGTGGGGACAAGCCTACGCGGGAAGCGGCCCTCGGGCGAAGGGAGCAGGTTTTGTGCCTGTGCCGCCGAAAACGCGGGTCTCGCCCTACGGCGCAACCGATGCACTGGCGTTATTAGTATGGAGCGCCCTCAGGCGCTGCTCGGACCAGTGAAGGCCCGCTTACCACCGCCCGAGGTGGGGCTGGATTGGTCTGCTATACTCGAAACCATCGGCGCGGTGACCCCGACCGCGACCCCGGAGTGTTGCATTTGTATTCGCGCTGGCTACGCAACAGTTTCATTTACCTGCTCATCCTCGTGGCGGTCGTCGCCATCGTCTTCGCATTCTTCAACAGCGGTTCGGACCATCCGAAGGTAGCGTTCGGCCAGGTCCTGGAAGAAGCCAAGTCCGGAGACATCCAGAAGATCGAAGTTGACGGGCGCAACCTGACCGTCACGTATGCGAAGGAAGACTCCAACGGCAAGCCCGAGGTGAAGACGGCCAAGATCGGCCCGAACACCGATATCGAGCAGGTCCTGACGGACAAGGGCATTGCGCTCAGCCGGTCGTCAGCGACCGCCGCGAACCCGGCCGCGGTTGACCTGGAGTACAAGGACTCCTCCGGCTTCGGGCCATGGCTCGGTCTGCTGCTGAACGTGCTTCCGTTCCTGCTCTTCGGTCTCTTCTTGCTGCTCATCATGCGGCAGGCACAGGGCTCGAACTCCCAGGCGATGAGCTTCGGCAAGAGCCGCGCACGGCTGTTCACGGGCAGTAAGGTCACCGTCACGTTCGCGGACGTGGCCGGCGTGGACGAAGCGAAGGAAGAACTCGCGGAAGTTGTCGAGTTCCTGAAGTACCCCGAGAAGTTCGCGGCCCTGGGTGCGCGAATTCCGAAGGGCGTGCTCCTCGTGGGCCCTCCCGGCACCGGTAAGACGCTCCTCTCGCGCGCCGTCGCGGGCGAAGCGGGTGTGCCCTTCTTCAGCATCTCGGGGTCTGAATTCGTCGAAATGTTCGTTGGCGTTGGCGCGAGCCGCGTGCGCGACCTGTTCGACCAGGCGAAGAAGAACGCCCCCTGCATCGTCTTCGTGGACGAAATCGACGCGGTTGGCCGCCAGCGCGGCGCGGGCCTCGGCGGTAGCCACGACGAGCGCGAACAGACCCTCAACCAGATCCTCGTGGAAATGGACGGCTTCGACACCGGCACGAACGTGATCGTTATCGCCGCCACGAACCGCCCCGACATCCTCGACCCCGCGCTCCTGCGCCCGGGCCGCTTCGACCGCAAGGTCATCCTCGACGCGCCTGATGTAAAGGGCCGCGAGGCGATTCTCGCCGTGCATTCCAAGGGCAAGCCGATCGCGGACGACGTGCTGGTGACTACGCTGGCGAAGTCGACGCCCGGCTTCAGCGGCGCTGACCTGGCGAACCTGGTAAACGAAGCGGCGATTCTCGCCGCGCGCCGGAACAAGAAGATCATCACGATGAAGGAGTTCGAGGAAGCGGTTGACCGCGTGATCGCCGGGCCCGAACGCAAGAGCCGCGTGATGACAGAGTTCGAAAAGCGCCTCACGGCGTACCACGAAGGCGGCCATACGGTCTGCGCATTCTTCCTCGAGCACCACGATCCGCCGCACAAGGTGACCATCGTCTCGCGTGGCATGGCCGGCGGTTACACACGCTTCCTGCCCGATGAAGAGACGCACTACCGCACGCCGAGCATGTTCAAAGACCAGCTGGTGAGCGCGCTCGGCGGGCACGCGGCGGAGGAACTCATCTACGGTGAGGCTTCGACCGGCCCGTCCAACGACATCGAGCAGGTGACGCGCATTGCCCGGGCGATGGTTACGCGCTGGGG
>CAYTBM010000201.1:0-6170 GCA_964436025.1 uncultured Anaerolineaceae bacterium
GTACGTCCTCGGCGACAGGCACGAGCGTACCATCGGGCGCTGGCAGCGAAAACGAGGCGCCGAGTTCTTCCACGCTGAACCAATGGTGCGGGCCGTGCGGGATGGGTGCCGCGAAGTCGACTTTCCGCTGTACGCGGGTGAAGTACACGTGGTCGATGTGCTGGTGGAACGGCTGGTCCTCGCGGACGATGTCCTCGATCAGGATGACCGCTGGAGGGGCCAACACGCCGGGCGTCTCGACCTGCAATAAGTCCGGCGGGCGTATCACGCGGGCGCGGTACCCGGTTTCTTCGAACGCCTCCCGCTCGGCCGCCTGCACAGGGTCTTCGTTGGGCTCCAGGTGGCCGCCGGGAGGTAGCCACATCCGCAGCTTGTGGTGCCAGAGCAGCAGCGTTTTGCCGCCCGCCACCACGTAGGCGGTCGCGGTGTGGTGGCGCTCCACAGGGGACCAGCCGGTGCTCACTCCTTGAGCGACTTCAGCGGCGGGAAGAGGATCACGTCGCGGATCGACGGTTGGCCGGTGAGCAGCATGATCAGGCGGTCGATGCCCATGCCGAACCCGCCGGTCGGCGGCATGCCGTGCTCGAGCGCGAACAGGAAGTCTTCGTCCACGAGTTCGACCTCATCATCCCCGGCTTCTTTCAGCAACAACTGGTGTTCGAACCGCTTGCGCTGTTCGATGGGGTCGTTCAGCTCGGTGTAGGCGTTCCCGCACTCGAAGCCGGCCATGAAACACTCGAACCGTTCCACGAGGCGGTCGTTCCCGGGCTTCCTCTTGGCCAACGGCGAGAGCTCCACCGGATAGTCCAGCAGGAATGTGGGCTGGATGAGGTTCGGCTCGATGTAGTGCGACATCGCTTCATCGCAGAGCTTGCCGTAGCCGGCCGTCGCCGGAGCGTCGACCCCTCGGCGGCGCAGCTCCTGGCGCAGGGCCTCCGCGGTTGTGAACTCTTCCAGGTCCGGCCCGCCATACTCCCGCATGGCGTCCAGGAAGGTGACCCGTCGCCATGGGGCTTTGAGGTCGATCTCCATGTCGCGGAACGTGATCTGCGTACTGCCGAGGACATCCAGGGCCACGCTGCTGACCATCTGTTCGACCATTTCGGCCACGCCGAGGTAGTCCGTATAGGCCTCGTAGGTCTCGATCATGGTGAATTCGGGGTTGTGCTTGAAGCTCATCCCTTCGTTGCGGAAGTTGCGGCCGATTTCGTAGACCCGCTCGAACCCGCCGATCACGAGACGCTTGAGGTGAAGTTCCAGGCTGATGCGCAATACGCGGTCTTCATCGAGCGCGTTGAAGTGGGTGTAGAACGGCCGCGCGGCGGCGCCGCTTTCGGACTCCTGCAGGATCGGGGTCTCGACTTCGAGGAAGCCGCGGGCGTCAAGGAACCGCCGAATCGCCGCGATCACGCGGCTGCGGATTGCGAACACGCGCCGTGTCTCGTCGTTGGCCATGAGGTCCAGGTAGCGGCGGCGCTGGCGCATTTCCGGGTCCGCGAGGCCGTGGTACTTCTCGGGGGGCGCGTGAAGGGCCTTGGTGAGCATGGTCCAGTGGGTCGCCGCAACGGTGGGCTGGCCAGTACGCGTGCGCATCGGCATGCCGTGGGCTCCGATGAAGTCCCCGAGGTCGATGAAGCGGAGGGAATCGTAGTTGGCGAGCGAGTTCTGGCGCAGGAGGACCTGTACGCGGCCGGTGCCGTCCTGGAGGTCGATGAACGTGGCCTTGCCCATGTCGCGCTTGGCGACGACGCGGCCAGTGACGTCGGCCTCAACACCAGCCACTTCAGATTCGCCCTCTGGGAGAGCCGCGACCAGCGCGTTGATGTCCGAGGCCGTGTGGGTGCGGACGGTGCGCAGCGGGTAAGGATCGATTCCGGCCTCGCGCAGCTCCTCGGCCTTGGCTACGCGTTGCGCCATGAGTTCGTCCATCGTTCCCCCTTCGGAAAGCAAACGAGCCGCCCCTGTGGGCGGCCCGAGGCGGGTTTCACAGGCTGCGAAGGCTCAGTCGATTTTGAGGACCTTCACTTTGATCACGCCCTTGGGCGCGTTGATGTCGATAACATCGCCAACTGCTTTTCCAAGCAAGGCCGCACCGACAGGAGACTCGTTCGAGATCTTGCCGTGGGCCGCATCGGCTTCGGGTGCGCCAACGATCTGGTAGTGGCGCTTCGCCCCATCCCAGTCGAGCTCGACGCCGCTGCCGATCATGATCCGCCCGGCGGCATGCGCGCCGTCTTCGTCGATCAACCGAGCCCGGCGAATGATGTCTTCGAGTTCGAGGATGCGCCCTTCAACGCGGCCCTGTTCGAGCTTCGCGTCATCGTATTCGGCGTCGTTCTGGCTGGTGCCCTGTTCCTGGGCGTTGTGAATCATTTCCGCCACTTCGCGGCGGCGCACGCGCAGTTCTTCCAGCTCCTGTTCGAGCTTTGCTTTTCCTTCACGCGTGAGGGGAACGGGCTTGTCAGTCATGTACTACCCTACGGCCTGCGCCGATGAAAAAAAGCGACTGAGGGCCAGAAATGGCCTCAGTCACTGCCCGGAAGTATACGTTCGGAGCCGATCCGGCCGCAAACAGCGAAAGGGCCTGACGCTTGGCTGACGACCCCGCAGAACCGACCTCGGTTGGCCCAACGACGGGGCAGCCGCAGCCGTACGTCGAACGCTGGCGCGCGCCGGCGGATCACGAGCGGGGCTGGCCTCCGCCGCGCCAGGATGCGCCGCCCGAGCCTCAACCGCCGGCAACGTCGGCACGCCCCGGCTGGCTCGCCGCCGGGATTGCCGCCGTGGCTGCGCTAGCGGGCGGCGTTGTCGGCGGGCTCGTCGTTTCAGGGCTCGATGGCGATTCGGAGGCCCCGGCGAGTTCGCGCGCTGCCGCACAGACCTTGACGGTCGAGCAGACCAGTGCGATCGCCGATGCCGCCGCGGCGGCGCGGCCCGGCGTGGTGCGTATCGAGAGTACGAAGCGGACTGCCACCGGAAACGAGCAGGATGTCGGCTCGGGCGTTGTCCTCGATGCCGAAGGACACATCTTGACCAACGCCCATGTGGTGCTCGGGACGGACACGCTCAAGGTCATCCTTTCGGACGGCACAGAACGAGGGGCAATCCTCCTCGGGCATGACTACCCGTTCACAGACGTGGCGGTGCTGCAGATAGGGCCCGGCGGGTTGACGCCGTTGCCGGTCGGAGACTCGATGGCGCTCAAGCTGGGTGAAGCAGTGGTCGCAATCGGCAACCCATTGGCCGAATTCGACGGCTCAGTGAGCGTCGGTGTCGTCAGCGGGTTGGCGCGGATTCGAAACTTCGACGGCGTGCGCCAGGATGACCTGATTCAGACGGATGCCGCGGTGAACAACGGCAATAGCGGCGGCGCGCTGGTGAACCTCAAGGGCCAGTTCGTCGGCATGCCGACTGCAATCCTCCGGCAAACGCGTTCCGGCGCGAGCGTCGAAGGTATCGCATTCGCGTTGCCGTCGAACCGGCTTGTTGCCGTCGCCGCAGTGATCATCCGCGAGGGGGGCCAATATCCTCGGCCGTCTCTTCAACTGGACCATCAGGACATCACGGCGGAGGTGCTCCCGCGGCTGGGGCGGTTGAGCGTCCGCGAAGGCGCGCTGGTGGTGGCGCTCATCCCAAATGGAGCCGCCGCCAGGGCGGGGATCCAGGCGGGCGATATCGTCACCAGCATCGCTGACCAGCCGGTCAACGCCGACCATCCGCTCTACAACGTGCTGATGGGCTACGCACCTGGTGACACCGTGAAGGTTGTCCTCAATCGCAATGGCCGGATAATCGAGGCCGAGGTTCGACTTGCCCAGCGCTCCTGACTCATCCGCCCGCCCCGACGGTCTTCGCAGCGCATGACGCGCAGAGGGGGGCACCTGCCCTGGGGGGCATCGGGCGGCGGCGGGCTCTACGGCGGTCCGCGCCGGACGAATTATGGCCGCCTCGTGGCGCTCGGGCTGATCGGGCTTGGCGTTGTCCTGATCGCCTTCTGGCTCGTCGGGCGGATGTGCAACAGCACCACCTGCGACGAGTACTACTGCCCCTCGGGCCGGAACATCGCCGCGCTCGACGGCTATGAGTTCGCTTCACGCATCTTTGAGTACAACGAGAAAAAGGGCGCCGTCGCCGGCGATACGAACCTCGGCATCGCCGTTGAGCTGACCAAGCCCGCCGGCGACGGGCAATCGCTGACCTTTTTCCGGTACGTGGAAGAGACAAGGAACTGGGAGCCGATTACTCCGGCAGTGCTGGAACCACAGGGCAAGGTCGTGACTGCCACCTTCACGTCGACGCCTTCGATCATGGCGGTCATGCGGAGGACAGCGCCGGGCGGGAACAGTGTCGCCTACCTCGGCCACAACGTGCCCTTGAACAAGTCGGCGGTCGGCCACGTCTCCATCGTGCACACCATCGACTTTAAGCCCCTCGCGGACGGCACGATCGATGGCGATTTGAGCACGCTCAAGTCCGACGGGACCTTCGAGATCTTTCCGGTGGTTTCCGCGAACAACAAGACGAAGGGCGACGTCGCGATCGTCGAGAACATCCTCGCCAACGCAGATTCCCGCTCGAATCACGTCAATCAGATCGTCCAGAAGGTCAACCAGGCGAACGTCAAAGGCGTCGATATCGCGTACATGGACCTGACAGTGACATCGCGGACGTCGTTCACGCTGTTCGTCGGAGAGCTGTACGACAAGCTGCACGCCCAGAATAAGCAACTGACGCTGACGTTGCCTTCCCCGATCAAAGCGCAGAACCGTATCGACGAGGGAGCGTATGACTGGGCAGAACTGGGCAAGCGCGCGGACCTCCTGAAGATAGCCCCGTACCGCGACCAGGCGACGTACCGCCTGGTAATGCCGGAGATCCTGCAGTATCTCGGAGAGAAGGTGACGCCCGGCAAGCTGATCCTTACGGTTTCCCCTTACGCCACGGAAACCGGGGGAGATTCGATCAACACGATGACGCTCGCCGCCGCTATGGCGATTGCCACCCGCGTCACCGTCCGCGCCGAAGCTGACGCGATCGTGACGTCGACCAACGTCAAAGTAGCAGGGACGAACATCGACAAGGATGAAGGGCTGCCCGGAGTCCGCTGGTCGCCTGAAACAGCAACGGTCGCCTTTAGCTATAAGCAGCCGCAGGGCGGCGGGAGCCGCACCGTCTACCTGGAAAACTTCTTCAGCATCGGGTTCAAGCTCGAGATGATCCGTACGTATCACCTGGGGGGCGTCGCGGTCGACGATGCGAGCGATGACACGTTCCTCGGCGACATCTGGACTGCCCTCGTTCCCTTCATCACGAGTGGGACACCGATCCTGCTCCAACCGAACCCCCAGGACCTCGCCCCGAAGTGGAAGGTCAAAGACAACCAGGGGACGATCGAGGACACCGGGCGCGGCTCGGCGAGCTGGTTCACTCCGGCCCAGCCCGGGACGTACACGATTTCGCTGACCCTTTCGGACGGGGTTGCGCTGTTCGAGAATTCGGTGGATGTGAGCGTGAAGGCCAAGGCCACCACGCCGGCCCCGGGTGCATCGCCCACGGCGGCACGATAGCCATGGCGGCGAAGGGTGTCCGCATTTCCGGGGGGACGGCCCGCGGCATCCCGCTGACCGAGCCGCGCGGCGTCCGTCTGCGGCCGACATCCGGGCTGGTGCGCGAGGCGGTGTTCAATATTCTCAGCGAACGGGTAGACGACGCGCAGGTGCTCGACCTGTTCGCCGGCACAGGGGCGCTCGGAATCGAGGCTCTCAGCCGCGGGGCGGCCCACGCCACCTTCTACGAGGCCGAAGCCGGCGCGGTGACCGCTATCCTCGCAAGCCTCGCGCGAACCGGCTTCAACGAGCGGGCGAAAGTGGTCCGCGGCCGCCTGCCGGGCGCCCTGGGAGGCCTTCAGCAGCGGTTTGACATCATCTTCCTGGATCCCCCGTATGGCGATGAAGCGGCGGAACCGACGCTGATGACGGTGGACCGCCTGCTCGAGCCCGGCGGGATTGTCGTCTACGAACACGCGAGCCGGTACAATCCGCCGGAACGTCCAGCGCGGCTCCGGCAAACGGAGCGACGGGTGTACGGCGATACCGCGATTGCCCTGTACACCCTGCAGGAGGGGTAATGAGGATCGCAGTCTATCCGGGCGGATTCGACCCGGTGACCAA
>CAYTBM010000202.1:0-6167 GCA_964436025.1 uncultured Anaerolineaceae bacterium
GGGATGATGACGATGCGGTCAGACAGGGGGACGAGCTTGGTCTTGCTCGCGGACTTGGCTGCGGCTTTTGCTGCCATGTGGTGAATTCCTCCTGGGAAGTGGGTGCAATGAGGTTAGCGACGGCGATGTTAGCACTCTATCGGTGAGAGTGCTAGAGGCAGCAGGTTATGGAGTGGCTTCCCGTCGATGCCGGCCTTTCGAACCCGGGGAAACGCGGCCGGCTGCACGCTTGCTGCTCACCCTCAAAAGGCCCGGCTGGCCGCGAGCCCTCCCCAGGCGCCGGCGAGGACGAGGATGAGGCCCGGCCAAATGTCGAGCGCGAAAGGCCGCCCGCCTGCCGTCCAGGCGAGCACCGCCTTGGTCACCGAATTCGTTGTAAAGCTTGCCAGGATGGGCACCACCGCGGCCTCCGGGGAGACTTTGCCCGCTGAGACGAGCGACGCGACGGAGATCGCCGCTGAGTGGGTGTCGGCGAAGCCCGCGGCTGCGGCGGAAAGCGCCAGGCCGGCTTCGCCCAGCCACTCGTTCAGGGCTGCCGAGGCGAACAGGATCACGCCAACGGTGCCGGCGAAGATCAGGGCAGCCTTTGGTTCGAAGGCGCGGCCCGCAGGCGCGTGATGGTCCGCGTCGTCCAGCAACGCCCGAAGCCCGAACACCAGGCCGTACGCCACCGCCAGCACCCCGGCGGCAACCATCGCCGGCCACAGTTCGCGCAGCGTGCCGGGATTCGTCGCGCCGACGACGATGATCATCTGCGCGACTGTGGCGACCGTGGAAAACGCGGCAGCGGCCACAGCCGGCCGGCGGATCGAGGGCTCCCGCTTCGCCCTGGCGCCCATCGCGCCGATGGTGGCGGCGCTCGAGACGAACCCGGAGGCGAGCCCGGCCAGCGGCAAGCCAACTTTCGGCCCCAGCAGCCGCAGGGCGATGTACCCCGCCGCGCCAATCGCCATCACCACTACCACGAGCCGCCAGAGCGTGAACGGGTTGAACGCGTCGAACGGGCCCATCGTCCGGTCCGGGACAAGCGGAAGGATGACGAGGGCCGCGGCGCCCAGGAGCAGGCCGTCGTGCACTTCCTGTTCGGTCAGCGCCTCCGAGACGAGGCGCCGCAACGACTCGCGCGCCGCCAGCAGGATGGCGACCGCGACGCCGAAGCCGGCAGCGAGCTGCGGCTCGCGCTGCGCCAGTGCCCCGAGGAGGAACGCCACCAGGAGTGCCACCTCCGTGGTCAGGCCCGGGTCGGTGCGGTCGCCCAGGGCGTAGGCCACGACGGTGGCGGCCGCCACGAAGGCGAGCGCGACCGCCACCACCGCGCTGTCGCCGATGACCATGGCAATGCCGCCCAGGAGCGAGACGAGCGCGAAGGTCCGGATGCCGGCGTACCCCCGGCCTGGCCCGCTACCCTTGCGCCGCTCGCGTTCGAGCCCAAGCAGCAGCCCAATCCCCAGGGAGACGGCCAGCCGCCACCCATCCGATTCGGCATCGATGAATCCGAGTTCCATCTAGAACCAGTGGCGCTTGCGGAAGAAGTAGGCCATCCCAATGGCGACGCCCACGATGCTCCCGACCATCAGCGCGAAGCCCTCCTGGCTGTGCAGGCCAGGCACGTTGTCGAAGTTCGTGCCAAACACGCCGGTGATCAGCGTCCCCGGGAGGGCCAGGGCAGAGACAACCGCGAGCACCTTCATCACTTCGTTGAGCTTGTTGTTGAGGGCGCTCAAGTACATGCTCAGCGCGACCTCGGTGTCTTCCCGCAGCTCTTCGAGCGCGAGGTCCACCCGGAGCAGGTGGTCGTAGACGTCGCGGAAGTAGGGCCGGTCGCTGGCTTCGATGACAGTGAACTCACCGCGGCCAAGCCGGACCATGAACTGCAGCTCGGGAGTCAGCAGCCGCCGCACCTTGCCGGCCAGCGCGCGCTGCGACATGACGCGGCGGTGGTCTTCGCCCAGCCGCCCGGCGACGAGGATGTGGTCTTCGATGCTGTCCAGCTCTTCGCCGAGGGCGGTGACGATAGGGATCATGGCGTCGACGGTGCGGTCCGCCACCTCATAGAAGAGGCCGGACGCTCCCGGCCGGGTGTTCAGCCCCTGTTCGATCGCGCGGGCGACCGCGGCGATGGCCGCCGGCTCCTCGGGACGGTCGTGGTAGGTGACCAGGAAGTCCTTGCCGAGGAATACGTCGAGTTCCTGCAGGACCGGGTTCGCGCCTTCGGTGGCAACCAGGTCCGCGAGGATGATGAAGAGGTAATTGCCGAAGTCCTCCAGCTTGGGTGTGTGGAGGTACGGGGAGAGGCAGTCATCGACGGCGAGGGGGTGGAGGCCGAGGGCCGCGGCGAGCTCATGGAGGGCGGCCGCATCGTCCTTGCAGAGGTCAAACCAACGCAGGCCGTGACCGGCATCCCCGGCCGCCCAGCGGCCGTTGTCATTGGACCAGACGCGCATGCGTGGATGGTAGGGCTTCCCGTGCGTGCGGCGAACTCGCTACTCGCTGCGCAGCGCCTCATTCGCCCTCATGCGGGCAGCCAGCGCGGCCGGAATGAGCGCGGCGAGGGCAACGGCGGCCGCCATGATCGGCGCCACCGCCAGCAACCAGCTGAGCGGGGCATCCTCAAGCAGCCCCGGCCCCCAGCCAAGGCTGTTGCCGATGGAATCGGAGATGGCCGAACTGACCCATACGCCAATGGGGATGCCGACCACGAGCGCGACGACGGTGAGCAAAGCCGCTCCCGAAAGCACTGAGCCGACGACCTGACGCGGCGTGAAGCCCACCGCCTTCAGGATGCCGAGGTCCCGGCGGCGTTCGCGGATCCCCGTGCTGACGGTGTTCACCAGGGAAACGAGACCGACCAACAGGAGCATCAGTCCGAGCCCCGCCAGCACCGTCCGCACTGCACTCACCCCATCTGCGGCGTGGTCGAAGACCTCCACCCGGGTGTTCACCCGGCGGTAGCGTTCTGCCGCGGCCTGAGCATCGACGCCATTCTTCAAGGCGATGGCCCAGCCATCGACTTTGAGGTCGCCGTCAAGTTGTTGGCGGGCGGTCTCGACGCTGGTCATCGCCCAGCGGCCGCCGTCCTCGGCGGCACGATAGGCTCCGACGATTTTCAAGGTGAGCGTCTTGCCCATGACAGGAAGTTCCACCGTGTCACCGACATCGGCGTCCATCAGGTCGAGGAAGCCTTTGCCAACGATGGCTTCTCCGGGCGCCACAAACATGCGGCCCTTCCAGATCACCCAGTCCACCTTCTCGGCGCCGGGACCGAGGGCCGCGAGCGTCACTTCTTCGTCCTTCCCCTCTGGCGTGATTGCGAGAGTCCCACGCTGGAAGGCCCCCTGGACATCCGGGTCCTGCTTGATGATCTGCTCCATGGCAACGGGGTCGTCGCCTTCTACAGCGAGTTCGAATGGCTCGCCAATCAAGGCTGGCGTGCTCACGAGCCTCTCGATGGTCCACTCGGTCGTCGCTACGAACGTCAGCGTGATGACCGACAGCGTGAGCGCCCCAATGGTTAGCCAGGTGCGCACTGGGCGGTCGAACGCGTCCTTCGCGCCGACGGTGGTCCAGACCGGTAGCCGAAGGCGCCGGGAAATCGCGGCCAGCCACGAGGATCGGTGCGAAACCCGATTTGGACCCTGGGTAATCGCCTGGACTACGGCGAGGCGGCCGGCTCGCCAGGCTGGAATCAGCGTCGCCACAACAACCAGCAGCAGCACGCCGAGGGCGATCTCAGCCGACAGTACTGGCCGGAAGAATCCCGTCGCATGCGTTTCGAACCCCCGGCTGGCAGGCTCATCGAGCAACGGGACCGTAGCAGTACCGAGCGCCATGCCCGCAACGACAGCGACGGAAGCGAACGCGATCTGCTCAATGAGCATCCCCGCGACCACCTGGCGCGGCGTGAATCCAAGGGCTTTGAGCAGGCCGATGTCCCGGTAGCGGGCAAGAATCCGGCCGCTGATGGCGTTCGCGATCACGAACGCGGCTGAGATCAGCGCAAAGAGGCTGAAGATCCCGAGGAAAGTCATCATGACCTGCGTCGCTTCGTCGTTCTGGGCCCGGACGCCGTTCCAATCTTCGACGAGCATGAACTGCCGGTCTTCCGGGCCGATGCCGAGCGTCTCACGAAAAGCGCGCACCTGGCCGCGGCTCTCGAGCTGTACACCGAGAGCGCTGAAATTGCCTCGGAGACCTGGCAACGAAGCGACAGTGTTGGTCGTAGTCCAGCCGATTACCGGCAACGCGTACGGGCTATGCCCGGCGAACACGGCGATACCGACGACCGCAAGCTGGTGTTCGCCGTCGGCGGCCTGGACCGTAATGCTCTGTCCAGTCTTGAATCCGTTGTCGGCGGCGAACTTTCGCGGCAACACCACGTCCCCGTCAGCCTTTGGCCAGCGCCCGTCTACCACCAGCGGGCGGTCTATCTCGGGAGCTGTCACCGGCACGCCTTCGAGCCACATGGGCAGGCCGCGCCCGGCAGGCGATCTGACTGCGGGAACTTCCACAGCGCTTACCGGGTACGGCCCCGCTGTGGCACGGACTTCGGGGCGTGTGGCCACGGAGCTGACGGCGGCGTCGGTCCCATAGAACCACGCGTGGGCGCCGTTCGCCTCGCGGTACAGTTCCTCCCAGGCGGTGCCACCGCGCGCCTCGACAGTCAGTGACGTGGTCAGGGCCGCCGTGGCGCAGAGGAGCAGCAAGACGATGAACGCACGCTGAACGCGGTTCGATCGCAGGTCTGCGCGCAGTTTCCGGAGGATTGCTCGCATGGCTACACCTCCACTCGCATAACGCGCCCGAGCGCGTCGCGTGCATCGGCTGTCGCATCCAGCGTCAACTCGTTGGCCATGCGGCCGTCGGTCATCGTGAGGATGCGGCCACTGATGCTTGCCACGCGGGAGTCGTGGGTGACCATGACGATGGTCTGACCCTCGGCGTTGGCTTCGCGCAGCAACGCGAGGACATCCCGTGTGGTGGAGGTGTCCAGGTTGCCCGTGGGTTCATCGGCGAGGAGGACGTCGGGCCGGTTTACCAGCGCTCGGGCCAGGGCCACACGCTGCTGCTGGCCGCCTGAGAGCCGCGCTGGCGACTGTTTCGCCTTGTCTGCGATGCCCAGACGTTCGAGCAGTTCCCGCGAGCGACGCCTCGCCTCGACAGCTCCAACCCCCGCGACCAGAGCGGGCAATTCCACGTTGTCGGCCACGGTCAGATTCGAAACAAGGTTGAACGACTGGAACACCACGCCGATCTGCGTGCGCCGCAACACGGCCAACGCCGTTTCGGACAACCGATCGATACGTCGGCTAGCGAGCCAGACTTCGCCACCGGTGGGCCGGTCCAGGCCGGCGAGGATGTGCAACAGCGTCGACTTCCCGGAGCCGCTGGCGCCCATGATCGCGACGAGCTCGCCCGGGGCCACCTCAAGGTCGGCGCCTCGCAGGGCATGAAGAGGCTCGGCCTCGCTGCGGAAGACACGCGTCACACCGCGCGCGGAGAGTATCGATCCGGTCATACTGTTCCCCCCGAGGAAAGATGGCGCTCGTACAGTTCCAGCCACTTCAGGTCTGCCTGGAGGTGGAGAATCGCGCCCTCCATGAGCAGCGTCCCTGGTTCGTCCGGGTCACTCGCGAGAGCGCGGGCGTTCACGTCGCGCAGGAGTTGGAGCCAGCTCGCGCGCTGCCGTTCGAGAATGGCCCGCCGGTCTACGTGTCCGGCGACCCCGGGCAGACTTGCCAGCAAGAGCTTCATGAAGATGTCGTCAGTGAGCCGCGGGGCCTCGGTCGGCGATTCGAACCACTGGCGCAGTTGGGCTCGCCCCGGCTCGGTGATGTGGTAGACACGCTTCTCTGGCCGGTGGCCCTGTGCCACCGCCTCACTCGTCACGAGCCCATCACGCTCCAACCGGCCCAACGTGGAATAGACCTGGCCGATGTTCACGACGGGCCAGGCCGCCCCGAACTGACCTTCGAGACGCCCTTTCAGGTCGTAGCCGTGTCCCGGTTCCTGGGCGAGGAGAGCAAGAATGGCGTTCCGCATTGTGTACCTACGCAGTATGCATACAATGTATGTAAAGCCTCCGTATGCACGCCGCCGCACGCACACGGCTCGCCCCTCAGCCTTTGGGCCGATGACTTGCGCGAGCGTGAGCTACTGCACGGTAGATG
>CAYTBM010000203.1:0-6133 GCA_964436025.1 uncultured Anaerolineaceae bacterium
GGCGACGACTACATCATCAACGGGCAGAAGATCTGGACGTCGTTCGGCCACTACGCGGATTGGGGCTGGCTGGCGGCGCGGACAGACCCCGACGTGCCGAAGCACAAGGGCATTTCGACGTTCGCCATCAAGATGGACACGCCCGGCATCACCATCCGCCCGCTGGTGAACATGGCCGGCACGCACGAGTTCAACGAGATCTTCTTCGAAGACGTGCGAGTCCCGGCGGCGAACCTCGTCGGTGAGGAAAACCGCGGCTGGTACAACGTTGCGGTGGGTCTGGACTTCGAGCGGTCGTCGATAGGGGCGACATCGAACTCGCGGCGGCTGGTGGATGACCTGGTGAGCTACCTGCGCGAAACGAAACCGCGCATCGACCCGGCCGTGAAGCACCGCCTGATCGATGAGGCCATCGGCGTCTCGTTGCTGCGGAACATGGCCTACTACATTGCGTCGCAGCAGGAGAAGACCGGCATCGCCCCAACGCGTGAGGCGCAGATGGCGAAGCTCTTCGGGGCCGAACTCCAGCAGCGCATGGCCGCCACTGCGCTGCAGATTTTCGGCATGGACGGTCAGGCGCCGCCGCGAGGTTCGAAGGCGAGGCCGTACCAGTACACGCTCCTGCGGAGTGTCGCCAACACGATTGAGGGTGGCACCAGCGAGATCCAGCGGTCGGTGATTGCGACGCGGGGGCTGGGGCTGCCGCGGGAGTAACTAACTCGCCTTGCGTGCTCTCGTAGTCGCTGCCGCGTTCGCCTTTCGCTTGGCGAAAGCCGCTTTGCCACGGGCGCTGCGCTCAAGGAGCTTGCGGTTCGCCTCTTCGCGTTCGGCGGGGGGCCGGGCCGGACTCATCTTGCCTGGCTCGAGCGTGTTGGTGGTGTAGCTGCAGTTGGGGTAATTCCAACAGGCGTAGAACGTGCCGCGCTTGCCGGTCCTGGCCTGCTTCTCCACCAGCTGGCCGGTCTCTGGCTCTTCCGGGCAGGCGACGCCGACCGGGACACCGGCACGGAAGTCGCACGTGCCGGACTCGCGGTTCACACAGTCCACGTAGGCTCCGTACGGCCCGTTCTTCTGGACGAGGGCGCCGCCATCCTTCGGGCAGCTGTAACTGATCGGCTTTGGGGCAGCAACGACGAGCGGCTGTCCGTCCGGGCCCATTGGAAGCGAATTCGTGCACTCCGGGTAACGGGGGCAGGCGAAAAACTTGCCGTTGCGGCCCCACTTGATGACCAGGTTCGCCTGGTCGCAGACGTTGCAGCGGATACCGGTTTCTTCCTGTTGTTTTTCGGCTGCGCCTTCGGCATCGTCGAGCTTCCGCTTGAACTCGGGCCAGAATTCTCGGAGCACTTCGTCGTACTCGCGTTCGCCTGCCGCCACTTCGTCGAGTTCGCTTTCCATTTCGCCGGTGAACGGCACGTCGATGTACTTCTTCATGTGCTGTTCGAGCAGGTCATGCACGATGAAGCCAAGTTCCTGCGGCACGAGTTGGCGGCCCTGGCGTTCGACATAATCACGCTTCATCACGGTCTGCACGATGCTGGCGTAGGTGCTCGGGCGGCCGATGCCTTCTTCTTCGAGCGCCTTCACCAGCGAGGCTTCGGTGTAGCGCGGCGGAGGTTCTGTCTGGTGGCGGCGCGGGTCGACCGAACGGCGGTTGAGCTCGTCGCCCTCCACCAAATCCGGCAGCGCGGCAACCACGCCTTCCTCATCGTCGTCGGCCTGTTTGTCGTTGGCGTCGATGCCGTAGGCCTTGAGGTGGCCCTCGAAGACGAGCGAGCTGGCGCTCGCGCGGAAGGTGCCCGTGACCGAGGCGCCTTCCCGAGCCTGGATTTCGACAGCCATGGTCGCGTAACGGGCGTCGGACATCTGGCTGGCCACGAAGCGCTGCCAGATCAACTGGTAAACGCGGAACTGGTCAGCGTTGAGTGTCCGGCGCAGGCTCTCGGGCGTTGCGGACGGGTTCGTCGGACGGATGGCCTCGTGGGCTTCCTGGGCGCCCTTGGAGCGTGTGGCGTACACGCGTTCTTTTTCCGGCACGAAGTCCTTGCCCCACTGGCCGGCGACCCACTCGCGCGCCTGGCGGCGCGCGATCGGCGAAATGTTCACCGAGTCTGTGCGCATGTAGGTGATCAGGCCGGACTGGCCGCCAATGCCTTCGTACAGTTCCTGGGCGATGCCCATGGCGCGGGCGGAGCTCATGCCGAGGCGGTTGACCGCCGCCTGCTGGAACGTGCTCGTGGTGAATGGGGGCACGGGACCCCGTTTTTTCTCGCCTCTGGTCACGGATGCGACCACGAACTGCGAACGGCGGAACGTCGAGGTCAGCCCGTTAGCGAGGTCCTCGTTGGGGATCGCCGGGCCGGCGGCGCGGAAGGGCGGCCGCATGGAGGCGCCGCGGACCATTGCGGGGAAGTTCGCCAGTTCCGCTTCGAAACCACGGCCCGCCTTGTCCAGCGCGGCATGGATGGACCAGTACTCGACCGGGACGAAATTCCGAATCTCTTTTTCGCGCTTGACGATGAGCCCGAGGGCGACGCTCTGGACGCGGCCGGCGCTCGCCCCGCGACTCACTTTTTTCTGGACGAACCAGGTGAGCGGGAATCCGATCAGGCGATCGAGCACGCGGCGTGCCTGCTGCGCATCGACGAGGTCCATGTCGATCTTGCCCGGGTCTCGCCGGCCGTGGTCTGACTCCGCATCTACCGACTGGCCAGTGGCTTCGGCGAAGGCCGCTTCGATGGCCGGCTTGGTGATTTCGTGGAAGACGACGCGCGTGACCTTGTTGTCCGGGATCTCGGCGGCTTCTTTGATGTGCCAGGCGATAGCCTCGCCCTCGCGGTCGGGATCGGTAGAGAGGAAGACGCGGGTCGCTTGTTTGGCAGCCCGGGCGATGTCCTGGACGACCTCGGACTTATCCACGCCGCGTTTCTTGTCCTTAACCACCACGTATTTCGGGCGGAAGTCGAGGTTCTCGACATCCTCGACGCCGTAGCCGTATGGCGGGAGATCGCGGATATGCCCAACCGAGGCGATGACCTCGTAGTCATCGCCCAGGATGTTCTTGACGGTGCGGGCCTTCGTCGGTGATTCAACGATGACCAGGTTGCGGGCGCGGTTGCCGCGGCTCCGCGGTTCGGGTTGGGGAGAATCGGGTGCGCGCCGGGCGCGGTTCGTCGACGGCCGCTTGGATGCGGCCGGCTTGGCCCGGCTAGCCCGCTTCTCAGGAGTGATAGTTGCCAACGAAATAAAACCTTTCGCCGGTGTACTTCGACCGGCGTGTTTTCGAGAGTAGAGAGGGGTTTCGCGCTCTGTCTAGTGGCGCGGCCCCGAAGGGGCCCCTGCGCCACGCGCGCGGTCATGCACGCGCGTAGGTCATCGGGCCCGTGGAGCGGACTCGCCCTTCGAGTTCGAGAATCTGCAAAGCCGCGCTTACCTGCGCTATGGGCTGGTCCACGGCCCGGGCGATTTCATCGATGTGGAGGGGACCGCGGGCCAGGATTTGCACCAGCGGGTCGTCGTCCGGGGGAGGGGCGCCGGTCGACGGACCGGGCCTGGCGTTCTTCGTCACAGGCGACCGTTCGAACAGCGCCGGCTGCGGCGCTTCGAAGCGCATCGGCGCCTGGACGCCCGTACTCAGCAGGTTCAGTTCCTGGGACAGCTGCTCGGGAGTTGCGACGAGCTTGGCCGTGTTCTCGCGGATAAGCTGGTTTGTGCCCTGGCTCTGGCGAGAGAAGATGCTGCCGGGGATGGCGAATACGTCCCGGCCCTGTTCGAAGGCCCAGTTGGCGGTGTGCAGAGCTCCGCTGCCTTCGCCCGCTTCGACAAGGAGCGTTGCCTTCGCCAGGCCCGAGAGGATGCGATTGCGCCGGGGAAAGTAATCCCGCCTTGCCGGTATTCCAACCGGGTATTCGCTCACCAGGCAACCGTTTTCGACGATCCGGTCGGCCAGGCCGGCGTTCTCACGCGGGTAGACCTGGTCGATGCCGCCGGCCAGGACCGCGACGGTGGGCGCGCCGTTTTCGAGCGCGACACGATGGGCAATGGCGTCCACGCCGCGGGCGAGCCCACTGATGATGGCCACGCCGGAGCTGGCCAGGACGGAGCAGAAGTGTTCCGCGGCCTGCCGCCCGTACGGCGTGACATGCCGCGTGCCGACGACGGCGACCGCCAGCTCGAATTGGGGTCCCAGCGACCCTCGCACGAAAATCACGGGCGGGCTCTGTGGAATTTCGCGGAGGTTCGCCGGGTAACCCTCGTCCAGCCAGGTGAGCGCGCGCGCGCCGTGCTTCTCCATGAGCGAGAGTTCGCGCTCAGCGTCGAATGTGTTGCGCGCCCTGGCCATGGCGCGGATGTACTGCGGTTCGATGCTGGCGGCGGCGACTCGGTCGGCGGCCGCATGCCACGCCGACTCGATGGTCTTGAAAGTGGCCAGGAGCAGGGCGAAATTCGTCGCTCCAAGGCCTGCCCGGCGCAGCGCGAGCCAGTACGGCAACTCCGGGTGGTGCTCCACGGCCGGAACTTTACAGGTTCCCGCTCCAGAGCGCGTAGCTCAGGCTGTCATCTCCACCGCTGTCAGCTGGTCCGGCGCCGTCGGTGCAATGACGAAGCGCGCGGCGAAAGCGCCGGCGTCAGGGCTCGCTGCGGACAGCGCCGGCGCCGGTTCACGGAGCGCTTCTGTCAGAGGCAGCCAGTCCCGCAGCAGCGCTTGCGCGACCTCTTCGGCGGACGGGCGATATGTCCCGGCGCGGATCATCCGCCGAAGTTCAAGCACTTTGCGAGTGCGGTCATCGAAGGCGATGGGTTCGCGACGGTTGCTGACTGGTGTCTGACTGGTGGTTGCCATGGCGATGCGCCTCCGAACTGGTTACATCTGTGTTGACGGCAGGTTGCGCGAGCGACTTGAGGGGTTCTAACGGGGTTCTGTCGGTTTCTTCACAATCCACGAGCAGGGTTGTCCCCAATCAAGGTCCCGGGGACGGTCAGCGGAGGTCACGAGAAAGGAAACGCGGGACCGACGCCGCAGCGATGGCGCAGGACACGAGCAGCGCGGGGAGCCACGCGCTCAAGTTCGGTCCTTTGGCGAGCAGGTTCTCGTGGAGCAACCAGTACCAGGGCGTAAGGTGCCGGATGGCGGTTGGCAGGTCAGCGGCGGCGAGCAGTCCCTGGGCCAGGTAACCGGCAGCCGCAAGCGCGCTTGCGCCGCCGATGGCGACGGAACGTCGTCCCGTCCAGGCTCCGATGGCGAATGCCAGCGAGCCGTGCAAGAGGGCGAGCGTGACACCGCCGGCAGTCGCCGCCAGCAGACCGCCGATGGAGACACCGTCGAGCGCGCCGAATGCGGCAGCCAGCGGGAGAAGGAAGGCGCAGAACAGCACGCCCTGAATCGAGACCACGATGGCCATCCCAAGGAACCGTTCGAGTTGGACGCGGAGCCGGCTCACGGGATTCGAGAGGAGGAGTTCGAGGCCGCCGTCTTCTTCGTTCCCGCCGATCGCGCCGGCGCCGGCGCTGATCGCGAGCACGAGCAGCAGGATGGGATAGAGCGAGGCGAACATGCGGGCCTGCAGGTAGCCGGGCGCCGAACTGAGTGAAATGCCTGCCTCGAAGCCGAACATGGCCTGCACGGCCGGCGGGAGGTCCTTCACCACCTCGTCCAGGTCCTGCTGGCCCTTGATGCTGGGGTAGAAGGCGCATGTGAAGGCGGCGAGGGCCAAGAAGCCCAGCGCCCACCAGAACGCCGATCTCCGCCGGTCGCGCAGGAAGTAGCGAAGCACCGTCACGAGGCCGTGTCTCCGTAAAACGCCATGAACATCTCGGCGAGGTCGTCCCCCGGCGTGGAGATCCGCGTGACGGTCATGGTCGCTGCGGCCTTGAGCACTCCATCAACGCTTCCCTCGACCAGGACCTCGACCGCACTATCGTCGCGGGTGGCTGAGATAACGCCCGGGAGCGACATGAAGCGGGCCTCATCAGCGGTTCCTTCGACCACGAAGCGGAGGCGGTGCCGTGCACGCCTGCGGAGGGCTTCGATTGTGGCGATGGTGACGAGTTGGCCCCTGCGCAGCACGGCCACGCGCCCGGCGAGTGCCTCCACCTCCGGCAAGACGTGTGACGAAAGGAACACCGTCGCACC
>CAYTBM010000204.1:0-6031 GCA_964436025.1 uncultured Anaerolineaceae bacterium
ACCGGGCTGAAGCGCCCGAAGGTCTCGTAGAGGCCGATCGAGAAGTCGTTGATCGAGCCGTTCAGGTCGAGGCCATGCCCTCCGAGCGTGCTGAAGAACTTGTTGGTGGGTATGACCGTCGCCATTTCTGGCGTGCCTTCGTGGGCGATGGTCTGCGGCCCGCCGGCCTCGATGGCATCGATCATGCGGTCGGCGATATCGGTCAGCGCCTCGTCCCAGGAGACGCGATTCCAGCGGCCCTCGCCGCGCTCGCCAACCCGCTTCAGCGGGTAGAGCAACCGGTCCGGCCCGTACAGCGATTGGCTCCAGGATGCGCCCTTCTGGCAGCCCATCGGGTTGAAGTCGGGGACGCCGGGCTCAATCGTCTGGAAGGTGCCCGACTGCTCCTCCCGCCAGACCTGGCCGCCGCGCACATAGACGCGCATCGGGCAGTTCCCGGGATAGCAGTCGACGCAGTGCGTGCCCCAATAGACGGCGTCCCACTCCCACTTCTTGTGATAGAGGTCGCTGGGACCGGAATAGATCCGTTCTGACTCTGCTGCCTTCATGGCAGCGAATGGTGGAAGCGGCGGGGCGGCGCGGGTTATGACTGCCGTCATACGGACGGCGATTGCCTGTGAAACGAAAGACGGGAGCCTTTCGGCTCCCGTCCCGCTCGCTCTCGCCGGGGATCGTCACCCCATTTTGGCGATTCCCACGCGAGTGCTGCGCATCACCGGTGAAGGCTGCCATTCGGTTACCCAGTAGCGGAGGTGGCCGTAGCCGCCCGCGAGATGCAACCACTTGATCATCCCCGGCTCCAGGTCGTTCGGCCCGGCCCAGTTCGGGAACTGGAAGGGGTCCCAGCCGTTGTACATCACCACCTGGCCAGGCTGAGCGCTCTCCGAGAGCAGCACCTTCACCTGGAACTCGCCCAAATCGTTGTAGACACGTACGAGCTCGTCGTCCTCGATGCTCAGCAGGCGCGCGTCGGTGGCGTTCATCACCAGGTGTGGCGAACCACGGTGCGTGTCAAGCATCAACTGCGTGCTGTTGTTGTTCGAATGGATGCTCCAGCGGTTGTGACCGCTCGTGATCTGGAAGTCGTAGTTCCCGCCCATCACCGGCGGCGCCTTGTACCGCGGCAGGTGCTCGTCCGCTTCTATGAACCACGGGTGTTCGATCAGGAACTGCGCGCGCCGGGCGAGAGTCGGGTAGGGATCGCCCTTTTCGACGTGATCCCGGAAGGGCACGAACGTCTCGTCTGGCTTCGGTTCGGTGGCCTGCGCGATGACGCGAGCATTGATGCCGAGCCCCTGCCAGCGGTAGAACCCTTTCTCGCGGATGTCTTCCAGGCTCGCGTTTGCCGGCACGGTCCCCGTGACGGCGCTGTCGCGGATCATCTCGTCGGCGAGGACTTCTTCGTTGGTGAACAGGCCCTTCTTCGTAAAGCTGTCATGCGCGTTCGCAGGGTCCCGGCGGACGCCGCGGGAGTCCATGTAAGGCTCAATGCCGCGTGCCCGTGCCCGTTCCTGCACTTTTTCGGTAATCCGCCGGTAGGCCTCCCACTCATCGACGCACTCGCCCGGCGGTTCCACCGCCTTGTCGCAGAAGGTGAGGTGCATGACGTGCGTCGACGGGATGCCGAAGCCGATCTTCTCGTACCACTGCGCGCAGGGCAGCACGTAGTCGGAGTAGAGCGCCGTCGTGCTCATCCGCACTTCCAGGGTGGCCACGCAGGTGAGCTGCGGCCAGAGATGCTTCAGCAGCATCTTGCTGCCGCCGCGAGTACGCCTCAGCACGTTACCGCCCATCTCGATGATTACGCGTGTCGGCTGTTCCTTGCGCGGTACATCGACCCCGTTCCACCACCCGCTCGAGCTGGCTTCGTCGAAGTACTCCTTGAACGGCCTCGACATGCTGGGGTCGTGCCAGTCATCCCGCTCCCACGTGTCCTTATAGCCGGCGTGGTGGTACCACCAGAACACGGGCGGTACGAGGCCCATCGATGATTGGCGCGACTGCTCCACCGAGAGGATGAGCGGCGTCAACGACGGGTCCGCGCCGATCGCGGCGTTCACCATCATCTCCCGCATATCAAGCAGCCCGGCCACTTCTTCCGGCCCCCGCTTGTTCTTCATCATCACCGTCGCCGAGCCGTCGAACAGTCCCGCGAGCCAGGCGCGCACGCCCGTGCCCTGTTTCCCCCAGTTCCCGGTCAGCGCCAACAGGAGGAGCTGGCTGCGCTCCATCAAGTCGCCGTGGTAGTGCTTCCCCATTCCACCAAGCGCCGAGAGCACGCCTGTCTTCTTTGCCGCGATCTTTCGCGCCAGCAGGCGGGTGGTCGCCGGGTCCACTCCGGTAATCGGTTGCACCGCTTCAGGCGTGTACTCGGCAAGCCGCGCGCGCATCAGCGAATACACCGTTGTCACCGTGACCGGCCCGGTCCGCGTGGCGACCTGCCATTCGCCCTCCAGTGCGGGCAACGCGGCCCCCCACTTGAGGGAACCGCGCGGCGCGGCAACGAGCGCGCGCGCGCGGGTGTCCCACACATAGAACTGCTCGTCGCTTCCGCCGTCTGCGAGATCGCTCGCCCGCAGGTAACGGTTCGTGGCCTTGTTCACGAGCAGCGGGAGGTCCGTCTGCTCCCGCGCGAACTCCTGGTCGACGAGCCCTTCTTCGACCACGACCTGGGCCATCGCCAGGGCGAGCGCCGCGTCGGTCCCGACCTTCACTGGCACGAAGTAGTCGGCGTGGATCGTCGAGGGCGAGAAGTCAGGGGCGATGACCACCACTTCCGTGCCCTTGTAGCGCGCCTCGTTCACGAAGTGGACGTGCGGGATCCGCGTGTAGTTCGGGTTCCCCGCCCAGATGATGAAGACCTCTGCGTGGAACCAGTCGTCCACGCTGCTCACGGGGTCGAACGTGCCGTACGTCAGGTAGTACCCGGGCGCGAAATCGTTCATTTCGGCGTTGACGTCAGTCGTCAGGCCGCCCACGGCCCCCAGCAGGCCGGCGCGGCCCGCGACTGCCGCAGGCGGCGTATTGCACCCGGAGGGCGCAATGATCGACTCGCCGCCTACTTCCAGGACGGCGTCAAGAATCTTGTCGGCGATTTCGGTCGTGGCCTGGTCCCAGGTCACTCGCTCCCAGCGCCCCTCGCCGCGCTCCCCAACCCGCTTCAGCGGGTAGAGCACCCGCTCCTCGCCTTTTGCCATCACCGACCACGCGACGCCCTTCTGGCACCCCATCGGGTTCATATCCGGCACGCCGGGCTCGTACGTCGGGAACGTGGCGGCAGACTCCTCCCGCACGACCTTCCCGTCTTTCACATAGACGCGCATCGGGCAGTTGCCGGGATAGCAGTCGATACAATGCGAAGCCCAGCGGACCTCGTCCCAGGCCCACCGGGAACGGTAGGACTCGGCGAGGACCGGGTGGTCAGTGCCGATCAACTGGCTGGTGGTCATGGGGAGTCCTCCTCTAGCCCGGGCTTCAGGATCAGGTGGCGGCGCTGCGGGTTCGCGAACACGCGGGCGGCTGCCCGGCACTGCATTCACGTCCAGCGCCGGGCGAGCGTGGCACGGCGCGGAACGGCAGCAGCATGACCGCCGTCATACGCGGCGCGCTTCAGCGCGGAAAAGGACGGGCGGGAAGAGGAACGTTCAGGAGGCCCGGCCGGCTGTCCGCTCGGCAAACACCGAACACTGGAACTGGCACCCATCGCAGCTGATCGCTTCGCTGATGCGCTTGATGTCCAGGATCGAAATGATCTGGTTGTCCGTGGCGATAGCGCCCTGCTGCTGCATCTCGGACATCACCCGTATCGCCGTTTCAACGGTCACGCCGGAGCGGTCCGCGATGTGCTGGCGCGTGAGCGGGTAATTGATGCGGATGGCCGAACCGTCCTGCACCCCGAACTGCCGGGCGAGCTGCAGCAGGCTGCACCCTATGCGGCCGCGCGCATCCTTGAGCGCCGCGACAGCCGCGGTAATGTCCCGCTGGCGCACTTCCAGGCACAACTGCGTAATCGCGTTGCGAATCGTCACCGGGTAGTCCCGGCCAAGGTCGCTCAGGAGCGGCTTCGGGACGAGGACGACTTCCGAATCCACGAGCGTCATCGCCGTCGTCATGTAAGGGCGTCCATCGAGCGCCGCACCGAGGTCGAGCGGCGTTGTCGGGGCGTGAAAGCCAACTGCGTGCTGGCGGCCGTCCGCCATCAGGTGAAGCAAGCGGACCCGGCCAGACGTGACAATCCAGAGGCCGCGGCACTCGTCGCCTTCTTCGAACAGCCGCCGGTTCGCGCGGACGCGCTGGATCGAGGTGCGCGCGGCGATCGCCGCAACTTCAGTTTCGCCCAGCCCCGAAACGAGCGCGCACTTCCGCAGCGCGTCCGCAATCCGCGCCTCGTCCTGAGCGGCCTGCATGGTGGTCCCAACACCCAATGCGCGCGACACTGCCTGCTACCTCGGCCCGATGCTGAACCCGCCCGCGCGCACCAGAATGTGACTTTAGTCATGTCCGCTCAGAGAAAATCGGCCAGTATGACGCGGCGCCACTGAAGCCTTCTGGGACCGGCCATCCCATCAGCACGCGATGAGCCGGGTCTGGCCTGTTTTGAGGCGCCGGTGGCGCCGGTCACAAGCGTCCCGCGGCGTACTAAGATGCGCGCCAGCAGCTCGCCGACAGGAAGTGGCCATGGACGTCAGCCGCGAGACCCTTCTCGACCTTCACCGCCGGATGGTGCGCATCCGGACTTTCGAAGAGCAGGCAGGGAAGCTCCAGGAAGCGGGCAAAATCCCCGGCGCCCTCCACCTCTACGTTGGCGAAGAAGCCGTCGCCGCCGGTGTGATGGCCCACCTGACCAACGAAGATCAGATCACCAGCACGCACCGCGGCCACGGCCACCTCGTCGCCAAAGGCGGCGACTTCAAGCAGATGTTCGCCGAACTCTACGGCCGCGAAACCGGGTACTGCCACGGCAAGGGTGGCAGCATGCACATCTCCGACCTCGACCTGGGCATGCTCGGCGCCAACGGCATTGTTGGCGCCGGTCCGCCCATCGCCATCGGCGCCGCCTTTTCGAATAAGTACCGCAAGACCCGGAACGTCACCTGCTGCTTCTTCGGCGACGGCGCGAGCAACGAAGGCACCTTCCACGAGGCCGCCAACATGGCCGCCCTCTACCGCCTCCCCGTCATCTTCGTGTGCGAGAACAACGGCTTCGGCGAGTTCACCCGCCAGGAGCGCCACCAGGCGATCCACGACATCGCTGAACGCGCCTCCGGATACGGCATGCCCGGCGCCATCGTCGACGGTATGGATGTCATGGCGGTGTATGAGGGCGCAGGCGAGGCTATCGCCCGGGCACGCCGCGGCGACGGGCCAACGCTCCTCGAGTGCAAGACCTACCGTTTCTATGACCACGTCGGCGTCCGCGGTATGGGCGTCGTCTACCGCGATGACGCCGAGGTCGTCGAATGGCGCGAACGCGACCCGCTTCCCCTCTTCGAAGCGCGCCTGCAGGAGATCGGTGCGCTCTCCGAGGACGAAGCCGCGGTCGTCCGCCGGGAAGTCATGGATGAGGTGCAGGAAGCGATCGCGTTCGCCGAGGCAAGCCCCTTCCCGGACCCCTCGGCGCTCCTCGAAGACGTCTACACCACGGTCGCCAACTGAGCGCGGGAGGAACGGCATGACGACAGTAGAAGCTCCGGCAAAGCGCGAACTCGCCTACGTCCAGGCCATCAACGAAGCCATCACCCAGCTCATGCGGTCGGATCCCACGGTCTTCCTCGCCGGTGAAGATGTCGCCCTGTACGGCGGCGTCTTCGGCACGAGCCGGGGTCTCCTGAACGAATTCGGCCCCGAGCGCGTCATCGATACGCCGATCGCCGAATCGGGGCTCATGGGCCTTGGCCTTGGGGCGGCCGCCACGGGATTGCGGCCCATCATCGAGATCATGTTCATGGACTTCATGGGCGTCTGCATGGACGAAATCGTCAACCAGGTCGCCAAGATGAAGTACATGTTCGGCGGCAAGGCGACGCTGCCC
>CAYTBM010000205.1:0-6027 GCA_964436025.1 uncultured Anaerolineaceae bacterium
TCTGACCCTCTCACCCCCTGCCCCTCACTCGCGACGGGAGAGGGGATCGTTCGCGGCGGACGCGGGCAGGCTGCGCCTGGGGGTTCGTGGTTGCGAGCGGCTCCGGAGGATCGCGGTTCGGGCCCGAGGTTGTAGACTCGCGGCGTGGACGCGCGCCCGGAACGCAGTTCGCCGCTGGAGGCGCTGAAGGAGCGCTTGCCAGGCGATTTCCTGTTCGATGAGCTCACGGAGCAGCTGGACCGGACGCGCATGCTCCTCTCATCGAACCCGGAGGCCGCTGCCGACGCGGCGATGGCGCGGTTCGCCGGGGAGCACGAGGTGGAGGCGCGGATCTCGGCCCAACTGGCGGCGCCGGGCGTACTGGCCGCCCCGGAGCACTTCCTGGACGCGCATCGCCTCGCCGTCCGATCGCTCGAAGTGCTGGACCGGGAAGGCTCGAAGAATCCGGCAGTCTCGGGCAAGTTCGGGCCGCTGAAACCGGTGGCGGAGTTCGGGGCGGAGTACGTGGCGGACTACATCGTGAAGGGCTTCGCGAACGATGCCGCGAACGCGATCAGGCGTCTGTACACCCGCCGCGAGCCGCAAGCCGCGCGGGGCACGCCGGAGCGGGTGATGCTCGCGCAGGCGCGCGTGGAAATCGAGCGGGTCGCGCCGGGATTTGGCGGTGGCGGGCTGGGGACCCCCGCCCTGATCGCGGGAGGAGCGGCGGTGCCGTTACTGGCCAGCGCAACGCAGTACTTCGGCGGCATCAACTTCCTGGCTCGGCCGGTGTTGATCGGCCTGTTCGTGTTGCTGGTCCTTCTCTTCGGATTCCTCAGTTCCGTCTTGTTGAGCGCAGCCTCGGTGGCGCACCGGCGGTGCCGGCTCATCGCCGGGCAGCCGTTGGCGGCGCTGTGGGAGGTGGTGGGAAACGCGGGCGGACCGCCGCAGGACAACTCCCAGCCGTTCGCGCTGCTCGCCATCGTCCTCTCGGCGCTTGTGTGGATCGGGATACCGGTGGGCGGCGTATTGGTCTACGTGCTGACCTGAAACTCACTCCCGCACGCCCGCGAAGCTGGCGGAGTTGTTGAGGGGAGGAGCTACCAGGCGGCAGGTGGGCCGGCAATGCACCCTTGAAAAGTTGGGGCGCGGATCCCGGGGCGAGAGCGCGGAATTGGCAGAGATTTGCAATGCGGCGGGGACAATTGGGGACTTCAGGGTTATCCAGCGCGGTGTACCACTACTGGGAAAGGAGCGAATCATGCGCAGCAAGTTTGCAATCGCTGGTCATCCTCTTCACCCCATGCTGGTCGCAATCCCCGTCGGGCTGTTCGCCTGGACCTTCGTGAGCGACCTGGTCTACCTGGCGCAGGACAAGGACCACATGTGGTACAGCATCGCCTTCTGGACGGGCATCGCGGCGGTAGTATCGGGACTCGTCGCCGCCCTTCCCGGCCTTGGGGACTTCCTGACCATGGCCCGAAAGGCCGACGCCCGGGAGATTGCGATTGCCCACATGGGCTTAAACGTCGCCAACGTGGCGCTGTTCTTCCTGGCTATGCTCTTGATGCTCGATGACGGCGCAATCGACGGCGGGCGGCTCACGGCCGTGGTCGTGATGCACGGCGTTGGGCTGGCCCTCTTGCTGCCCGCCGGTTGGCTGGGCGGCGAGATGGTCTTCCGTCACCACCTGGCAGTGGTCGCTGACTCCGGCGAACTGGAGGTTGAGGAAGGCCGGCTCCACCAGCGCGCAGGGTCCGTCCGGTCGGCGCATCGGTAGCGCACTCGGCGGGCGGATGAAACGAGGCCCGCATCACTGCGGGCCTTCTGATTGCCTGGCGGGGTGCTACTGGCCACCGCCTCCAGCGGCCGGTTGCGGGGTGAGGTTCGGCTGGATTTCGCCGCGGCGGCGGGCGGCGAACGCTTCGTCTTCGCCGACCATGCCGGCGTTGCGCTGGGCCTGTTCCTGCTCGTAGGTCATCTTGTACAGGTTGGCGTAGATGCCGTTCCTTGCGAGCAGCTCATCGTGGGTCCCGATCTCGGCGATCTTGCCCTGATCCAGCACGACGATTCGGCTGGCTTCGCGGATGGTGGAGAGGCGGTGGGCGATGACGAACGAGGTGCGGTTCTTCAGCAGCTCACGCAGCGCGCGCTGGATGATGACCTCGGTCTGGGTGTCGACGTAGGCCGTCGCCTCGTCGAGCACGAGGATGCGCGGCGAAGCGAGGATCGCCCGGGCGAAGCTGATGAGCTGGCGCTGCCCCACCGAGAGGTTCTGTCCGCGCTGCTGGAGCACGGTGTCGTAGCCCTTTTCGAGACGTGAGATGAACTCGTCCGCGCCGACGGCGGTAGCGGCGGCTTTAACCTGCTCGTCGGTCGCTTCCGGGCGGCCATAGGCGATGTTTTCCCGGACGGTGCCGCTGAACAGGTACGGGTTCTGGAGGACCACGCCCATGTGGCGGGTAAGCGAGCGGCGCTTCACGTCGCGGATGTCATGTCCGTCAACCTTGATGGCGCCGCCGGTGACTTCGTAGCCGCGGCTGATGAGCGACGTGATGGTCGTCTTGCCGGCGCCGGTGGGGCCGACGAAGGCGATCGTTTCGCCGGGCTGCACGTTGAGCGAGATGCCACGGAGGATCGGGACACTCTCGGTGTAGTGGAAATGCACGTCCTCGAGGTCGACGCGGCCCTCGACGTGGTCGAGTTCGATTGCATCCGGCTTGTCCTTGATGCGCGGTTCGGTGTCGAGGACTTCGAAGACGCGTTCGCCGCCGGCCATGGCGCGCTGGACCATGGTGTACTGGAGGACGAGGTCACGAATTGGGTCGAAGAAGCGGCCGACGTAGAGGGTGAAGCTGACGAGGACGGCGAAGAGGGTTGCAACGTCGATGGTATCGGCGTTGAGCGCGCGAAGGCCGCCGACGATGAGGATGCCGCAGGTCGCGATGGCCACCGCGAGTTCGATCACGGGCATGATGGCGGCGCTAAGGAGGCCGGCCCAGATATTGGCCCGCCGGTTCTCCTGGTTGAGAGCATCGAAGCGGCGCGCGTTCTCGCCTTCGCGGGACATCGACTGCACGGCGCGGACGCCGGAGACGTTCTCAGCCAGCGTGCCGTAAAGCGCGCTGATCTTCACGCGGACGTTGACGAAGGCCGCCTTGGCGTGGTTCGACCACCAGACCATCACGAGGATGAGCGGGGGGACAACGGCGAACGTGACCAGCGCGAGCTGCCAGTCCATGGTCAGGAGGACGATGATGACGACGGCGAGGCCGACGAAGTCAGCCATGAAGGTGAGCGAGCCGCTGGTGAGGAGCTCCTGCATGACGGTGACGTCGCTGGTGAGGCGGCTGATCATGCGGCCCACTTCCATCTCATCGTAGAAGCTGAGCGAGAGGCCCTGCATGTGGTCGTACATGTCGCTGCGCAATTGCAGGAGCAGGCGGTTGCCCATCCAGGCGGTTGTCAGGAGCTGGATGTAGGCGGAGAGCCAGGTGACGCTGGCGGCCCCGACCATGATGCCGAGCAACCACCAGACGCGCGTGGTATCCCCGTTGACGCCGGCTTTCACGGTGAGGCCGATGAGCAGCGGCTGAAGGAAGCTCGACACCGCTGAAACCACCATGCAGGTGAAGGCGAGCCAGACGTGCTTCTTGTAAGGCTTGAGGTAGGGAAGGATGCGCTTGATGACCTGGGCGTCGTAGACCTTGCCGAGGTACTCGTCGTCCCAGCCGTCGCTGCCGCGGCCGCGCTGGGGGCCCATCTGCTGTCCGCCGATGCCGGTGCTCCAGCCGCCGGCGCCTGCTCCACCGAACATGGCCATTAGGAAGCACCTCCCGTGCCTTCAGGGCTGAGGACCGGCGTCCGCGGCTGGGCCGAGCGGCCGGCAGCGTCGGCGTGGGAGCCGTTGCCGTTCGCCGTGTGAGCTTGCGCGGGAGCGGTGGCGGCGGCGACCGATGTCGGCGCCGGCCGGCCGAGGGCCTCTTCCTGGTCGCGAAGCTCGAGGTCGAAGATGCGGCGGTAAAGGCCTTCCTGCTCGAGCAGTTCGCTGTGTTTGCCGCGCTGGACGACGCGGCCGCCCTGGAGGACGAGGATTTCGTCAGCGCGGATGACGGTGCGCAGGCGCTGGGCGATGACGAAGGTGGTCCGCCCCTTCATGAGCTCGTTGAGTGCCTGCTGGATGAGGAACTCGGTTTGCGAGTCCACGCTGGCGGTCGAGTCGTCGAAGATCAGGATCTTCGGGTCCAGCAGGAGCGTGCGGGCGATGGCGATGCGCTGCTTCTGGCCGCCGGAGAGCGTGACGCCGCGTTCGCCGACCCATTCTTCGTAGCCGTAGGGGAGGCTCTGGATGAAGTCGTGGATGCGGGCCGCCTTCGCCGCGGCTTCGATCTCTTCCTGCGTGGCTTCGGGCCGACCGTAGGCGATGTTGTCTCGGATGGTGCCGATAAAGAGGAAGACATCCTGCTGGACGATGCCGATGTTCTTGCGGAGCGAGTCGAGCGTGACATCGCGGACATCGACGCCGTCGATCGTGATGCTGCCCTGGGTCACGTCGTAGAAACGGGGGATCAGGTTCACCACGGTGGACTTTCCGGAGCCGGTGGGGCCGAGAAGAGCGATGACCTTGCCGGGCGTGGCATCGATATCGACGCCGCTAAGGACTGCGCTCAAGTTGTCGTAGCCGAAGCTCACGTTGTCGAACTTCACGTGGCCGATCGCGTTCTCCAGGATCCTGGCGTCCGGCTTCTCCTGGACCGCGGACTGGGCGTCGATCAACTCGAACACGCGCTCGGACGAGCTGATGCAGCGGGCGACGATGTTGATGATGAAGCCGATGGAGCGCACCGGGAGCTGGAGCGTGTTCAGCCAAAGCGTGAAGAGCGTGAGGTCGCCGACGCTGAGGTTGTTCTGGGAGATGAAGTAGGCGCCGACGCCCACGGTGACCGCGACCTGGGCGGCCGAGATGCCCTGGAGCATGGGCTGGTTTCCTGCCTGGACACGGGACGAGTAGTAGCTGAGGTCAGCCTGCTTGCGGGCGGCATCGGCGAACTTCTTGCTTTCGAACGGTTCCTGCGCAAACGCCTTGACGACGCGGATGCCGGTGAGCCCTTCTTCGGCCACCTGCGTCATTTCCGCCTGGTTCTGCTGGATTTCCGTCCAGATCGGCCGGAGGCGGGAGCTCGTGACGTAGGAGCGCCAGGCGAGGAAGGGAAGGGAAGCAACGCTGATCAGCGCGAGCTGCCAGTTGATCACGAACATCCCGACGACGGAGATGAGCAGCATGAGCGTGATGAAGGCGAGGCGGAGGGCGCCCATGTTGACGAACATGCGGATGTTCTCAACGTCCTGCGTGGCGCGCGACATAATCTGACCCGTCTGGGCCTTGTCGTGGTAGGCGTAGCTCAGGCGCTGGAGGTTGTCGTAGATCTCGTTACGGATGTCGTAGGCGACGGACTGGCCGACGGATTCGCCGAGGTACTGCTGGCCGAACTGGGCGATGCCGCGGCCGATGGCGAACGCCACGAGTGCGAGCGCGCCGAAGATGATGAGCTTCGAGTTCCCGTCGAGGGAGACGAGCTTGCCGGCGGCGTCCTTTTGGGGGTCGAGGCCGAAGTCAATGGCGAAGCGCACGAGCAGCGGGCTGACCATCACGAAAACAGCCGCGCTGAGCATGCACACCCAGGCGAGCGAAAGCTGGCCCTTATACGGTTTCAGATATGGAATAAGGCGCAAAAGCCAGCGCACAGGGCTCCCCTCCTATCGAGCGAGCCTATCATACCTTGACGCGAACGTGAAGTTAACCTGAGGCGAAATATCCCTACTCCGGAAGACGGACGACGGGAGTGAACCACCGAGGCACGGAGATCACGGAGGATCTGGAGGAGGTCACGGAGGGCGGGATCACGACGAACGACGAACTTCGAAGGACGCCACGCGAAGGGCCGGACGTGTCTCCCGGCGTCGTTCGAAGTTTGCGTTGGGACGGGCCGCGGTTCGGGTTCGGCGGTGCAGCCGCTTCCTGGCGGGCGCGGCTATGTGGAGGTGGTG
>CAYTBM010000206.1:0-6000 GCA_964436025.1 uncultured Anaerolineaceae bacterium
CTGGCGGCGGCGCGGGAGGCACTGTGGGCGGGGGTGACGCCGGTTTGCGCCGACGCTGCCTGCCGGGCGGCAATTGGTTCGCCGGCGTTGCCGATTGTGACCACGGCGCGGGAGCGGTGCGTGGTCTGCGGGGGTTCGAACACGAAGCGGGCGGTGAAGCGGATGCTGGAAGCCTGCGATGCCGCGGGGTTGCGGCGCATCCTGCTGCTTGGCGGTTCGAAGGCGGCGCATGCGGAACTCCGCGGCGCGCTGGCCGGTTCCAGGGTCGAGGTCCGGATGATCGATGGGCTGGAGGTCAGCCCGACGAACAAGACGGCGCTGCCGGACCTGGAGTGGGCGCAGGTGCTGGTGGTGTGGGCCTCTACGGCGCTTCCGCACCGCGTTTCGCAGGCGTACACGGAGCAGCGCCCGCGGGACGTGCCGCTGATCACGGTGGCGCGGCGAGGGGTAGAGGCGCTTTGCCAGGAGGTCACGCGGTTCGCGTCGGGGCGGGGGCGGTAGCCGGGGCCCGCTGTTCCTTCGAACGGACCACCACCCATGTCTTAGCGACGAGATCGTGGATCGAGCGGTGCTCGTAGTTTGCCATCATCACGATGAAATCCACGACGGCTCCTATGACCCATGCGGCCATAACGGCTACGACCATCAGAAGGATGAGGAACAGGGCGAGCCAGGGATCATCGACGCGGTGGAAGACGGCGACGAAGAAGACGACCGTGAGGAGTGAGGTCCCGATAGGGATCCCTGTCTCCACCGCCCAGCGGGCGACGCTTCGCCCGAACCCGGGGAAGTCCCCGTTGGCGTCGATGACAAAGGTCCCCATTGCAGCTTTGCCGAGTGTCCGGCCGTATTGCCAGTGACCGAGCACGGAGTGCCCGGTCCCCGCGACCAACGCCGCGATGCTGGCAAGGTTTTCGTTCGAGGCAGCGACTGCGGCTGCGTAAAACGCACCGAGCACGGCGATATCGATGAGCCGACCGATCACCCTCCGCCAGCGGGGCGCGCGCTCGACAGGAATCGCCGTCACAGGGATCATGCCTGCCCTCCCTATGCCAAGATTCGGCAACGTCCGGACCAGCGCGCAGGGGAGGTCAAGGCGGCGCGGCCGCCCGGAATGCGGCAATAGATTTTGCTAGAATCGCCTCCGCACTTCAGAAGCACCCGGAGGCCACCGTGGAAGTACCCCTGCTCGTCAACGATTTCCTGCGCCGCTCGGCCAAGATCTACCCGAACAAGGAAGCGATCGTCGATGGCCCGAAGCGCTTCACGTATCGCGAATACCAGGAGCGCTGCAACCAGCTCGGGCACGCGCTGCTGTCGCTCGGCATCAAGAAGGGCGACCGGGTCTGCATCCTCAGCCCGAACAGCCACTACTTCATGGAGAGCTACTACGGCGTCACCCAGATTGGCGCCATCCTGGTCCCGCTGAACTACCGGCTGGTGGCCAGCGACCACGAGTACATCATCAACCACGCGGGCGTGAAGGCCGTGCTCGTGGATTACGAGTACACGAAAGTCATCGACGAAATCCGGCCGAACCTCAAGTCCGTGGAGCACTGGATTTCGGCCGACCCGCGGACGCCCGCGGAGACGCCTTCAGGCTGGACGGACTGGGACACGCTGGTGGGTTCGCAGCCGAAGACGGCGACGCCGTTCGTTGAGCAGGACGAGAACGACGTCACGTCGATTAACTACACCTCCGGCACCACGGCGCGGCCGAAGGGCGTGATGCTCACGCACCGGAACGTGTACATCAATGCCTACAACTTCATCGCGCACCTGCGTGTTTCGCACGAGGACCGGGAGCTGTGGACGCTGCCGATGTTCCACGCGAACGGCTGGGGCGGCCCGTTCGCGCTGACCGCGATGGGCGCGACGCATGTGGTGCTGCGCGCGGTGGTCGGAGCCGACATCTACCAGCTCATCCAGGACGAGAAGATCACGTTCGCCTGCATGGCGCCGGCTGTGCTGAGCACGATCCTGAACTTCCCGGACAAGGCGAAGTACAAGGTCGCCACGCGGCCGCGCTTCGTGGTCGCAGGTGCACCGCCTCCAGCTGCCTTCATCGAACGCCTGGAGAAGGAGCTCGGCTGGGAGTTCATCCAGATCTACGGGCTGACTGAGACGGCGCCGATCCTGACGGTCTCCGGCCGTGACTACCAGAACCCGGACGGCTCGGACTACCAGCGCCGCTCTCGCGCGGGCGTCGAAGCCATTGGGGTCGACATCCAGGTGCTGGACGACGACGGGAACCCGGTGCCGATGGACAACACGACAGTGGGCGAGGTCTGCGCGCGTTCGAACGTGGTCCTGAAGGGTTACTGGGAGCAGCCGGAAGAGACAGCGAAGGCCATTTACGACGGCTACTTCCACAGCGGCGACCTCGGCGTCTGGGACGAGTTCGGCAACGTGAACATCGTCGACCGGAAGAAGGACGTCATCATCTCCGGCGGCGAAAACATCTCTTCGCCAGAAGTCGAAGCCGCGCTGTACCTGCACCCGGCGGTGCTCGAATGCGCGGTGATCGGCGTGCCCAGCGAAAAGTGGGGCGAAACACCGAAGGCGCTGATCGTCCTCCGCGAAGGCCAAGCCGCGACGGAAGAGGAGATCATCGCGTTCAGCCGCCAGCACCTGGCGCACTTCCGCTGCCCGACGTCGGTGGATTTCGTGGAAACGCTGCCGCGCACGGTGACGGGCAAACTGCAGAAGTTCCTGATCCGCGAGGCGTACTGGAAGGGTGTCGAGCGGCGGGTGAACTAGGGCGGGGAAGGACTGACGGGACGCGCAGCACGCCGATGAACCGCGACCAGCCGGGAGCGGATCGAGGCTGAGCGACCATGCCGCGCGACAGCGAACCCGCCTCACCGCCTGGCTCAAGCACCTAATTGGAGACGCGGCAGCTACCGCGTCGCTATCTCGCCCGGTCACGATCCGCTCCCGGCTGGTCGCGGTTCCATTCCGTGGGGCTAGGTTGGGTCCGCGAGTACTGCTGGCAGTTCGCTTAGCTGCCGGATCACGTGGTGGGGGGTGGGCGCGCCGGGCTCGTCGCCATAGCCGTGGTCGCGGTAGATTGCGGTCATGCCGAGCCCCAGGGCGGGGGCGATGTCGTTCTGGAGGGAGTCGCCCACGTGGGCGGCTTCGTGCGCTTCGACACCCAGCGCGCGCAATGCGGTTTCGAACGGCGCGTGGTGGGGTTTTCGCCAGCCCAGTTCCCATGACGAGACGATGACGTCGAACACGTCGGGAAGGCCCAGGCCCAGCGCGAGGGCTGAGAGCACGTGCGGCGGCTTGGGGTTGTTCGTCACCGCGCCGATGCGCAGACCTCGCGCGCGCAGGACGGACAACGTCTCGGCCGCGTCCGCAAAAGCCTCGATGCCGAGTTCGCGGAACGGCACGCTGTTCAGCACATCGAAGATGGCCGAGGCATCGTCGCGTTCGCAGGCGTGGCCGAGGCCACTGAGGACGCGTTCGAGGACCGGGTACCACGATGGCTCGCTGAAGTCCGGCGTGGGCGGGCTCAATGTCGCGTTGAGTTCGGCGAAGAACCGAGTCACGAATTCGGTTGGATCGGCCGAGAAGCCCAGCCGGTTGAACTGCGGCGCCAGCGCGCCGGCCTGGATCGCGGTGATTGCTGACCAGTCGGTGCGCGGCGGCAGCATCGTCCAGAGCGTGCCGTCGAGGTCGAAGAGCACCGCCCGGATGGCCACCACCCGGCTACTTCAGGCCGAAGAGCGCGTCCAGGCCGACGACGAGGTGGTCGAGCTTCATCACCTCGTGCGCGGCCATCATCACGCCCGGCATGAAGCTGTCGCGGCCGGTGGTGTCGTGGCGGATGGTGAGCGTCTGGCCGAGGCCGCCGAGGATGACTTCCTGGTGTGCGACCAGGCCGGGCAGCCGCACCGAGTGCAAGGAAATGCCACCGAAGGCCGCGCCGCGCGCGCCGGGCAGCGGTTCCTTTTCGGAGTCTGAGTGCTTGAAGTCGCGGTCGCGGGCGGCGCGCATGAGTTCGGCGGTCGTCTTCGCCGTGCCGCTCGGCGAATCGACCTTCATTTCGTGGTGGAGCTCGATGATTTCGGCGTATTCGAAGAACGGCGCCGCCTGTTTCGCGAAGTGCATCATGAGGACGGCGCCGATCGCGTAATTGGCCGCCAGCACGACGCCGGTCGTCGTCTTCGCCGACTCGGCTTCGAGCCAGCTCATGAAATCGTCGCTGAGGCCTGTGGTGCCGATGACCATGCGGACGCCGGCCGCCAGGCAGGCCTGCGCGAGGGTTGGCGTCCACGCGGCGTTGGTGAAATCGATGACCAGGTCCGGGGTCAGCTCGGCGCAGGCGCGAGCGGCGTCGCCGAAGAGCGGCAGGCCCTCGAGGGCGCCTGGTTCGGCGAGCCCGTCGACGAAGCCCACGGGGGTGAGGCCGGGTTCGGCCAGCACAGAGGCGGCCACCTGGCGGCCCATGCGCCCGGAGCCGGAAATCAACACGCGAAGGTCAGACATGGTGAGGATTGTAGAGCGTTGAAAGGCAAGCGATGCGTCCTTTTCGGCTGATCCCCTCAAGCGGCGCCGTGCCGCACAATCGGCACGTGCGCCTTGCTCTCGCGATTGCCTTGCTCGCCAGCGTCGCCGTCGTGGCCGGTTGCGGCGGCGGATCGGCTCCGATGGGCAGTACGCCGTTCGACGCCGACAGGGCGATGCGCGATGTCGAACACCTCACGAAGAACGTCGGGCCGCGCGAGGCAGGCAAGAACACGGCCGCCGCGGAGTACATAGCCGCGGAGTTTTCGGCGGCGAGGTTCGGAGTCTTGCAGACGAACTTCACGTTCGAGACGGACCCGAACCGTCCGGCCACAATCACGGTCGATGGGGCCCCGGGCGACGCAATCACCGCCGGAGGCAGCGGCGCGGGTGAGGTAACCGGGAGTGCGGCTGCCCTACCAGCCGCAATCGTGCGCGATGGATTGGCCGGGAAGATCGCGGTGGCGCAGCGCGGCGGCACGAGCTTCCAGGAAAAGTACGACATCGCCTGGGCGTCCGGCGCGACAGGATTGATCATCGTAAATTCGGACCCCGGCAGCGTGACTGCCAACCTCGGCCAGCCGGCTGCATTCCCGGTCGTAACGGTGGCCGGAGCGCTGCTGGGCCAACTCGATGCGGCGGTGGCCGCGGGGAGCACGGTGCGCATATCCGTACCGGCGGCTGAGACCGCCTCGGGGACGAACATCACCGCACGGTCGCGGTCGGCGCATGCCTGCACGTACGTGGTGGTGGCGAACTTCGATTCGGCGCCGAATTCGCCGGGGGCGAATGACAATGCGAGCGGAGTCGCCGTGATGCTGGAGCTTGCACGGCAGTTCGACCAACGGTTCCCTGTGCCTGAGCTGTGCTTCGTGGCACTGGACGCGCGCTTCGCGGGAGGCCAGGGGGCCGACCGGTTCCTGACGGCCCTCACCGCTTCCGGGCGGCCGGGCAGCGTCATTTCGCTTTCGAAGCTCGGCGCCGGGAAAGCGCTCACGATGTACGGCGAACTCACGTTGAAAGACCGAGCGCGGACCGCGGCGGACGACCTGGACATCGACCTCGTGGACGGCGGTTCGGCGCCACCCTCGGCGACTGACGGGGATAGCTTCCGCGCAGCCGGGATCTCGACGATCGACCTGAGCCGAAGCGGCGGCCCGGCCGGGCGGGATGACACGTTCGAGCGGATCGACAAGAAGTTGCTGGCGGAGGCGGGGCGGTTGGTGGGAGAGCTGGCACTGAGCGTTAGTGCCACGGTTGGCCCCTGAGGTTAACCGCGGATCAGACAAGTTGCGATGGTTTTGCAATGTGTTGACAGCATTGCGATTGCGCCGCGACCGGCGAATGTCCCTTACTGTGTCCTTAGCCGAACCGAGCCCCCAGCAGGGGCGAAGGCGGGGGACCCACTTCTGGGGTGAATTGCGCAGACCAACGCGCATAGGCGACTTCCGACGCCGAACCCGTCAGCTCACCTCGCAGGCTTTCGGA
>CAYTBM010000207.1:0-5998 GCA_964436025.1 uncultured Anaerolineaceae bacterium
AAAACCGCTCCAGGGAGGGAGCGGCTTCACATCTCCAGAGTATACCAGCCCGTTTGCCCCGGCATTTCCTCAATTCCGACGGTGAGGCGGCTGAGGTGGGTTGCGCCCTGATCATTTAGCGCCTGGAGCAGGCGGCCAGCGAACCACTCACTGATGCATTCCGCCGTGGTGTTCTCGATGGGCAGAGGGTAGACGTCACTCTTGGGAAAGACATAACGATGATCTCGAAATGCGACTTCCCATTCGTCGCCGATTTCGGCCATGTGGAGGTGCTTGCTGTTGCGCTGGAGGAGGAAGTGGTGGTCCAGCTCCTGGCAGATCGCGTGGGCCGCACGCTTGACCTGGCCGAAGTCCCAGACCCATGAGTCTTCGGTCAGGTAGCCTTCGAGTTCGACGATGACGTCATAGTTGTGGCCGTGGAGGGGCTCGCAGGAACCGGCAAAGGTGGCCATGTGGGCGGCGGCGAAGCGGAGGCGGTTGCGTTCGACGGTGACTTTGCGCGTGGTGGTCATGGGCGGATGGTAGCCATTCGATGGTTGTGGGCAGCAGCGTTGTCCGAACCCGTGCGTTTCGTCACAATTGCCGCTGGCGCCATGGCGCCGAGGATGGCTGCATGGCGATCATCTACGTAGGTTCGGCGCAGGCGGGCGAAGGGAAAACGGGCGTTGCGGCAGCCATCGCGCGCAAGCTTGCGTATTCGGGTACTCCGGTCCGGCTGATCCGGCTTCCTGAGGACGGCGGCTCGGCTGCGGAGGACGCAGCCTGGTATGGATCGCTCGATTTCGCGCCAGGGTCACTGGAACTTCCGGCCGGTTCCATTCCCGTGGCTCAGCCCGGCGAGACGCTGGTTGTCGAGGGCCCGCTGAACGCATTTCCTGGGGGCGATGCGAAGCTCATCGTCGTTGGGCGGGGCAAGAAGCCCGCTTCTCTTCCGGCAGAAACGGCCGCAGTTGTGGTGACGGGCGTCGATGGTCAGGTTGGTTCCTCCGGCACGACCGGGACGCCGCTCGAACTGAGCATCGGCGAGGATCGGACGCTGGCGGGTTTCAGCGTTTCGGAGGCCCGCGCGGCCTTGAACGCTGAGACGCTCGTGGAGGGGGACGATGACCCGACGAGCGACCACCTGGTCATCGCGCCGATCGGTTCTGATGCGGGGCAGCCGTACCTGCGGCGATTCCCGTCGAAGGCGGTGGTGGTGCGGTTCGATAAGACGGACCAGCACCTGGCCGCGATCAAGGCCGAGCCGAATGTTCTGATCCTGACCGGCGGCCGCCGTCCTTCGGATTACCTGTTCGACGCCGCGAGCGCGAACGGCATTCCCGTGTTGCTGAGCCGGACGGACACGGAGAACACGGTGATCGCGCTGGAGGGCATCTTCGACAAGACGCGGTTCCACGGGGAGCGAAAGCTGGACCGGATGGCCGAGCTGCTCGAAGGCACCGGGCTCTTCGACCTGTTGGCCTGAGACACTGGCAGCCAGCCGGTGAAACTCCTGGTGCTTGGCCACAGCGATAGCGATGGATCGCGCCTGCGAAATCGCGAGGATGGGCTGACCTGGGTGCTGCAGCGCCGGGTCCGCGAAGAGACGGGGCTCGACCTGGAGACCGTGCACAAATCGTTGTTCGCAGGGCCGACCGCGGTGGATTTCGTGGAGCGACAGCTTGAGCGCGAGAACCCGGACATCATCATCCTGGGGCTTTCGGTTTACGCAGTGGTGGTGGAGTTGGCGTCGAACCGTGTGCGCGAACGGTTCGGCGATGGCGCGGCGAGGTTTGTAAGCCGGCAGGAAGTGCGGGTAGAGGCGCTGGCCGAGCGGTTCGGGCCACGCGGACAGCTTGCGCTTCGGGCGCCGCGAAAGGCAGCGCGGGCGTTGCTTGGCACGCGGCCGGCGTTCTCGTTCGAAGCACTGGTCGATTGCTACATCGACCTGTTTCACTGCCTGGCGCGGCTCGAGCAGGTCCACACTATCGTCTTTGGCGGGCTCGGGTTCGGGCTGGAGCTTCAACGGCTCAATCCCAGGCTCAACGAGCTTTCAGACGCCTTTCATGTCCGTCTGAAGGGACTGGCCGACGAGCTGCACTTCGATTGGACGCGGCACGAGGACATCCTCGGCGGCCGGCAAGCGAAGCTGGCTTACATGCAGCCTGACGGGGTGCATTCGAACGAGGAGGGGCAACGTTTGGCGGCAGAGGCGTTACTGCCGCTGGTGGTGGCGAGGTTGTAGCGGCTATTGGCCGATGACCGGACCGTCGTCGTTGGGGGCGGCGGCTTGCTGGCCGCGGCGCGTGCCGAAGGGGTCGCGAGCGGCGGACGACGGGTTCGGTGCGGTTCGCGGCAGCGGCCGAGCCGGCTGCGGGCGGGTTTCCTGGGCGAGCGGCGCCTGGCGAGTTACCGGTTGCGGCGCCGGGGCCGGTGCACGCACACCCTGGGGCCGGACGGGCCGCGGCCCGAAACCCTCTCGGGGCGGCTTTTCCATGGCGCAGTAGGGGCAAGCGACCCAGGCGTAGCTCAGCGGCTTCTGACACTGGCGGCAGGCTTCTTTGAGCTGCGTCCGGCAGGACGGGCAGACCAGGTACTCGTCTTTCACGCGGCGTTTGCAGGTGGGGCAGGCTTTCTGGTCCTCGAGTTCCTGCAGAAGCGCCTCTTCTTCGAGCGAGCGTTCGTAGAGCTCGGTGAGCGTCTGGCGCGGCCGGACGATGAGGTAAATCCAGTGCCCCGGGAAGTTGAAGATGAGCACCAAGAGCACGGCCGCGGTCTGGAGAATCGGATCGCGGGTGCGCTGGCGGATGTCGCGGTAGGTCCAGAAGACGGTGGCAATCCAAAAGGCCGCGAGGAAGATCACCAGGAAGGTGACCGCGTACTTCACGCTTGCTTCCCATGAGCCGCCCGGCCATGAGATGAGAAACAGATTCAAACGTTCCCTCCGGGCGCTTCGACGCCCAGCACGCCTACTGTAGCGCAGAGTCTATGTGAGGGCGAAAGCGAAATGGATAGGCCGGGTGAGCGAATGCTAGACTGACGGGAGTGGAAACGGTCGCCAGCCAGGCAGAACTGCTCGAAGGATTGAACGAGCCGCAACGCCAGGCGGTGACGCACGGCGACGGCGCGGTGCTGATCCTCGCTGGGCCGGGGAGCGGAAAGACGCGTGTGATCACTCACCGGATTGCGCACCTCGTCATCGAACATCGAGTGCCGCCGTGGCGGGTGCTCGCCGTGACGTTCACGAACAAGGCCGCGCGGGAGATGCGCGAGCGGGCCGCGAAGCTGCTGGGCGAGGACGCGGGCAGCCTGCACATGGGCACCTTTCATTCGATGTGCGCTCGCTGGTTGCGGATCGACGGTGAGGCGGTTGGCCTTTCGAAAGACTTTGTCATCTATGACGACGCGGACCAGGTGGCGCAGGTAAAGCGCATCCTCGAAGAATTGCATGTTGACCCCCGCCGTTTCCCCCCGCGCTCGATCCTCTCCGCCATCTCAAACGCCAAGAGCGAGCTGATTGTTCCAGAGGCGTATGCAGCCTCGGTCCGGAGCTATGCGGACGAGGTGGTAGCGCGGGTGTATACGGCGTACGAACGGGCGCTCAAGCAGGCGTCGGCGGTCGATTTCGACGACCTGTTGCTGTACGCGGTGCGGCTGTTCGATGTGCCGGAGATGTTGCAAAAGTACGCGGGCCGTTACCTCCACGTGCTCGTGGATGAGTTCCAGGACACGAACCCGGTTCAGTACGAGCTGGCTCGCCGGCTGGCATCGGGTCACGGGAACATCACGGTGGTCGGCGACCCGGACCAGAGCATCTACTCGTGGCGCTCGGCCGACGTACGGAACGTGCAGAACTTCCAGCGCGACTTCCCAGACTGTGCGATCTACCTGCTCGAGCAGAATTACCGGTCGACTCCGGCGATCCTCGAGGCCGCGGATTCGGTGATTGAGAAGAATCCGGGCAGACATCCAAGAAAGCTCTGGACTGAGCGGCCGGGCGGCGACCTCATCACGACTTACGACGCCTATAGCGATGAAGAAGAGGGCGAATTCGTCGCGAAGGAGACATCGCGGCTTGCCAAAGAGGGCCGCGATTATGGGCAGGTCGCGGTCATGTATCGCACGAACGCGCAATCGCGAGCGATCGAAGAGGCGCTGGTACGGCACCGGATACCTTACCGGCTCATCGGTGGGGTGCGGTTCTACCAGCGGCGGGAAATCAAGGACCTGATCGCGTACTTCCGGTTGGCGCAGAACCCGCACGATGAAGCGAGCCTGTTGCGCGTGATTAACGTGCCGGGCCGAGGCATTGGCGACAAGACGATCGAACGGCTCGAGGACTTCGCCCGCGAAAACGGGGTGGGGCTGTGGGACGCGTGCGAAGGCGTCGCCGGCGGGCTGGGTGGGAACATCGTCAGCGGACGGGCGGGTTCGGCGGTTGGGGACTTCGTGCACATCATCAGTCGTCTCCAGCTTGAATCTCGTTCCCCGTTGCCGGAGCTGTTGGACCTGGTGCTTTCGCTGACGGGCTATGCGCGATACCTCCAGGACGGCGGCGACGACGGTGAGGAACGGTTCGAGAATGTGCTGGAGCTGCGTTCGCTGATGGCTGAGTACGAGGAAGTGGGCGGCGAGCAGGGCGACCTCGCGACGTTCCTGCAGGACGTGGCTTTAATCGCGGACGTCGATGAGCTGCGCGAGGGCACTCCGGCGGTCACGCTGATCACGTTGCACGCTGCGAAGGGGCTGGAGTATCCGGTGGTCTTCCTCATCGGGCTGGAAGAAGGAGTGCTGCCACACATCCGCTCGTTTGACGACCCGCGCCAGATGGAGGAGGAGCGGCGCCTGTGCTACGTAGGGATCACACGGGCGATGGACTTGCTGTACCTGACACGGTCGTACCGGCGGTTTTCGTTCGGGCAGCAGGCTGCGAACCCGCCATCGCGGTTCCTCGCGGACATCCCGGCCCACACGAAGAGGCCCTTCGGCAGCACCCCGCGCTCGTACGCCGAAGCTGTCGCCGCTCCTCCGCTGTTCCAGGACATCGAGCCAGCCGAGCAGTCGATGTGGAGCGCGGGCGACCGGGTTGTCCACCCGAAGTTCGGGACGGGAGTGATCGTGAGCGCGCAGATGAACGGCGGAGACGTGGAGTACGTGGTGAATTTCGAAACGGCGGGAACCCGCCGGCTCCTCCAGAGCTACGCGAAGCTGGTCCCGGCTTGAACGCACTCGCTATCCAGTCGGGTGTGAGCGAGTGGGGGATCTGGGACCAGGGGCACGTTGCTCGGCTGTTGCTGGCGCTCGTCGTCCTGGTGCTCTTCGCGATCGTCTTCAAGGTCTTCGTTTCGAAAGTGTTGAGCCGGGCGATTACGCGCGCCGTCGGTTCGCGCTTCGAAGACCGGCTGGCGATCGAGCGCCGGGTGGGCACGCTTTCCAATACGCTCAACTGGGGCTTCCGGACGCTGCTGTTCTTCGTGGCGGCTGGCCTGACCTTGAGCGAGTTCGGGCTGAACGTGTCTGCGCTGATCGCGAGCGTTGGTGTGGTGGGAGTGGCGCTTGGCCTTGGCGCGCAGCTGCTCGTGCGTGACGTGATCAACGGGATGTTTATCCTGATCGAAGACCAGTACGCCGTTGGCGACTCGGTGACGGTGGCAGGCGTGACCGGTGAGGTCATCGAGATTAACCCGCGCCGCACGGTGGTGCGGGACGCCGAGGGGAACGTCCATTCAATCCCGAACAGCACGATCACCGTCGCGACGAACCGCACGGCGAGCCTCAACCGTTTCGTAGTCACGCTGGAGGTGCCGTTCCGGGAGAGCGACCGGTCCGCGGCGCTCGTTGAGCGCATCTGCAACGAGGTGGCCAAGGAGCGGGCAGACGTGATCGTCGGGCCGCCGCGGCTGGCGGAGCAGCGGGCGAGCGCGGAGGGGCTAGTGGACCTGATCGTGATTGGGGATGCGCGGCCGAAGTCGAAGTGGTCGGTGGAGGCGGACTTGCGGCGGCGGCTGAAGCGGGCGTT
>CAYTBM010000208.1:0-5989 GCA_964436025.1 uncultured Anaerolineaceae bacterium
CGGGCCGTGCACTCGACACCGCCCGTATAATCCCGCGCATGGCTCAAACCCTCCCCACCTGTCCCGACTGCCAGAACGGCTACCAGCCGGACGACAACTACTGCCGGAAGTGCGGGATGTACCTCGCCGCACTGCGCGACACCGCGATTGTGGCCGCGCCCCAGCCCGCCCTGCCGGTTCGCCAGCCACGCCAGCGCGCGTCGCTCCCCGCGCCGGTGAAGAAGGCAGCGACGGCGATGGCGGTCGGTACCGCGTTGCAGATTGGCGTCAGCCTGACCGGGAAGTACCTCGCGCGCCAGGCCGGCAAGCAGGCGGTCAGCGCGGTCGTCGGCTCCCGGGCGAAGCCCACCCGCACCGGCCGTTCGTCGCGCCAGGTCGCGCCAGCGGATGCCCCCCAGCCTGTTGACCCCTACCCCCACGCCGCGGCGGTCAGCGAAACCGTCGTCGTCCGGCGGGTCTGGATACGGCGGCAGGGATAACGCAGAAACGAAGAAGGCCCGGAAACCCGGGCCTTTCTTCATCGGCGCGGCGATCCGTCAGGGCGCCGCGTAGTACGTGTAGTCGGTATATGTCCAGCCCGTGGAAAGCCGTGTCCAGAGCCGCACGTAGAGAGGCTGGCCGCCACGCGGCAGGCCCGACAGCGAGAGGCTGGTGCTCGTGCCCATCGAGCGGCCGAGCAGGTTGTTGCTTCCCGGCGCGGTGCCCAGGTAGAAGAAATACTCCAGCGCGCCGGAGCCCGCGCTCCAGGTGAACGTCGCCGACGTCCCGAGCTGGCTGCCCGGGGCCGGGCTCGTCATGGCCGCCTTCTGGCTCGTGGAGCCGCCCCCACCGCTGCCAGCGTTCGCTGCGGTGTAGGTGACGTCGCGGTACTGCCAACCCGTGGAAAACCGAGTCCAGAGCCGTACGTAAATCGTCCCGCCACTCGTCGGAAGGTTCGTGACCGTGGTGGATGTCGCCGTGCCGGTCGAACGGCCGGTGATGTTGTTCGCGCCTGTGCTCGTGCCTGCGTAGAAGAAGTACTCCAGCGCGCCCGAGACCGGTGACCAGCTGAACGTTGCGCTGGCGCCGGGCAACGTCGAACCAGGCGCCGGGCTCGCTATCGACGCGGGGCCCGAGTTCACCGGCGGCTGGGTTGGCGTCGCCGTCGCTGCCGGCCGAGTCGGCGTCGCAGTCGGATTGGTGGTCCCGCCGCCGCTCGTGCCGTCGTTAGTGGTGCCGAAGTCGGTTACCCAGTACCAGCCGTACGTGCTGCCCGAGGTGAACACCCGGCTGATGCCGATCTGCCGGTAGGAGCCGTTCAGCATGTTCGCGTTGTGCCCGGACGATGCCTTCCACGCCGCGAACACCGCACTCGCAGTCGCCCAGTTCGTCCCCGCTGCGATGTTCTCGCCCGCACCCTGCGGGTACCCACAATCAATCGCGCGCGTCGAAGGCGAGCGGCCGAGTGAGTCGGTGTGCGAGAAGTAGTTCTTCTGGCCCATGTCCGCGGCCATCCAGGTCGATGCCCGGTTGAGGTTGGTGCTCATGCTCAGCGCGCCCAGCCCGTTCTGCGCGCGGTACGTGTTGATGAGGCCAAGGAACGCCTGTTCCTCGGCGTCGATGCTGTTGTCGCTGACGGTGCAGTTGGTCAGCGCGCTCGCCGGCTTGTCCAGCCCAATGCCGGCGACGGCGCCGAGCATCACCGCTACACCCGCGATCGCGCCGACGAGCGGCAGGCGCCACCCGCGTATCGTTGTCATTGCAACTCCTCGTTTGAGATGTCGAGGCCATTGCAACTCGCGCTCCGGGTACAAAAGCCCCACTTTCCGTAAGCCCACCGCAAAAACTGCGTCACTTCGTGCGCTTGCCGACCTAAAGCCGAAGGCCTGGGGCGAACAAGCGCCCGGCTCGCCCTCGATCGACATTCGTGGTTCGTCAATCGACAATTCAGTTATGCCCCGCATCCGTGTCGAACCACACGACATCGAATTTGAAGCAACCTCGAATCAGACCGTCATGGACGCCGCCAACGCCGCGGGCTACTGGTGGCCGGTTGGCTGCAACCGCAACGGCGAATGCACAAACTGCGCCATGGAGGTCGTCTCGGGGGTTGGGCGGCTCAGCCGGATGGGCCGCTTCGAGCACGCGAATCTCGTGCGCCAGCGGGGCCAGGCCTCCGTCCAGGACCCACGGCTGCGGCTCGCCTGCCAGGCCCGTGTGGAAGGCGACGTTGTTGTGTATAAACTTGGTGTTCGCCGCGACTCGTTCTAAAGGGAGCCAGCAGTGCCGTACGTCATCACTGAGCCATGCATCGGGGTGAAGGATGCATCCTGTGTGGAGGTCTGTCCCGTGGATTGCATCCACTCCACGGACGAAGCCGACCAGTACTACATCAACCCGGATCAATGCATCGACTGCGCCGCCTGCGAGCTCGCCTGTCCGGTAACCGCCATCTTCGACGAGAATTCACTGGAAGGTGATCAGCGCCGGTTCATTGCGATTAATGCAGACTTCTACAAGTAAGCCGCCATCGCCGGGCCGTTGCCCTGGGGGAAATTAGTGGAACTGGCCCAACTCGAAGCATTCATCCAGGTGGCCCACCACCGCTCATTCAGCCGGGCGGCGGAAGCCCTTTTCCTCACGCAGCCTTCTGTTACCGCGCGCATCCAATCCCTCGAACGGGAGATCGGCGAGCGGCTGTTCGAACGCACCGGTCGCAGTGTGACACTGACCGACGCCGGCCATGCCTTCATGCCGCATGCCCAGCGTGCGCTGACCGCCGTGCAGGAAGGCACCGACGCCATCGAGGCCGTGCGCCACGGCGATATCGGCAGCATCCGCATCGGTGCGAGCTCCTCCATCGCCACCTACGTGCTCCCTGGTGTGCTGCGACGCTTCCGCCTGGAACGGCCGCGGGTCCACGTGCACTTGAGCGCCGGCCTTACCGAGGACGCCATCGAAAAGCTCATCGCCGGCGAGATTCACGTCGCCGTCACGCGCCTGACGCAGCAACCTGAGGTCGAGTCGCTGCATCTCTACAACGACGACCTCGCGCTCGTCGTCTCACCGGACCACCCGTTCGCGAAGAAGGGCCGCGCCACCATCGCCGAAGTGGGCAAGGAGCCGTTCATCTTTTTCGAACGGAACTCGACCTACCACAGCCTCATCTACAGCATGTTCCTGCGCGCGGGCGTGGTCCCTGAATCCGTGATGGAACTCGATCTCATGGAGGCGACCAAGTACATGGTCGAAGCCGGGCTTGGCGTCAGCATCCTCCCGCGCATCTCGATCAGCCGTGAGACGGCGCAGGGCACCCTCGTCGAAGTCGAAATCAAGGACATGGACCAGCCCGCCCAGCGCGAGGTCGGTGTCCACGTGCTCCGTGGCCGCATACTCGCTCCGCCGATCAGAGACTTCCTCCGTTTGCTGGCTGCGGATTACGGCCTGACCTACAACGAGAAGTAACGTTCAGCTCCGGCGAAGTTTCCGGAACGCGTTGAGCGTGTTTTCGGCCAACCGCTCGCGCGCTTCCTCGAACGTCCAGTCGCGCACGAGCGCCAGCGTCTCGCCGATCAGCCGCAGGTCGCGCGGCTCGGTGTTTCGTCCGGGTAGCGGATAACTATCCGTCTCGATGAGCAAGCGTTCCGCTGGGTAGTCTCGCGCGAGCTCCCGCAGTGCCGAGCTGCGCCGCAGCGGGTTGCCGAAGGAGAGGTAGTGGCCGCGCTCCCGGTGCCAGGCGGCCTCCGCCGCGTCACCGGTGAAGTAATGGCGCACGGTCACCAGACCGTCCATAGCGTCGCTGTTAGCCACCAACGCCTCGAACGCGCCGGGGCCGTCGATGTGCAGGACTAGCGGCAGCCTCAACGAATGCGCAAGGCCGCACTGCTCTACAAAGAGCCGAGCCTGCAAACCCCTGTCCTCGCCGGGCCTATCGAACCCGCATTCGCCGATGGCGAGGACTCCCGCTGCGCGGGCAATCTCGGCGAGTTTCGGCCCTGCGCTCCCCGCGTGCCTGGGATGGACACCGACCGTGTAGCCGCACATCCCCTCGATTGCCGAAAGCCCTGCTGCCGAATCGACGTCGACAGCCACGCCGATCACCGCGACCTCCGCTTCCGCCGCCCGCTGGAGGATCGACGACCGCTCTTCCGGCGAGTAACGGTCGAGGTGCACGTGCGTGTCGAACCAGCCCTGCATGCGCGCATGGTGCCACGGCAGCCGCGCTTGGACTTGGGCCTCTTGGCCATGCCTTGCGTAGAATCCGGCCGATGGGGAGATTTGCGCTCAGAGGCGGCCGCGTTTGGGACGGACTGACCGATGGCACGGTCGAAGGCCCCGTGGTCGTCGACGGACAACATATCGCCGGCTCAGACGGCGTCGGCAAGGCGATCGATGTCTCCGGGTGCACGATCGTCCCGGGGCTCATCGAAGGGCACGCGCACCTTTGTTTCGACGCAACGCCCCAGTGGCGCTCGACGTACGACGGCGACACGCCGGCACGGATGCTCCTGCGGATGGCCGCCAGCGGCCGCCGGATGTTGCGTGCCGGGATCACCACCGTCAGGGACCTGGGCGCACCGACGGGCTTGAGTATTGAGCTTCGCGACGCCATCGCCGCCGGCCTTGCCGAAGGGCCGCGGTTGATGGTGGCCGGTGCGCCGGTGACCACCACCGGCGGCCACTGTTGGTTCATGGGAGGCGAGTGCGACGGCGAAACCGGCATTCGCAAGAACGTTCGTGAACACGTCAAAGCCGGGACGGACTGGATCAAAGTGATGGCGACGGGCGGCAACATGACGCCGCGCACGAACACCTTCGCGCCGCAGTTCACCGTGGACGAGCTCAAGGCGCTCATCGAGGAGGCGCACCGCCTTCGCCGCAAGGTGGCGGCCCATGCGCACGGAGTCGAAGGCATCCGCGTGGCGACCGAGGCGGGCGTCGACTGCATTGAGCACTGCTCGTTCACCACGCCGAGCGGCTATTCCCACGATCAGGCGCTGATCGACCAGATCGCGCGGAAGGGCATCCTCGTCTCGCCAACCGTCTCCGTGGGCTTCCGAAACTGGCCGGATGATGGCCGCAAGCAACAGCGCGGGGCTGTCCTCAAGGCACTCCTCGACTCCGGCTGCAAAGTCCTGATGAGCACCGACTGCGGCATTCCCGGCGTGCCCCACGAAGCGCTGGGCGGCGGCATGGAAGTGCTCCAGGAAGCGACTGGCTATTCGCCTGTCGAGATCCTCAAACTGGCGACGAGCCGCTCAGCGGAACTCCTGGAGTTGCCCGACCGCGGAGTCATCGCTCCCGGCCGCGTGGCCGATTTGCTGGTACTCGAAGGCGACCCGACGAACGACCTCTCCACCCTCAGCCGGGTGAAGATGGTAGTGAAGGGCGGCGAGGTCGTCTTCGCGACGCACTGATAGCCGCGGCCTCGAGCCTTCGCCCGGTCGATTCCTGTGATAGGCGACTTTTACAACATGAAAGTAGTAAAAGGTGGCAAACAGGCATAGACTGAAGAGGTGCAAGGGACACGTGACCGCATCCTCGAGTACGTCATCCAGAACCGCGAGACGCGGGTAGAGGACCTGGCCTACGAGCTCGGGATTACCCCGGCCGCCGTGCGTCGCCACCTCGACAACCTTCGCGCGGACGGTCTCGTCGATGCACGGGCAGTCAGGCAGGCGACGGGGCGCCCCTACCACGCCTATTTCGCCACCGAGAAAGCCACCCAGGGCGTCCCGCCAGCCTACGCCGACCTTCTCGAACGCATGTTGCGCAGCCTGGGCGAACGCGACGACGTCATCGTCACGGTGATGACCAGCGTCGCTCAGTCGCTCGCCGAAAAGCACATGCACGAGGTTGCTGGCCTCTCCGCCGAAGAGCTTGCCGCCCAGGTGACCGCAAGCCTGAAAGCTGAGGGCATCCTCGAAAACTGGCGTTCCGAAGCTGACGGCATCCACCTGGTGAACGGCCGCTGCCCGTACCACAAGGCCGCCGAGATTTCGAAGCTGCC
>CAYTBM010000209.1:0-4139 GCA_964436025.1 uncultured Anaerolineaceae bacterium
TGGAGCAGAACGCGGACACGAAGCTTCGCAACGAAGCGGTCGACAAGCTGGTGGACGTGGCCACGCTTGAATACCCGAAGCTGCTGGTTGAGCACGAAATCGACCACCTGATCCGCGAGGCGACAGGCAACGACCGGGCGCAATACCAGAACTATCTCCGCACGGTGGGCCGCTCGGAAGAAGAATTCCGGGAGACGTGGCGGGAAGCCGCTGACCTGCGGGTGCGCCGATCACTGGTACTTCAGCAGCTCCAAGAGGCTGAAGGTTTGGACGTTTCAGCCGATGAAATAGATCAGGAGCTGGATTCGCTCGTGGGCCCGATGGGTGACGACGCGGAACGGTTCCGCCAGATGTTCGCGAGCGAGGAGGGGGTTGCGACGATTCGCCGCAACCTTCTTTCGCGCAAGACGCTCGACCGTCTCGCGGCGATCGCCACGGGCGAACAGCAGGAGGAACCGAAGGAATGAATAACGGCGCCACGATTCACCCGCTCGTGTATGACGTTATCCCCACCGTGATTGAGTCCGGGCCTCGCTCGGAGCGCGCGTTCGACATCTTTTCGCTGTTGCTCAAGGAGCGCATCGTTTTCCTCGGCACCCCGATCGACGACCAGATTGCCAACCTCATCGTCGCGCAGCTCCTCTACCTCCAGCGCGAGGACCCGGAGCGGGACATCAGCATGTACATCCATTCGCCCGGCGGCGTCATCACCGCAGGCCTGGCGATTTACGACACGATGCAGCTGATCGAGCCGGATGTTTCGACTATCGCCGTGGGCCAGACCGCCTCGATGGCAACCGTGCTGCTCTGCGCCGGCGCGAAAGGGAAGCGGTTCGCGCTGCCCAATGCGACCGTGCATATGCACCAGGCGCTCGGTGGTGCCAGGGGCCAGGCGTCCGATATTGAAATTGCTGCGAAGGAGATTCTTCGGAACAACGAGATCATCCGGAACATCATCGCCAGCCACACCGGACAGCCCGTGGACCGAGTCACGCGTGACTTTGACCGCGATTTCTATCTCGACGCGCAGGGCGCGAAGGACTACGGATTTGTGGACGAGCTGCTGACGCGGCCCGAAGACGCGAAGAAGTAGCGAAGGGGACAGCATCTTGGCAACGAACCGCACCAACCGCGTCCAATACCACTGCTCGTTCTGTGGGAAGAACCAGGACCAGGTCCGGCGACTCATCGCCGGGCCCGGTGCGGTCTACATTTGCGACGAATGCGTCGACCTTTGCCGCGAGATTATCGATGAGGAGAACGGCGGCGGCACCACCACGGCCACAGCGAAGGGCCCTGCGGGAACATCGCAGCGCGTCCCCCCGCCGAAGGCCATCTTCGAGCATCTGCAGGAGTACGTCGTCGGTCAGGAGCAGGCGAAGAAGGTCCTGTCCGTTGCTGTCTACAACCACTACAAGCGCACTGGAGCCGCCGCCGAGCAGGACATCGAGCTGGAGAAGTCGAATATCCTCCTCGTCGGGCCGACCGGCGTGGGCAAGACGTACCTGGCGAAAACGCTCGCGAAGATGCTGGACGTCCCGTTCTCTATCGCTGACGCCACCGCCCTGACCGAAGCCGGCTATGTTGGTGAGGATGTCGAGAACATCCTCCTCCACCTGATCCAGGCCGCGGACTTCGACATCCAGAAGGCCGAACGCGGCATCATCTATATCGACGAGATCGACAAGATCGCCCGCAAGTCCGACAACCCGAGCATTACGCGGGACGTCTCCGGCGAGGGCGTGCAGCAGGCGTTGCTGAAGATCATCGAAGGCTGCGTGGCGAATGTGCCCCCGCAGGGTGGCCGCAAGCACCCGCACCAGGACTTCCTGCAGATCAACACCGCGAACATCCTGTTCATCTGCGGCGGCGCCTTCGAAGGGCTCGAAAACCACATCGAAAAGCGCCTCACCCGCGACCACGTCCGCCTCGGCTTCCAGGCCCAGCGCGGCTTCCGCGGCAGTCAGCGCAAGGATGAGCTGATGATGCATGTCACGCACGACGACCTGCTCGAATTCGGCCTCATCCCCGAATTTGTGGGACGCCTGCCAATGGTCGTCGGCCTGCAGTCGCTGGACGAGAACGCGCTCATCAAGATCCTGACCGAACCAAAAAACGCGCTCATCAAGCAGTATCAGCGCTACTTCCAGATGGACGGCGTGGAGCTCGCCTTCACGGACGATGCCCTCAAGGCGATCGCCGAAAGTGCCATCAAGCACAAGACCGGCGCCCGAGGCCTCCGCACCGTTCTCGAAGAGACGCTCATGGAAGTGATGTACGAGATCCCTGGCCGCAGCGACGTCAAGAAGTGCGTTGTCAACGCCGACAGCGTGGTCAACAAGACCCGCCCGCTGCTGCTCACGCGGGGCGGTTCGGAAATCGACATCCCCGTGATCAACCCGAACCAGGCCGAGTCTGCGTAAGGGTCGTTCGTCGTCAGTCATCAGTCGTTTTCAACAAAGCGCCCCGGCCGGGGCGTTTTCGTTTCCCGTTCGAGACGGCATACTCCGCGCATTCCCAGTGATGCCGTCGCTCTCCGGCGGCGCAGGCCCATGACTCACGATTAACAACTCAGGACTCTTTCATGCTCAGCTACGTCGATCGAATCCAGATGGTCGTCCCGGACCGCAAGACCGCAGTCGAACGCTGGAAAGCCGTGTTCGGCGCCCAACCGGTCGGCGAGGACGGTTCGAAGCACCTGAATGCCCACCGGACCACCGTGCAGGCGGGCCGTTCGTTGTTCGAGTTCCTCGAACCTGCCGGACCTGGCCCAATCCAGGACTTCCGAGATGCGTGGGGCCAGGGGCTCTACGGCGTAGGCTTTTCGACACCCGACCTGGGTGCGCTGGCGAAGCGGTTGGCCGACAAGGGAGAGGCGACCGTCGAAGAGAAGGGCCGCATCCATCTTGCGGACTCGCGCTTCGGTATGCCTACCGTCCTGGCGCAGGACGAGCCGCGCGAAACGATCGGGCACATCCGCTGCGTGTACGAAGTCACCAATCCGGTGACCGACTGGAAGGAAGCGACGGACTATTACACCGATCTGTTCGCCCTGGACGAGAGGCGGTACTGCCCGATCGGGTCAAAGCTTTACGGCTACGAAGGCGCGCTGACGCTGTTTGACCCGCCGCACCGGCTCGACCGCGTGGAAGTCGTGCAGACGTATGAGGGCAGCGGCGCCATGGACCGCTTCTACTGCAAGCGGGGCCCATCGCTCTACATGTGCTACATCGAGACCGACGACGTGAACGCGCTTGCCACCCGGCTGGAGGCCAACAACCTCCGCTACGCCGCGGGAGAAGGCCGCCCGGATGGGACGAACATCTTCATCCATCCGCAGGCGCTGTTCGGGATGCTCATGGGCGTGAGCAAGACGATGTACGGCTGGGCCTGGAGTGGCCACCCGGAACTGGCTGGCGCGCCAGTCGGCGAGGGGACGCATTAGCCCAGCGTCACACAAGGTTGGCGCTCACGGGCGGGCGAGGGCCGCTGCGGCCTCGGGTAACAGCAGTTCCACCCAGAGTCGGTACATTTCGGCTGACGGGTGCAGCCCGTCCTCCGCGATCAATGCCGGCTCCTCATCGGAGCGCCGGCTGATCTGCGTGATATCCACGTAGCGCACGCCTGCGCGGTTCGCCTCGTCGCGGTTGGCCTCGTTGAAGGCGTCGATTTCGCGCGCGATAGCGGCCCGGTCTCGGCCGGTGGCGAAGGGCGTGACACCCCAGTCGGGGATCGAGACCACAATCACGCGCTCTCGCTGTCCGGCAGCGAAGCCGATCGCTTGCTGGAGCAGGGCACGGAACTGCGTCCGGTACTCGTCGAGCGGCTGGGCGCGGTACTGGTTGTTCACGCCAATGAGCAGAGTGACCAGGTCGTACCGCTTCGCGAGTCTGGCTGCCTGGATTCCGGCCGCCAGTTCGTCGGTCGTCCAGCCGGTGGTAGCCACGATCTCGGGAGCGGCCAGGTCGGCCACGCCCGCGGCGCGCAGGCGGTTGGCAAGTTCAACGGGAAAGCGAACTTCTGCAGAGACGGCTTGGCCGATGGTGTAGGAGTCGCCGAGGGCGAGGTAGCGAAGGGTCACAGCTCCGCCTTCACCTTCTCCGCGAGGGCCTTCGTGAACCCGACCGTGCTCGCGATCT
>CAYTBM010000209.1:4239-5959 GCA_964436025.1 uncultured Anaerolineaceae bacterium
TCCGCCTTCACCTTCTCCGCGAGGGCCTTCGTGAACCCGACCGTGCTCGCGATCTCCCCCACCTCCGCCTCGCGGATCTGCTTCACGCTGCCGAATTTCCGCAACAGGGCCTTCTTTCGCTTCGGTCCAATGCCGGGGATGGTGTCCAGTGCGCTCTGGATCGAGCTCTTGCCGCGTACCTGCCGGTGGAACGTGATGGCGAAGCGGTGCGCCTCGTCGCGGACGCGCTGGACCAGGTAGAGAGCTTCGCTTCCGCGCGGCAGCACCACCGGCTCGTCTTCGTCCGCCACGAACAGCTCTTCGAAGCGCTTCGCCAGGCCGACCGTCGGTATGTGGTGCACGCCGAGTTCGCGCATTACCTGCACAGCCGCGCCCAGCTGTCCCTTCCCGCCGTCGATGATGACGAGGTCGGGGAAGGCCCAGCCTTCGGATTCGCGATTCACGATTGTCGACGCAGGTTTCTCACCGACAGCCAGATCTTCCTGGCCTTCCGAGACCTCCGTGTCCTCTGTGCCTCCGTGGCTGACCTGCTTGCCGTGGTTCTTGAAGCGCCGCCGCAACACCTCAGCCATCGTTGCGAAGTCGTCCGCGCCGACGACCGTCTTGACCTTGAAGCGCCGGTACTGGCTCGTTTCTGGCTTGCCATCGACAAAGACGACCATGCTGGAGACCGGGTTTGTGCCCTGGATGTTCGAGTTGTCGTAGCACTCGATGCGGTGCGGGATGTCGGGCAACGACAATTCTTCCATGAGTTGCTCAAGGGCGAGTTCTGTCTTGTTCGCGTCGGCCATCCACTTCACTCGCATTAGCGAAAGCGATTCCTTCGCGTTCTCGCCCGCCAGCTCCACAAGGCGCTTCTTCTCGCCGCGCTCGGGCACGCGCACTTCGACGAGCGAGCCTCGCTTCTCCGTGAGCAACTCCTCGATCGTTTCTCGGTCTTCGGCCTCCGATGGGATCGCGACCAGTTTCGGGATGTACTGCGCGCCCTCGTAGTACTGCAGCAGGAAGTTCGTGAGCACTGCGTTGTCCGTTTCGTCGCGCACGCCCTCGAGAACGAAGGTGTCGCGGCCGATCATCTGGGTCCCGCGGACGAAGAAGACCTGGACGCAGGCCTGGTCGCCGTCACGGGCGATTCCGAAGATGTCGACATCTTCCTTGCGCGTCGTCGCCACCATCTGGCGCTCGACCGTGCGTTCGATGCTGCGCAGCTGGTCACGGACCTGGGCGGCGCGTTCGTACTCCATTTGCTCGGCCGCGCGCGTCATCTGGTCGCGCAGCCGCCGCATCACGTCGTCGGCCTTGCCTTCGAGGAAGAGGATGACGTCCTCGATGACCTCGTCGTACTCCTCTTTCGTGCAGAAAGCGGTGCAGGGCGCGATGCAGCGCTTGATGTAGTAGTCGAGGCAGGGTCGAGCGTCCTTGCCCGTGATTTCCTTGGTGCAGGAACGCCAGGGGAACAGCTTCTTCGTCAGGTCCAGGGTGGCGCGGACGCTGCCCGCGCTGGCGTACGGCCCAAAGTAGCGCGCACCGTCCTTCTCGATGCGGCGCGTGATGTACACGCGCGGCCAAGGGTTCTGTACGTCCACCTTCAGGTACGGGTAGCGCTTGTCGTCCTTCAGCCGGATGTTGAAGAACGGCTGATGCCGCTTGATCATCGTTGCTTCGAGGATGAGGGCCTCGCCGGCGTTGCCCACGACGATGTACTCGAAGTCGTCGATGT
>CAYTBM010000210.1:0-5819 GCA_964436025.1 uncultured Anaerolineaceae bacterium
GGAAATACGTAAAACGACGGAGTCTTCTCGGTGTGGAATGGGCAGAGCCCTTTGAAACTTCGCCCGGACTTCTGAAGCGGCGTCGCCCGGCCGATGTATTCGACCAGGTCAATCTGCCGTTTGATCGCTTCGACGACGTCCACTGTCGGCATGCTACCGTCCGCGGCGTCTTCAGATGACGGCTGGATGGCACACGGGCCTGTTCTGAACTTGGCGCGCCCGTTACGTCATGGACTGATGGTGAACGAAGCGCTGGCGACCACCTGACCGTTGATCACCACCTCGGCGGTCGCAGCGCCGGTGCCGGGCTTGTTCACCGTGAAGGTGGCCGTCTGGTTTTTGGCCAGCGCAATGTTCTGCGACTGCGCCGCCTCCGCATTTCCGACCTTCACCCTCAGGGTAACGCTGGTGGCGGCCAGCGGGCCGCCAACGTTCTGGATAGTGATGGTGATCGCCCCGGCGGCAACCTGCGGCGCCTGGATCTGGATATCCGGAGCTTCCTCCGGAGGAAGCAGGACGAAAGTCGCGCCGTTGTTGTCCTCCCGCAGCTCTTTGACCGCGTTGTTCGGGTCAACGGTGACCTGGGCTTTCTTGCCGGAGACAGTGATCGGTGGACTGACTTCGAAGTCAACCGTCGCCGAGCCGCCGTTCGCTGCCAGCTTCGCGTCAACCACGATGGAGTTCGACACGATGTCACCGCCGACACCCACGACGAGGGGTCCGTTGTACGCGGTGTTGCTGACGTTCTGGACCGTCACCCGGAGCGTCTTGCCGCCGTCGATGAGCACGGCATTCGTAGGCACAAAGTCCGGTGAATTCGGGTTGGGCGATGGGCTCGCACTTGCCGATGGGGACGCCGACGGGGATGGCACCGCGGTGTTGGTGGGCGGCTGCGTGGGCGCCGGCGTCGGGGTCACGTCGCGGATAGGGACAAGGTCCAGCGAGTCCAGCGGGTCAATCGCTGTGCGCTTGGCCCAACGCTGGCCCTGTGCGGTATCCACGAGCAGCCAATCGACGTTGCGGCTCTTGCCGAGGATGGTGACTTCCTGGCCGCCTTTGAGCGTGCCTGATTCCGCGAAGTTGTCCCCTGGGCCGGTGCGGAGCGTCGTGTCGGTCGCGACCTTGCCCTTAATGGTCTGGGGGCGCTCTCCCACTGGCTCGATGCCGATGACGCGTACCTTGTTCGAGTCCTTGGTGGCACCGCTCGACGAGGTGACCCGCACGAAGATGTCGTAATTGCCTTTTGACTGGAGCGTCAGGTGAAGGATGGCGAGGTACTTGTTGTCGGCCGGGGTCTCGGTGACATCGACGGAGTCCGTCAGCTTGTCGCCGACAAAGAGCTCGAACCGGCTGATCGGGTCCGTGGCCGTAGCGGCAATGCTTACATCTTCCGTTTTGCCGACCTCGATCCGCTTGTCCTTCTGCGGGGAATCGATCTTCACGTCGAACTTGGTGGACCCGCCCCCCCCGCCCCCATCGCCGTCTCCTCCGTTGTTTACGAGTGAGAACAGCAGGAAGACGACGATGCCGCCGACCAAAGCGGCCATCGCGATGAAGATGTAAAACATCGGCTGCCGCGCTGGCGCCCCGCCGTCGTCGTAGTACTCGTCGTACTCATCATCGTCTTCGTAATAGTCGTCGTCTTCGGCGTAGCCATCGTCATAGCTCTCCGCCGCATACGGGGCCTCGGGCTCGGTGTCATAGCCGATCCCGCCGCCGATGTAGGGGGCCGCAGGGGGGCTGAGCGGGGGAGCGGCGGGGGCGTAGGATCCGCCGATGACAGGCTCGTCCTCAGGATATTCGTTGTCGTAGCGGTCACTCATGGCGGGCTAACCGAGTATCTGGCGACACCGATCTACCAGCAATACGGTTCCTAACCGACATAACGTCGGCCCTGACAAACCGTTTACCGGCTGTCGTCCTTCCACCCGACCGCGTCCGCACACCCAAGTTCACGGGCGAGCCGCAGGGCGTACCGGTCGGTCATCCCGCTGACGTAGTCTGCGGCGCGGCGCTCAACGGGGTCATCCGCCAGCGAATAGTCGCCCGAGATGCCTTCGGGCTGAGCAGCGAAATGGTTGAACAAGAAGACTACGATGCGCTTGCCACGCTCGGCTTCCTGCCGGGTGACATCGTAGAGATAGACTCGCTGGAACATGAACTCGCGGAGTTCGTTGGCGGCGGCGTGAATGCGCGGACTGAAGCGGATGGTGGGGTCCGAACCCGCGCCAGTGGCAGCCCAGCTCGCCTCCACGATGTCGCAGATCATCGTGTTCAGGCGTTCGGGATGGCTCTTGCCGAGGTCGCGCCGCGCGGAGTCCGGCAGGTCGTCCTCGGTGATGAGCCCACCCCGCACCGCGTCCATGATGTCGTGGTTCACATAGGCAATGGCGTCCGCCGTCTTCACCACCTGACCCTCGATGGTTTCCGGCACGCCCCAACCTTCCGCGAAGATGTCCTCGCGGGCTTTCGAGCTCTTCTTCACCGCATCGAGCACTTCGTACGTCAGGTTGAGGCCCTGCCCGCCGTGTTCCAGCCGTTCCAGCACGCGGACCGACTGGTAATTGTGCCGAAAGCCCTCAGGCAGGCACTCGGCCAGTGCTTCTTCGCCCGCGTGGCCGAACGGTCCGTGGCCGATGTCGTGCCCGAGCGCCGCCGCTTCGGCTAGATCTTCATTGAGGTTGAGCGCACGGGCGATGGTACGCGCCACCTGGGCCACTTCGAGCGTGTGCGTGAGGCGTGTGACGTAGTGGTCCTGTGCCGGGGCGATGAACACCTGCGTCTTATGCTTCAGGCGCCGGAAGGCCTTTGTGTGAAGGATCCGGTCGCGATCACGCTGGTAATCAGTCCTTACAGGGGATGGCGCCTCGGGACGGGCGCGCCCTTTGCTCGTGGAGGTGCGCGCGGCGAAGGGGCTCAGGCGCTGTTCGTTGCCCTCCAACCGCCGGCGCACCTGGTGTAAGTCCACGCGGTTAGTCTACGGGGCCGGGCGAAAGGCGCTGTCGCGCTGCTGCAAAGGTCAGGCTCCCCCTCACCCCTTAGGCGGACATCCGGACGCTGTGTGAAACCCTGCATGGAGGCTGCCGCCGGCCGGTGAAACAGTGCTTACCGGACGGTAGGGAACACCCGCCGCCGAAGAATTGAGGAGCACAACAATGGAAATCCAGACTATGACCTTCAGCCTGCGCGGCATGACGGATCGGCAGGCCTATCACTACGTTGAGTCCCTGCGGCTCGGCATTTCCGAATTCGACGGGCTCGTCCGCTATGCGCGTACACGCCGGTCCGTCGCCGGCGAGTGGGTCGTCTTTTTCGCCTGGAAGGACGAGCGGGCGATCCGGGAGTTCCGCCACTCCGAGCTGTACGCGAAGCTCGCCCTCAGCCCCAACGTCGTGGACTTCCGCGACCACGTCGAGTCGTTTGTCGAAACGGCCAGCGAAGAGCTGCGTCTCGCCGCCTGAAACCAATGGGGGCGTCCCGCCGGGACGCCCCCATTGGACGTTCTTCGACACAGGCCTACTTCGGGGCGCGGCCGAGTTTCACTTCGGCATTCGCAATGATCTCCCGTGTCCGGTCGATCATGTCCGGACTGACGCTGACGCTCGTGATGCCCCACTCCACCAGCTTTTCGGTCACTTCCGGATACACGCTCGGCGCCTGGCCGCAAATGGACGCGGTGATGCCGCGCCGGCGGGCAATCGTGACGGCCGTTTGAATCGCCGCCATCACCGCTTCGTTGCGCTCATCGAATGTGTCGGCAAGCGCCTCGCTGTCGCGGTCAATGCCCAGGACGAGCTGCGTCAGGTCGTTCGAGCCAATCGAGATGCCGTCGATGCCCACGTCGATGAACCGGTCGAGCACAATCACGTTCGAAGGCACTTCAACCATCATCCAGAGCTTGAAGTCGTCACCCCGGACAAGGCCCTGCTCCGTCAGAAGCTGCTTTACGCCCTTGAGCTCGCTAGCCGTCCGGACGAACGGGACCATGACGTAGAGGTTCTTGTAGTCCTTTCGGACCGCCTTGATGGCCTCGACTTCCAGCTTGAAGATTTCCGGCTCGCGGATGTACCTGCTCGCGCCGCGGTAACCGATCATCGGGTTTTCTTCGTTCGATTCGAACTTCGCGCCGCCGCGGAGGTTCGCGTACTCATTCGTCTTGAAGTCAGTCAGGCGGTAGACCACGGGCCGCGGGCTGAAAGCCTTGCAGAATTCGCGGATGCCCTCAGTGAGCTGCCGTGTGTACTCCGCGCCGTTGCCTTCCTCGATGAACTGCCGCGGGTGCGTGCCGATCTGGGCGACGATGAACTCGGCCCGCAGCAAACCCACGCCGTCTACATTGCGTTCGGCGACGCGGTCAGCGAGTTCTGGTTCGGCGAGGTTCACGTAGAGCCGGGTAGTTGTCTTTAACGCCGACGCGCGAGCGTACCGCTGCTTCTGGCGTTCGTACCAGGCGAGGCGTGCCTCGGCCCGGCCGTCGTAAATCTTCCCACCTGAGCCATCGACCGTGACCTGGCGGTCGACCGCCAGAGCCGTGGTCGCCGAGCCTGCGCCCACCACGCACGGGATGCCCAGCTCGCGGCTGACGATGGCAGCGTGGCAGGTGCGCCCGCCGCGTTCGGTGATGATGGCCGAGGCGCGCTTCATCGCAGGCACGAAGTCCGGCGTTGTCATCTCAGCGACGAGCACGTCCCCTTGCTTCACGATGTCGATGTCGCGAGGGTCATGGACGATGCGGATGATGCCGACCCCGACGCCAGGGCTCGCCGGCTGACCAGTGAGCAGCACGGGCTGCGTCTCCGGCTCACCCTCGTCCTCGTCGTCGTGTCCCGCTTTCATGGTGGTCACAGGCCGGGCCTGCGTCAGGTAGAACTTGCCAGCCTCGTAGGCCCACTCGATGTCCTGGTGCGACCCGTAGTGTTCCTCGACCGAGCGGCCGATGCGCGCGAGTTCGCGGATCTCCGCGTCTGTCAGTTTTTGCGCGTCGCGGAGGTTCTCGGGGACATCCACCCAGGCGTTTGCGCCCTCATGGGCGCCGTCTGAACCTTCGGCCCGCGAGATCATCCGCTCCTGGGATGTCTGCGTTTTATCCAGGATGACCAGAGATTCCTTGTCGAGGAGATACAGGTCCGGTGAGATCTCGCCGGAGACGATGCCTTCGCCGAGGCCGTAGACCGCTTCGATGGTGATCTTGGTGGCGTCGGAGGTTACTGGCTCCACGGTGAACATCACGCCGGACTTCTCGGACTGCACCATGCGTTGCACCGGCACGGCCAGGCCGACCTTTGTGTGGTCGTAGCCGGCCTCCTCCCGATAGAAGATGGCGCGGCCTTCGAACAGCGACGCCCAGCACGCCTGCACCGCGCGCACAACGTTCTCGGGACCGACCACGTTCAGGTAGGTGCTCTGCTGACCTGCGAAACTGGCTTCCGGGAGGTCTTCGGCGGTAGCCGAACTGCGCACGGCGACGGGGCCTTCGCCCAGCTCGCGGTAGGCATCCATAATCTCCGCCGCGATGTGGGGCGGCATGGGCGCCTCGATGATGCGCTGGCGAATGTGCGCCGCGCGCTCGTTGAGCAGGCGCGAATCGTGGACGTCGAGGCCGAACAGGTCCTTCTTGATCAATGGCTCAAGCGCGTTGACCTGGATGAAGCGGAAATACGTGTCCGCCGTAACCACGAACCCCGGAGGGACAGGAATTGAAGCTCGAGTGAGCTCACCGAGGTTGGCGCCTTTACCACCAACGAGGCCGAGATCGTCCCGGCCTACCTCAGAGAACCACACTACCGAGCGCGTCATGCTAACCAATCTGCCTATACCTC
>CAYTBM010000211.1:0-1495 GCA_964436025.1 uncultured Anaerolineaceae bacterium
AGTTACATCACCGGCGTTGCCGTGAACATCGACGGCGGCATGTCCTCGGCAACGTAGAATCCCCGCGATGGAACTGGGGCTCCAGCTCTCGAATTTCACCTGGAAGGGTCGCGGCCCGAAGCTGGGCGAGACGCTCGCGAACGTCGCGCGTACGGCCGAAGACGTGGGCTACACGTCGCTCTGGGTGATGGACCATCTCTTCCAGATCCCACCGATCGGCTCCGCGCGCATGGAGATGCTCGAGCCGTACACGGCCCTCGCCTTCATCGCGGCGCACACCAGGACTGCGACGGTCGGCACGATGGTCACCGGGGTGACCTACCGGAACCCCGGATACCTCTGCAAGCAGGTCAGCACGCTCGATGTGCTCTCGGGCGGGCGAGCGGTGCTTGGCCTCGGCGCGGCCTGGTTCGACCGCGAGCACAAAGCGTACGGAATCCCGTTCCCGCCACTGAAGGAGCGCTTCGAACGGCTGGAGGAGACGATCCTCGTCCTGAAGCAGCTGTGGTCGCGCGACGACGGGCCGTTCGAGGGCAAGCACTACCACTTCAAAGAGACATTGAACTCGCCGCAGTCACTGCAGAAGCCGCACCCACCGCTCCTGATTGGGGGCCGGGGCGAAAAGAAGACCATCAAGCTGGCGGCGAAGCATGCGGACGCCTACAACATCCACACCGATGACCCCGAAGTCGCGCGGCACAAGTTCGAGGTGCTGCGGGCGCACTGCGAGGCCGTGGGCCGGGACTATTCCGAAATCAAGAGGACGGTGCTCATGGCGATGGATGCCGGCGAACACGGTGAGCTGGCAGGCGCGCTCGTGGAACAGCTCGGGCGGATGGCGGAGGCCGGTGCTCAGGCGGCCTTCGGCTACCTGCCCCACGTCGACCGTCTGTTACCGCTGGAAGTCGTCGGGCGGGACGTGCTGCCGCAGGTGAAGGAGTTCTGATGGCATACCTCGAACGGGTAGCCCTGATCGTCCGCGACTACGACGAGGCGATCGCCTTCTTTGTCGAGAAGCTGGGATTCGAGCTGGAAGAAGATTCGCCGTCGCTCACAAACGACGGCCGGCCGAAGCGCTGGGTCGTGGTTCGCCCGCCGGGAGGCGAGACGGGCATCCTCCTCGCGCAGGCCGACGGCGACCGTCAGTCGGCCGCGATCGGCGGCCAGTTCGCGGGCCGCGTCGGAATGTTTCTGCGCGTGGACGACTTCGCGGCCGCCCACTCACGCATGCGTGAGGCCGGCGTCGAGTTCGTTACCGAGCCGAGGACCGAAGCCTATGGGCGAGTCGCGGTCTTCCTTGATGTCTCCGGCAACCGCTGGGACCTCCTTGGGCCGGCGTAGCGGGTACACTCCACCTCCCTCGCCCCAACCTGTTTCAAGGAAGTGCCATGACCACGCCGAACATCCCCAACCTGCCCGGCATGGGCAACGCCCCGACGCTGCAGGCGCAGCTTTCGACGGTCACCGGACGGGTCCTCCTCTACTGCGACCGCGC
>CAYTBM010000211.1:1595-5792 GCA_964436025.1 uncultured Anaerolineaceae bacterium
GAGTTCAAGCAGTACACGAAAGCCGTCCACGAGGCCGTGGTACCGCGCATCGCGGCCATGGCCGACGCATATCTGGCGGAAACACAGACCATCCGGCCGTGGGGGCCGATCCCGCGTATGGAGGCGATCCTCCACGGGCTCATCGGGCACGGCAACGGCCACCTCGGCCGCGCGAGCTACGCGCGCACGCTCTTCGGGCTCGAAGGCCTGCCCTACTGACTTCACCAGGGAGTGCCGTGCCAATGGACCTCGCAACGTATGTCATCCGGCAAATGGAAGGCGTCCGTTCCGCGCTCGGCGGGCTGATTGCCGGCGTGACGCCGGACGAGTGGGCCGCAGCCGCCGCGCCCGGCCAGAACCCGGTGGGGTTCACGGCGTGGCACGTTCCGTCCATCCAGGACTGGGCGATGAACACCTGGATGCGCAACCAGCCCACGTTGCGTTCGCGGCCGGAGTGGGTGGCGAACGGCATGTCGGAATCGTTCCTGCCGATCGGGATGGACTTCGCCGCAGCGGTGGCCATCGCCCGGGCGACGGAGCCGGTGGCAGTCCTCGCCTACGCCGATGCCGTGCTCGACGACGCTCGAGCGTTCCTCGCGACGCTCAGGCCGGATGACTTCGACCGGCGCCCGCCCAACCGGGCTCACCTGGCTGATGAGTGCTACCACCACCCGGGGTACCTCGCTGAAATCGACGACATGTACGAGCAGCCGTTCTGGCGGGTGTTCGCGGGCGCCTGTACCGGGCACTGCCGCGCGCACATCGGCGAGCTGGAACTGGCGCTGGCGCTGATCCGCCGGTAGCCTCGGCGGCATGCGCCGTACTTCCCGCCTGCTGCTCGCCGTCATCGCGCTTTGCGCCGTTGCCCTCCTGGCCTCCTCGTGCGGAGACGACGATGATTCTTCCGGGCAGAAGTCGTTCGCAAAGGCCGACGCGGTACTGGCATCCGGCAAGCAGTACTCAGCGACGATCAAGACGACGAAGGGCGACATCGTCGTCGACCTCTACGCCGATAAGGCGCCTCAGACCGTGAACAGCTTCGTCTTCCTCGCCAAGAAAGGTTTCTTCGATGGACTGACGTTCCACCGGGTAGTGAAGGGCTTCGTGATCCAGACCGGCGACCCCTCGGGCTCTGGCAGCGGCGGGCCGGGGTACTCCACGAAAGACGAGCCCAACCAGCTTTCGAACGAGCGCGGGACGCTGGCGATGGCCAAGGTCTCGGGCGCGAGCGAGTTCGGCAGCCAGTTCTTCATCAACCTCACCAACAACGTCTCGCTCGACTACAACAACCCCACGCCGAACAAGTTCTACCCGTTCGGCAAGGTCACCAGCGGCATGGACGTGGTCGACGCGATCGCCGAAGTCCCCGTGAGTGGCAGCGGCAAGCCGAACACCCCGGTGACCATCGTGAGCGTCACCATCAGCGAGAAATAACCCGCGTGGCGTCGGTTCAGATTTCCGCGGCGATGCATTCGCAACAGCCGCGCCGCGCACGTTTGCTTCGTTGCGAGTTGACCCTCGTACGGTGGAGGAAACAGAGGAGACCTCCCCATGCCAGACCAGAAACCCGTCGAACGCACGCCATTCCCAGCGGAAGCCGAACGCGAACGCACCAGCAAACCTGTTTCTGAGCGCCCGGAGTTCGAGGGCCGCTCGCACGTCGACCCGTTTGATCCCGACAGCCGCCGCCGGGATGGCGCGACGAACCCCACCGCGAACACCGAGGCCCCCCGCGGTACCTACGATGCGGCCGGCCAGCCCATACCGCGCGAGTCGCTCCCTTCGAGCGCGCCGGAAGGCAGCATCGGCGGAACGGCGCCGTCCGGGACAGCCGCTATCGCCAGCGACGGGACGCGCGGCAAGGCCCCCGGCGACACGAACGTCCCGCTGCTTTCCGAATCGGAAGCGGCCCGCCTGCGCAAGCAATGGACGGAGTACCAGTCGCAGTTCGTGGACGCGCCGAAGGACGCAGTGAAGTCGGCCGACGAGCTGGTGGCTGAGGTCATGCAGCGCGTGGCGAAGGAGTTCGCTGACCGGCGCTCCACACTTGAATCGCGCTGGTCACGAGGCGAAGACGTGAGCACGGAGGATTTGCGGGTCGCGCTCCAGGGCTACCGGGAGTTCTTCAACCGCCTGCTCGCGGCCTGACCGCGCCGTTGTGTAACGCCCGGCACATCCGTTGACCGTCTTATCGCGGCAATGGGACGTAACGCAGGCTTCGTGACATAGCGCCGGCGGTCCCGTGAACGGACCGCCTCACGGCGATTCGAGCACCGGCTTGCCCTCGCAGGTTGCGCCGAGCAACGTCTGTTCGACGCGGGTTACCACCGGCGCCGGGAGTGGCGCGTACAACAGCTCGCGCGCAAGCGCCGTCGCGCCCGGGTCGTGGTAAGCCCACCAGAGGAGGTGGTAGAGGACGCGGGCTTTGGTGCATTCGGTGGGCTCGCGCTCGACGAGCAGGAAGGTGAACGAGGCGATGGGATACGCCCCCGGCCCGCCCGCGCCCGTCAGCGAAACCCGGTAGTCAGCCGGCATTTCGACTCCCGCGGCCGCTGCCGAAGCGCTGTCTATCGACGGGCCGACGAACTCCCCGGAGCCGTTCTTCACCAGCGCCGCCGGCAGGCCCAGCGACTTCACGTAGTTCAGCTCGATGTAACCGATCGCTCCGGGCGTCTGCTTCATCAGGGTGGCCACACCCTCGTTCCCGAGGCCGCCCAGGCCGACCGGCCAGTTCGGCGCCTTGCTTCGCCCCAGCGCAGCTTTCCAGTCCGCATTCGACTTGTTCAGCCAGTCCGTGAACACGTAGGTCGTCCCGGACGAATCCGAGCGGTGGACGACGCTGATGTCCTCGGCCGGCAGCGCGACGCCGGGGTTCAACGCGGCAATCTCCGGTGCATCCCAGACTTTGATGTTGCCGAGAAAGATCTGCGCCACCACGGCCGCGTCAAGTTTGAGCACCTGCTCCACGCCCGGCAGGTTGTAGCCAACCGCAACGGCGCCGAGCACCGTCGGCAGATGCTGGGTGTTCGGTGCGCCCTTCAGGTCGGCATCGGACATCGGCGCGTCCGTGGCGCCGAAGTCCAGCACGCCCTCCTTGAACTGGCTGATGCCCGCCCCGGAACCGATCGACTGGTAATTCACGCGGACGCCGGGGGCGAGCTCGTGGTAGTCGACGAACCAGCCCTGGTAAAGGACCGCGGGAAAGGTTGCCCCGGCACCGAGAAAGTCGCCCTTGTCATCGCGCCCGCTTTCGGCGGTCAGCGGTCCATCCGGCGGTGATGAGTAATCCGGCGAGCAGGCCGCGACCGCGACCATGAACACGCTGAGCGCAGCCAACAACCTGAGCTGGAGCCGCGCGTTCATCAACCGCTAATGCTAGTCCGCTGCCGGGCTGTGGTCGCGGTCCTCTGGTCCGCACAGGTGGGTCAGGACCGTCCGGCTCGAAACTCGCAACTCGGCACCCGGAGCTCGGAACCTCTTAGAGCTTCGCCAGCGCGGGGATGACCTTCGAGCCCATCACGTCCATCACGCGCGGGTCATGCGCACCGACGAGCGAGCCAAGCGCCGCCTGCACGCCGATGCCGGCGAACCCGGCGAGCCGCTCGATCTCCTGCTCGGCCTTCTCCCCGTTCGCGCCCGGGTCAAAGCGGGTGACGATGGTCCGCTCGACGGACTTCGGGTCGCGGCCTTCCTTCACGCAGTGCTCGTCGAGGATACCGAGCAAGCGCTCGGTGCTCTCCAGGTCCATGCCCCGCACGTTACAGGCGTCGGCATAGCGGGCGACGATGCGCAACGTCTTCTTTTCGCCGCTCCCGGCGACGAGGATCGGCGGGCGCGGCTTCTGCACCGGCTTCGGCGAGCAGAGCGTCTCGGCAAGCTGGAAGTGCTTGCCTTCGAACGGCCCGTCGTTGTCGCTCCACATCTGCTCGCAGATCTGGATGGTCTCTTCGAGCATCTGGAAGCGGGTCTTCAGCGGCGGGAAGGGGATGCCGAGTCCCTGGTGCTCCCGTTCGAACCAGGCCGCGCCGATGCCCAGCCACGCGCGCCCCCCCGAGAGTACATCGAGCCCGGTGATCTGCTTCGCCAGGAAGCCCGGGTGCCGGTACGTGATGCCCGTGGCGAGGACGCCCAGCTTCAACCGTGTCGTTTTCGCGGCGATGTAGCCGAGCACCCCGTAGGCCTCGAACATCTCGTTTT
>CAYTBM010000212.1:0-5701 GCA_964436025.1 uncultured Anaerolineaceae bacterium
AACCGCTCGTTCGGCCGGACCGGCGTCAAGGTCAGCTCGCTCTGCCTCGGCGCGATGATGTTCGGCGGCAAGACCAACTACGAAGACTCCGCCGCCATCATCGACCGCGCCATCGACGGCGGCGTCAACTTCATCGACACCGCCAACGTGTACAACGCCGGCCGCAGCGAGGAAGCCACCGGCCAGGCGCTGCAGCGCAACGGCAAGCGCAACGCTATTTTCCTCGCAACGAAGGTGCACGGCCGCATGGGCGAAGGCCCGAACGACATGAACAACACCCGCCGCCACATCATCGAGTCCTGCGAGGCCAGCCTCCGCCGTCTCGGCACCGACTGGATCGACCTCTACCAGATCCACCGGCCGCAGTCGGACATGGCCATCGATGAGACCCTGCGCGCGCTCGATGACCTCGTCCGCTCAGGAAAGGTGCGCTACCTGGGCGCCAGCACGTTCGCGGCCTGGCAACTGCTGGAGTCGCTCTGGGTATCGAAGGAGTACGGGCTGAACCGCTTCGTCTGCGAACAGCCGCCGTACAACCTCCTCGACCGCCGCATCGAACGCGAACTCCTCCCCATGGCCCAGAGCTACGGCATTGGCATCATCCCCTGGAGCCCGCTCGCGGGCGGGTTGCTCACCGGCAAGTACAACCGCAACGAGCCGCCGCCGGAGGACAGCCGCTACGCCAACCTCAACACGAATCCGATGTACCGCCGCCGCATGAACGACAACATCTGGGACGTGATCGAAGGGCTGGAGCGGATCGCCGCGGACAAGCGCATCGAGCTTTCACAGCTGTCGCTGGCGTGGTGCATGCAGCAGCCGGGAGTCACCAGCCCGATCATCGGCCCGCGCACGATGGAGCAGCTCGAAGACAACCTCAAGGCGGCGGATGTGACCTTCACGCCGGAAGAGCTGAAGGAGATCGACCGCATCATCCGGCCCGGCACCAACGTCAGCCCGTACTACGAAGCGGACTGGGGCGTCAGCCAGTACCGCTGGTAGGCAGGGTTAACCACGGAGGCACGGAGATCACCGAGATTCAGGAGGGAGCGAATCGCATGAGGGGCCCGAATCGAGCGGTCCGCGGGATTGCGGGCCTGTTAGTGCTGGCCGCCTTCGTTGTGGCGGCGCTCAGTGCGTGCGGCGATGCCGACCGCCACCAGCGCCTGGCCGTCCTCGACCTGGAGTCGGGAAAGACGCGTGTTGTCTCCGCGGACGACCGCACAGTCGACACCGCGCAGTGGATGCCGGATTCGCAGCGCGTCCTCGTGCTCGAAGGCGAGACCCCAGGCGGCTACTTCCTCTCGCTCCGCGATATCCGGTCTGGCGAGGCGGTTTGGGAGCTGGAGGGCGCGATGGAAACTGACCGCCCCCTCGCGGCCGCGCCCTCTCCGTCTGGTCGCGAAGTTGCCGTCCTCCGCGACTCGTTCGGCGCCGGCGAGCGCAGCGCGCGTATCGAGTTCGTGGACGCGGCGACAGGCCGCGTGAACCGCGAGACCGCGCCGTGGGTGACGCGGCTGACCGCCGGCGCTACACCCCTCGCGGCCGCGGTCGGGTGGGTCTCGGCCGACCTGCTCGCCGTTGTCTCTCACCACGGCGCCGGCTTTAACGACCTTCTGCGCCTGGACGCTTCGACCGCTGCCGGGCTCGACTGGACAGCGACCGAACCGAGCGAAGTTTGGCTGCTCACCGCTGCCGAGCGTGGCCGTCTCGTCGTGTACGCCATTGGTCAGCCCGGCCCAGCGCAATTCACGCTCTACAACGGGGATGACGCAGTTTCCCGGGCAATCCTGACGCCGATCTCAGGAAACTTCTCCGCTGACTTCTCGCCGGACGGAGAGCGGCTTGTTGTGGCTTCCGGAGAACGCGTCTACATCTTCTCGTTTGCCAACTGGTCCGCCGTTGAAATTGCCCAGGCACAGACGCAGGGCATTTCGTGGGGCTCCAACGGCCGCATTGCGATGGCGTGGGGCAACGAAGTGTTCACCATCGCCGAAGACGGCAGCGAGCGACGGACAATCGCCAGTGTGGGCGGTGGCAAAACGGTGCGAAGCCCGGCGTGGTCGCCTGACGGCAAGAAGCTGGCCTACGTCGTGGAACCGAAGTACCGGGACTGACGACGATGACGCGATTCCCGAGCCCGTTTGACACCCCCAACGCCGCCGCGATAGCGTCCCCGCACGTTTAGCCCGGCCCCGGAGGGATGTGTCAGTGCGAGAAATGACCGGCGGTGAAGCCGTCTACGAAACGCTGCGAGCGCTCGGTGTCGAACATGTCTTCGGCATCGTCAGCGTCCACAACATCCCGATTTACGACGCCATCCACCGCGGCGGCGGCATCACGCCGGTGGCGGTGCGCCACGAGCAGGGCGCGGTCCACGCCGCCGACGGCTACGCCCGCACGACCGGGAAGCTCGGGGTGGCCATAACGAGCACTGGCCCGGGCGTGACCAATGGCATGACGGGCATCTTCGAAGCCGGCTTCGCGAGCAGCCGCGTGATGATGATCGCGGGACAGATCGACTCGGTGTACTACGGCAAGGGCAAGGGCTTCCTCCACGAAGCTGAAAACCAGCTCCCGATGCTGCGTTCCATCACCGGGCGCACCGAGAGTGTCAGGCGCCCGGAGGAGATCGGCGAGGCGGTGTTCAGGGTCGCGGAAGACATCTGCACCGGTCGCCCGCGCCCCGGCGCGGTCGAAATACCGATCGACTTCCAGTACGCGAAAGCGGAGATCAACATCCCGCACGTCGAAGCATGGCCGCGCAAGGCGCCCGACCGAGACTCCATCGCGCGCGCAGCGGACGCGGTCAAGGGCGCGCAAAAGGTCGTCATCTGGGCCGGCGGCGGCGTGCTGACAGCCGGCGCGGAAGGCGAACTGACGCAACTGGCAGAGGTGCTCGGCGCGCCGGTGTTCACCTCGGGCAACGGACGGGGCAGCATCCCGGAAGACCACCCGCTCTGCATGGGCCCGCTGACCGCGCAGCCCGGCCTCGGCGAGACGCTGGAGCAGGCGGACGTGGTCATCGCGGTCGGGACGCGGTTCCAGGCGGGACAGACGCGGAACTGGATGCTCCCCCTCGGCGGAAAGCTCATCCACATCGATGCCGACCCGGGCGTGATCGGCCGCAACTACCGCGCCGACATCCCCGTGATCGGCGATGCCCGGCTCGGTCTCGCCGCCCTGCTCAAGTCCCTGGATGGCGCGAAGGGCGACGCGGACTTCCTGGCACGCGCCCAGGAACTGCGCGATTCGACGCGCCAGCAGATTCGCCGCGAAATCGGCCCCGACTACGAAGCGATCATGGACGCTATGCGCCAACTGCTTCCCCGTGACGGCATCGTCGTGCGCGACGCGACGGTCCCGGCCTACCTCTGGGGCAACCGGCTGATGCCCATCCTCTCGCCCCGGACCTCCATGAACCCGACCTCGGCCGCGATTGGCCCGGCGTTTCCGCTGGCCATCGGCGCGGCAATCGGCAGCGGCAAAAAGACCGCGGTCATCCAGGGCGACGGCGGCTTCATGCTCAACATCGCCGAGCTCTCGACGGCGGTGCAGTACAACACGCCCGTCGTCACCTGCGTGTTCAACGACCGCGGCTATGGCGTCCTGCGCTCCATCGAGGGCCGGACGTTCGAGGGACGGCAGTTCGGGGTCGAACTCGCGACGCCGGACTTCGTGATGGTCGCGAACGGCATGGGCATGAAGGCGGAGCGCGTCGCGAGCGCGGCGGAGTTCCGGGACGCCTTCGCGCGCGGCATTGCCCACGACGGTCCCTACCTGCTCGACATCGACATGACGAAGCTCACGCCCATGGCCGGCTTGGGCACGCCGCCCCCGAAGAAGGGGTAGGTAGTGCCCGAACCCCACTCGTTCCTGGAATTCCTCCTCAGACTCAACCGGAAGGAGAGATTTTTCGTCGTCGCTGCCGCCACCGGCTCGATGGCTATGGAGGGCCCCGCGTTCCGTCTCGCAGAAGACTTTCGCGCGGCTCTGGGTCGGCGGTTAGGTCTCAGTGTTCCTTCGTCTGCGCTCGGATTCATGGACTATCACCTGGACTGGTTGCACGCGGCGGCCACACTCGCGAGCCGAGGCGCCGGCTGGCCGGATGAACCACTCCCGAACGAGCCGCCAAATCGTGTGGCGCGCGGCACGCAAGAAGATATCGATTTCGTGGTCTGTTTCGAACGAGAAGGGGAGGCCACGCTGATACTGCTCGAAGCGAAAGGCCACACCGCTTGGACGAACTCGCAGGTGGGCTCCAAATTGAGACGTTTGACGGAGATTTTTGGACCGGGCGGGGACAGAGTCCCCGGCGTGCACCCAATTCTCTGTCTCTGGTCACATGCGCCGGCGCAACAGCTCGTTGCCGAATGGCCGGCATGGGCTAAAGACAGCAACGGGCATCACTGGCTGCGCTTGGATGACTACCGAAAACAGACCAAAAGGCTCTTTCGGTCGAATCTGGCAGGGAAGCCCGATACGCAGGGAAACTACTGGATGGTTCTCCCGAAAGAGGACCCGGTCGCTGAGCCGGAGGTGATCTGATGCCCGAAGCCCTCCTCCACATGCTGATCCTCCGCCACACGCCCGAGACGTGCCCCGCGGCGAATCCATCAATGCGCGAAAAAAGCAGCGCCCGGCTCCAGCAGCTGCATACCGGCGCACCGGAACATGGGGCGAAGGTCGTCGGGTCGTGGGCGGATGTCGCGGGCCACACGTTCTTCTTCGTGGTGGAAGCGCCGAACGCTCATGTCATCAGCCAGATGGTGACGCAGCTGGAGCTGTTCCACTGGAGCACGATGGAGCTGCGGCCGGTGGTGGGGATGGGGTAGGGGCGGTTTGATACAATCAGACTATGCCTTCCGTGAAGCTCAGCCAGGAAGTCTTCGACACAGTGACTCGTCTCGCGGCTCAGCAGCACAGCACGCCAGATGAGATTGTGGAACGCTCGGTCCAGGAGTACCTGCGGGCACGAGAACGGACGCCCGAACAGAGGCGGCGTGAGTGGCAGGAGCTCTTCGCCCGATTCGATGCCGTGAAGCACACGGACGAAACGGAAGAAGAGGTGTTCGCGGAGCTAGACAAAGCTGCTGCTGAGGCCCGAGCCGAGCGACTTGCGCGCGGTCGTTGACGCGAATGTGTGGCTCGCGGCGGCGATCCGGCCCTCCGGGTTCGCGCGCCGCGTTCAAGACCGCGCCGCGGCCGGGACGTTCTCGCCCGTCACGTGCGACGCCACTCTCACAGAACTCAAGGACGTCTTTTCGCGGCTCAGTCGGCGCTACGCTCTCAATCTTCGGGACCTGAACAGTCTCGTTGGCCTCTTGACGGTGGATGGCGTCTTCCTGCCTGATCCTGAGGTGCAGCCCGTGTGCCGGGATCCCAAGGACGATGTCTACGTCGCGCTAGCAATCGCCGCCGCCGCCGACTACCTGGTGACCGTGACTTTGATTTGCGCTCTGACGAGGCTGTCACGGGTCACCTATCCGCCCGAGGTGTCACGGTAGTCACGCTAGCCGAGTTCGTTGAGTTGCTCGATCGAATTGCAGAGGACTGACAGCACGAAAATCGGAAACCGGCCTCACCGTGGAGGCCGGCTTCGCAGGCGAGCGGAAGGAGTCTGTCGCTACCGCGCGCCGGCCTTCTCCTTCTCTTCCATTTCCTTCAGCACTTCGCGCATCTTCGTCCAGCGCTGCATGCG
>CAYTBM010000213.1:0-1883 GCA_964436025.1 uncultured Anaerolineaceae bacterium
CCCTCCGGCCCCGGGGGGCCGCAGATGCTCACGACGGACGGGCTCTTGATGCCGAGCGGGTCCTCGGTTTCAATCCGCTCCGGCCCCGGGGGGCCGGAGATGCTGAAGTATGAGGGGGTTTGGCGCTCTTCGCCAGTCCCGATTGTGAACGTTCGCCGGCCGAAGGGCCCTCGCTCCGCTCTCCCGGCCCTTGCCCTGAATCTGAGTCTCCGCTCGTGCGCCGCGCGAACCTCCATCGTGGCGCGCCGCCAATCAGCGTTCGCGCTATAGCACCAGCGGGCCCTCGAAGTCCCAGATCCGGCCCTGCCCGTACTGCTCGGTCTTCTTGCGGTCCGCTTCGCACACGAAGTAGATCCGGAGGTTGTCGCGGCGGATGTCGATTTCGTCGAGCAGGTGGGACCGGAGCCGGACGACCTGCGTCTCGCCGATATTGCATTCGAATACGGACTTCTGGACGCGTTGGCCGTACCGTTCGCACACCTTCGCAACCCGCCGCAGGCGGCGTTTGCCGGCCTCCGTCTCGGTGTTCACGTCGTAGGCGACGATGACGAGCATCAGCGCAGCACCACGGGTGGATAGGCGGGCAGGTCTCCGCGAACGTGCCGCGCGAGCAGCCTGGCCTGGATGAACGGGAATTCGCCGAGCGGCGAACGTTCGCCGAGGAGCGGGTGGACGGCCTCTTCCGAGCGGCGTGCGTGGTACCCCTCGATCACGGCTTTGCGTCCGCTCGCGGAGAGGAGGACGCCGCCGCCTTCGGTGCGTTCGAAGTCGTCTTCGCTCACCTGGCGGCGGTTCACGAGGGCGAGCACGGCGCGGTCGGCTAGCAGCGGGCGGAACTCCTCCATGAGGTCGAGGGCGAGCCCGGGCCGCCCGGGACGGTCGCGATGCAGGAAGCCCACACTCGGGTCGAGCCCGGCGGCGGTGAGCGCGGCGACACAGTCGTTCGTGACAAGGGCGTAAGCGAAGGAGAGCATGGCGTTGAGCGGGTCGCGCGGGGGGCGCCGTGTCCGGGCGCGCATGCGAAACGCAGCGGCGCGGATGATATGGGTGAAGGCGCTGAAGTAGGCGCGGGTGCCGAGCCCTTCCTGCCCGCGAAGCTCATCGGCATTCTGCGCCGACCCGGCGCCGAGGATGCGCACCCGGACCATCTCGGCGGTTTCGCGCAGGTACGAACGGGCGAGGCTCCCCTCGGCGGCATCGCGCGCGGCATGCAGAAGCAGGTTGCGTTCGTTGTTCAGCTTGCCGGCGACGAAGGAACGAGCCACGGCCAGGCACCAGCGGTCGTTATCGGCGAGGCGGTACTGTTCACGGCGAAGGAGGACGTTGCCGCTGAGGGGCGCATCCACACGTGCCTGGAGCCGGCCATGGCCATTGAGAAAGGTGACGGAGATGCCCGCCTCGGCGCACCGGGCGAGCGCGGCCGAGGTCACAAGCGCGGTGCCGAAGAGGGCGACGCTATGGAGATGGTGCAGCGGCACCTGCACGGCGACGCGGCCTTCGACCACGACCTGGAGGGTGAGGTTGCGGGCGCGCAGGACCGCGCCATCGGCGGTAACGAAGAGGGTGTTCGCGCGCACACGCCCGCTCATGGTTCAGATTTCGGATGAAAGAGGCCGCGCAGGTAGTGGGTGAGGCGATCGGCTTGCCCGCTTTGCCGGGGGAGGCAGACCGGTTCCAGTGAGCAGCCGTGGCAGCGCGCGCGGTATACGGGTGGGGAGATCTCGGCCGACGCGAGGAGGTCGCGAACCCTGCCGACCGTCTCGAGTGTGGTCCGCCGGAGACCCGGGGTGATATCGATGCGGGTGCGCCGGCGGGTGAGTGCATGGTAGATGCTGCCCTGGTGAACGGTCGTGCCGAGCATCTCCTCGAGGCAGAGGGCCTGG
>CAYTBM010000213.1:1983-5698 GCA_964436025.1 uncultured Anaerolineaceae bacterium
CCTGGACGCGGTCGTTCTCCCAGGCGGCCTTTCGTCCCCGCTTGTAATCGACGGGCCGTGGCTCTTCGCCGCCGCCGGGGAGCGGCCAGAACTCCACCAGGTCGGCCCGGCCGGTGAGGCCGAGCTGGTCGCTGAAGAGCGGGAGGGCGCGAACCGTGCGGCAGCCGCGGCGGTTGGTGTAGCCGAGGACGTCGACGTTTTCGTGGACGCGGTTGCCCTGCGCGACGTATTCGTTCGTGAGGAAGACGTTCTCGGTGTGGATGAGGGCGCAACGGCGGTCGCAGAAGAGGAACTGGTTGAGCGCGGAGATGGGGACGAGGAGGAGGTCCTCCCCGTCCCCGCCATCGCGCCCGGGATCATCGCCGGGCACGGGGGTTACGCTCCGGTCGGGTCGAGAAGGGCGCTCAATTGCTCAGCGTCTAGGCGCCTGGGGCGCTGAAGCCTGATACCCATCTGCTGAAGGCCTGTGTCGTCGACCGTGACTCTGTAATGCGCGATGTCCCGCGGCTCCCGCACAGTCGGGTCGAGCTTGATGTTGACTCGCTTGAACAACGCACGGGCATCGGCGTTGCCAAGGGGATGACTGTGCTCGAAGACGAGCAGGTCGATGGCTCCAAGGCCGGCCTGCGTGTGCGACCGAGCTTCGTCGAACATGTGCCAGAGAGCCTGCCAGAGAATCTGGCGGTCCCGCTCGTTGAAGCCGGTCGAGGCTGCGAGGCTGGGCGAGATGTAACCCTCCATACGGTAGAGGCCGTAGGGAACAATCCCCAGCCGAGCGAAGGTGCCGCTGGTGGCCTCATCCGATTCACCGACCTCCCGGCCACGCTTCGTATCGCTGAAGTTGGTGAGGGCGACGCGGAACGAGGCGATACTGGCGGTGTAAACCGGATCCACCGATGTCGCGAATGCAAACTGGACCGGGCCACGTACCTGCCCGCAGTTCCATTGCTTGTTGTCCTCGGCCCTGCCGGTCGTCATGACCGCGCCGAAGGTGCGGACATCGAAGAAGTTCTGGCACATCCAGTTCCTTGCTTCTTCGTTCGCGGTCTGGCTCGGCTTCGCGTTGACTGCCTCAAACGCTCGCTTCTGCTCGTTGGCCAGGATGCCCAGGTGCTTGACGTAGATCTCGTAGCCTGCGTGGCCCTGGAGTGATCGATCCACCCAGTCCCGAACCTTGCGCTTGATGGACACGTCGGTTGTGTAACCTTGCAGCGTCTGCGGATCGACCCTCGGCATATTGTTGGCATCGGGATCGCCGTTCGGGTTGCTGTTCCTGGCTTCAAACAGGAACACGAAATCGGTGCGTGTCTTCAGTGCGACTTCCTTGAAGTTGTTGCTCGCCATGATTACTCCTCCGCTGCCTCATGTTGTGCTTGCTCAGCAGGTTCCGTAGAGGCCTGCGCATGCTGTCGGGCGTCGAGCGCGTTCTTTCCCTTCTGGTGGTAGTAGCCCAGCGCGAACCGGCCCTGTTGCTCGATGGTCAGGGTCGAAGGGAATGCATCGCCAAGCTTATCAATGACATCCCTCACCGCTTCGTCTATGCGGTAGGCCGCTCCGCGATTGTCAATGCCCGACCGCCAGATTTGGTATTCGGCCATCATCGAACCGAACACGAGGCCGGGCGCTGACGATGCCCTGCCGTAATAGCGGTCCACGACGGTGGTCCCGGGCTCCTTCCCGCCATGGTGCTTCAACTGGGCCGATTCGATCAGCGCGAGCAGGCGGCCGCAGTTGTATCCGGAGTCCTCCGAGTTCTCATTGAGAGACATGCTTACCTCCAGGTCCTTTCGCCCGTTCGCTCGGGCCGCTCGGTTGACGAACGCCTTGATCAGTCCAAGACGGGCTGGCGCCAGCGCGTCGCTGAACCCATCATGGCGGCGGGTGTCGTCGCCCCGGGCCGAGCGCCCCGCGCTGTGGGATTTGGTTCGAATGGGCAGCCGGCGCAGACAGTCCTCAGCGACTGACACGGGGATCGGTGTCGCGGGGCCGCCAAGCGCCGCTCGAATCAGTCCGACCGAAGTCCTGGCGGCGACCACGTCCTTCTCTTTACGAGCCGTGGCCTGGCAGAGGCTCCCGATGGATGGCTTCAGCGACTGGCTCCCAACGTGTGCGATACGCGTTCCGGCTTCCCACTGGTCGGCCGCAAGCGTCACGCTCAAGTCGGTGAACCACGCGGCCAACGATGTGTAGGCGGCAGCAAGCGAGGTCTCGAACCAGTCGACGACGACGGCGCGGCTGGTGTTGCCACGGAGACCGACGGCGTAGAGTCGCGTATCCGGCGCTTCCGGCGGGAGTTCACCCCGCTCGGCGGCCGTCAGGATGCGCTCGGCTTCCGCGGAATTCGGGTCTTCGAAAAACTCGACGCAGTCGACCGCGCTGCCGGCGTCAGCCCAGAGTCCGAAGGCAATGCCGCCCTGGTCGATGCGGGTTCGCGGCGTGTTGTCATCTCGCAGCAGGTGGTTAAGGCTCTGCGAGAAGGCGAAGTCGCAAGCGGTGCACATCGCCGCGTTCATGTTGTCCTCCCACCCATAAGAGGTGAACGCGCGCTGATTGAAGGAAGCGACCTTCATCGCCCCGGTCTTCCCGCCCTGTAGCGGACCCGTAATAGAGCTGCCGCTGGTGAGGACGGGCGGGAGCAGGCGTCCGCAGCAAAGGCATGCGACGGCGCCCCGCGCGGGCTTCGCCCGCTCCTGGGCATGGCGGTACGCACGCCAGAAGGCGCGCCCGGCCTCCGTATCAAAGATAGGGATGTTGTGCGAGGTGGTGACGGACAGGGCGAGGCGGTCCGCGTCCTTCACCTTCTGATCAGCGGCCGCGAGCCATGCCGCCTCTGTCTGCTTGCGATCGGCGTAGAACGCTTTCGCGGCCTGAAAATCGGCCACGCCGGGGTTTTCCACGGCGGCGCGGTTCATGAGTTTGGTGAACGCGGGGAAGTCCCGCTCCGCCTTCCGCACGTTCTCCTGGTCTTCGGCATAGCCGAGCACGAATCGCGGCCAGTCGGTCCCGAAGGTGGCGACGCCACCGGCGGTACCACCAACCTTCTTGGGAACGGCGTACTCCAGCCCGCGCTTCTCGTCTCCGAGCCTCAGGAGTTGGACGAATGTGCCGGCGGGGTCGATGACGACCAGCCAGCGAATGACGTTCGTCTCGAAGTACGGGTCGGCCTCGGCCAAGCCCGTGTGTTGCGCGTACTCGACGAGCTTCTGGATCAGCATGTGAGCACCCGCTGCCGTTCCCGGTCGTCGCGCAGGACGACGTCCGGGTCGGTGATGATGACGCCGTTCTCGATACGAGCGGGGAAGAACACGGCTTCGTTCCGCGCTTTTTTGCCGGGAGTCGCGAAGATGATGTCGTAGAGCATGAGCCCGAGTTCGGCGGACTGGCCGATCGGCCGTTCGGACGGATCGACGGGCGCGAAGTCGGCGGCGAATTCGCGGCAACCCAGGTACGGGCGATGGAAGCATTGCCCGGCGGCGACGCGCCGTTCGAACATCTGGACGTACTTCTCGGGGGTGTCCTCGGGCCGCAGCCCGGTGCCATCGACGATGAGGTAGGCGTGGATGTTGTAGGCGACGTCGCGGAGGGCGAGGGTGCTCCGCTGGGTGGCGTTCTCCTTCTCCTCCCGCCCGCGAATGTTGGCGTAGAACGGTTCGAACTTGTCCGGGTCCTTCATCCAGTTCGGGACCTCTTCTCGGACCTTCTTCTGGACTTCGTT
>CAYTBM010000214.1:0-5680 GCA_964436025.1 uncultured Anaerolineaceae bacterium
GTCCGGCCTCCGGCAACTGCGATGAGCGGTTCATCCGCGGGGTCGCGGTCGATGCGCAGCCTTCGGCGTTCTACCTGGAGTTCGATCCCTCACGGACGGGGTGGCGCTCGGAGGCGCTGCCGTTGCGGGAGAAATCGCCCTGGAGATCCGCAGCAACGGGGTCACCCATACCACACTCGGCGAGACGGACTTCGTGCCGGTGATTCCTCGTGCTGAGCCCAACGGCTGGCAATCCATGCCCGTTGGGCCGTCCGTTGTGCGGTCGCCGGGCACTAAGCTGCTGGCATGGCTGCACCCGCAATGGAAATCTTCGGCCTCACGCGCATGTTCGATGGGCATATCGCGCTCGATCATTTGGACTTACGCATCGAACGTGGGGAGATCTTCGGCTTCCTGGGCCCGAACGGGGCGGGTAAGAGCACGACCATTCGCATGCTCCTTGACCTTGTCCGGCCGACCAGTGGCCTCGCCTCGATCCTGGGCTTCGATTGCCAGAAAGACACCATCGAAGTACGCCGCAGGGTTGGCTACCTGCCGGGCGAACTTCGCCTTTATCCCGGCCTCACCGGCCGCCAGACGGTTGAGTTTTTCGCCGGGCTGCGCAGCGGCGAAGCAGACCTCAAGCGGGCATCGTCCATCGCAGGGGAGCTCGAACTGGACCTCACTAAGAAGGCTGCGCACCTCTCGAAAGGCAACCGCCAGAAGCTTGGCGTCGTCGTCGCATTACTCGGCCGACCGGATGTCTTGCTGCTGGATGAGCCAACGTCCGGGCTGGACCCGCTCGTGCAGCGCGTGGTGTGGGACCTGCTGCGCCGCGAAGCGGCCCGTGGGGCGACTGTCTTCTTCTCGTCGCATGTCATGAGCGAAGTGGAAGTCACGTGCGAGCGCGTGGGCGTGTTGCGGGCGGGCCGGCTCGTCGCGGTCGAACCCGTTGCGGCGCTAAAAGGGCGTTCGGGGCGGCACGTGGAGGTGAGCTTTGCAGGTGTCGCGCCGCCGCCTGAAGTCTTCAGCCGCTCGGGGATTCGGGAAGTGAGGCGCGAGGCTTCCACGGTCGAATTCGAACTCCAAGGCGAAATTGACACGCTGGTCAAGCTGCTTGCGCCGTACCACGTGCTAGATCTCCGTACGGAGCAGGCAACGCTCGACGAAATCCTGGTCCGTTTCTACGAACAGGAGGCCTCGCGATGAGACGATTGGTAGTCGCCCGTAAGGCGTTCCGCGACTCCCGCGTGACAGCTATTGGCGGCGGGCTGCTGAGCTTTGGCCTCGCACTGATGTACGTTCTGTTGTTCCCGTCGATCCGAGACTCCTTCCAGGAGATGCAGTTGCCGGAGTACATGGAGAACTTCGCCGGCGCCGCCGGGTCGTATTCCACGCCAGCCGGTTACATGGCAACGGAGTTCTTCACTGCCGTGCCCATCACGCTGGTCATCTTCGCGGTGGTTGCAGGGACAGCAGCCACGGCGGGAGAGGAGTCGGCGGGCACGATGGAGCTGCTGCTGGCGCATCCCATTCGCCGCCGCCGGGTGATCCTGGAAAAAGCGCTCGGAATCGGGGCGGCGGTGAGCGTCGCGTTGCTTGCGGGCTGGCCCGGCATGTTGTTGGGCCAACTCTTTGTGGACATGGATCTGAGCCCCATGCGGACGCTCGCCGCGATGGCGGCAACGCTGCCACTGCTCTATGTATTTGCCTCTCTCGGGATGCTCCTCGGGGCAGCCCTCCCGAGTCGGGCGATGGCGGTCGCCTTCTGTACGGCGGGGGCCGTGGCTGCCTATGTGGTGTTCACGCTGGGACTGCTCGTCGATTCGCTGGCGGAGGTGAGAAGGCTCACACCGTTCTACTGGGCCGATGCTTCGAAACCACTGGTCGGCGACTATGAGCTGTGGCGGGCGGGGTTGCTCCTTGCTGTTTCGGTAGGTCTCATCGCGCTCGCCATGATGGTGTTCGAACGCCGGGACATCACGGGCGGCCGCGAGGGTGGCTGGCGGAATTGGTTGCGACGGCCAGCCGTCCACAAGAGTGAATCGGTCTCCCATGAACTACGGCGCACCTGACGCTACGTCAGATCAGGCTGGCCGGGTCAATATCGACATGCCAGTGCTCGCCGAGACGCACGCCATCGAGCAGCTTCGAGGGCGCGCGGCCGCGCAGCAGCACCTGGTAGCGGTATTCACCGCGGATGCGTGGGATGTAGGCCGGGGTCGGCCCAAGAATGTCGGGTTCAGCACGACCGGCCGTGTCGCGCGCCAGGCGGAGCTCGGTCGCGACGCGCGAGGCCTCTTCGAGCGCGTGTTCCTGTTTGCCGTGACGGTAGGTGAGCCGTACCAGCCGGTTGAACGGCGGATAGCCGGCGCGTCTGCGGTGCGCGATCTCTTCCTCGTAGAACGGACGGAACTCGTGCGCGGCCGCGGCGACAATCGGCGCCGCCGCTGGTTCGTATGTCTGAATGTAGACCCAACCGGGTTTCTCGCGGCGGCCGGCGCGACCGGCCACCTGGGAAAGTAACTGGAACGTCCGCTCGTGGGCGTGGTAGTCCGGCAGGCTCAGCCCCACGTCTGCGTCGATCACCCCAACGACCGTCATTTCTGGCAGGTCCAGGCCCTTGGCCAACATCTGCGTACCGACGAGGATGTCGATTTCACGGGCTTCCAGGGCCTGCACCATCCGTGCGTGGCTGCCTTTCTGGCGGGAAACGTCGCTGTCCCAGCGGGCCACGCGGGCGGTTCGGAAGTATGCCTTCGCTTCCTGCTCAATACGCTGGGTGCCCACGCCGAACGGCCGATAACGTGGCCCGTCGCACTTCGGGCAGCGATCTTCCAGCCGCCGTCCGCGGCCGCAATGGTGGCAGGTGAGCATCGCGTGCACCGGACTCTGAACGTCGAGGCTCATTGCCACCGCACAGGAAGGGCAAAGGGGCAGATAGCCGCAGTCCCGGCAGAGGACGAACCGCGCCGACCCGCGACGGTTCACGAAAAGAATCGACTGCTCTCCGGCGTTCAAGGCGGCATGGACGGCGCGCCGCAGTGGACGGGAAAACACACTCCGATTCCCCTCGCGCAGTTCTTGGCGCATGTCCACGATCTCGACTGCGGGTAGGCGTCCTTCGGCAGCGCCGCCGTCCGCGAGCGGAGAGAGGCGCTGGCCCAGTTCGACCCGCCGTATCTGGCCCGTCTCGCTGCGGTGGAAGGTGACAAGGTCCGGCGTCGCGCTGCCGAGGATGAGACGCGCACCGGTTAGTGCGCAGAGTTGTTCCGCGGCGTCGCGGGCGTGATATCGGGGCTGGGGGTCCACCTGTTTGTAGCTCCACTCGTGCTCCTCATCCAGGACGATGAGTCCGAGGTCTCTCACGGGAGCGAAGACCGCGCTGCGGGAGCCCACGACGAGCCGCGCATCGCCTCGCTGAATGCGGAACCACTGATCGAAGAGTTCGCCCTGTGAAAGCTGGGAGTGCAACACCGTCAACGTCTCGCCAAAGCGCTCTCCATAGCGCCGAATAGCCTGGGGAGTGAGTGCGATCTCAGGCACAAGGACGATCGCCCCCCGGCCTTCGTCAAGGGTCCGGCGGACGAGTTCCAGGTAGACCTCGGTCTTCCCGGACCCGGTGACCCCGTGAATCAGCGTAGTCCCGGGATACGCCCAGCAAGCGTCCGCGGCGGCCTGTTGTCCCGCGCTCAACTTCGCCGCGGGTTTTGGGACGAATCGGTAATCAGCCAGCGGATCGCGTTCCAGCCGTTGCTCGAACTGGCGCACCATCCCGGCTACCTCCAGGCGGGAGAGATGCGCCGGGGTCGCTCCAAGCTCCCGGACTTCTGTCAGCGTGACGTCAGGGTGGCGGACGAGGTGCGTGAGGACGCGCGCTTCCACCGACTTCGGATTGCGGCCGAGCAGTTCGGCTGCGTGGGCAGTGGCCGCACCGACCTCCGCGGCAAGCGCGACGCGGCGTTCGAATCGTGGCCGCCCGCTCGGTCGCGCGAGTCCCTGCGCCACCGTGAGGTGCCCGTCTCGTTGCAGCCGATCGAGGAGCGTCAGCGTGACGTTGCCCAAGTGCTCTCGTAACTCCTCAACAGAGATGCGGCCGTGCTTGGAGATGTATTGGAGGATCTTTTGGTCTTTGGGATAGACGGGCAGCAATGCCGGGACATCAACGGGCGAAACCATGGTCACCGGCTTTTGGCCGTAACCGGAGGGCAGGCAGCAGCTGACACAGTCCCAGAGGGGGGCGAAGTACTCCTCGGACACCCAGCGCGCCAGGGCGATGTGAGCCGCATCGAGGATCGGTTCAGGGTCCGCCACCGCGGCGATCGGCCGGACCGCGTGGAGGGGAGTGGACTCGCTCAGCGCGAGCACGATCCCCTGGAGGATCCTCGGGCCGAACGGCACGAACACCGCCTGTCCCGGCACTACGGCCTGGTCCGCGGAAACACTGTAGGTGAACGGCGTGCGCGCCGGCTGCTGAGCGTTGACCACCACCTCGGCCAACACAGAATCCGACGGCGGGACGGCTGCCGGGTCGTTCGCCGGGATGAGAGGGAGCGTCACACTGCGATCATCGAAGCAGAAGCCGGGGCTTGTCGATTACTCGCTACTGGCCGCCGGCCGCCTGGGCGAGTTCGCTGCTCGAACCAATGGCGCGTTCCGAGGTGGCGACGCCGCGTGTGAGCAGGAGAAATGCCGCCGTGCCGGCGAGCATCGCCAGGCCGCCGAACGCAAAGCCGGCGGCAAGGCCATGCGAATCAACGATGAACCCTGACACCACGGAGCCGATGATCACGCCCAGGCCGCCCGCGGACGAACCGATGCCCGAAACTGTTGCCATCCCCACGCGCCGCCCGGCCACGACGCGTATCGCACCCGAGGCGACCTGGGAGATTGCTCCGGTCGCTCCCGAGGCGAGTAAGACCAGGATCATGAGCCAGTAGAAAGGCACCACGCCAATGCTGCCGAGCAGCAACGCATTTAGTGTGAGCCCAATCGCGACGAGCATGCGGCGGTCATAGCGGTCGGCCAGCCGTCCGAAAAGCGGCTGCGCAATGCCGCCTGTGATGTCCTGAGTCGCGAAGGCGACGCCGACCAAGAGGGGAGCCACTCCAAGATCGTCTTCCAGCCGCATGGCAAGGAATGCGAAGGTTGAGCCGAAGGCCAGCTGCAGAAATGCCTGCTGGGCAGTTACAGCGAGGACCAGGCGGTCGCGAAGTGCTCGTAGGATGGAGACTCCCTGCTCAGCGGCGGCGGCTGAATTCGTGCGCGCCCGTTTCGCCAGTTCGGCGGGGCTATGGCGCGGCAGCCACCAAAGCAGGATGGAAGCGCTGAGTGCCATCATGGTCGCCATCGCGACGAACACGGAGCGGAACCCAACGAACTCTCTCAGAGCCCCTGCAAGGAGCGGTCCGGTGCCAAAACCGACGATATCGGCGGTGGCGAAGACGCCGAGCCAACGGCCTTCCTGTCCCTTCGGGGTCATGTCACCGATGTAGGCATACGACACCGAAAAGATGAGGCTGGTGCCGAGACCGCTGAACATGCGAAATGCGATGACCTGGTAAAAGCTCTCCGCCGTCAGGTACCCCAGGGCGGCAATGAAGTAAATGCAGAGACCGGTGATGATGAACGGCTTGCGGCCTAATCGGTCCGAAAGCCGGCCGACGAAAGGGCTGATGATGGCCTGGGCAAAGGCGAACGC
>CAYTBM010000215.1:0-5658 GCA_964436025.1 uncultured Anaerolineaceae bacterium
GCGCCAGCACGGGCACGTTCCTGCAGCAGTCCGGTCAGGCAGGGGCAAGGAGCAGGACGTCGACGGCGCGCTCCTTCAACCTCGCGGCAAGCTCCGGCCCCTGGACGTTCTTCCAGTCTTCCAGGCGCCGGTCCTGGTAACCCATGAACGAATAGTGCTCGGGCGCGAGTGACCCAATGACGCCCTCCGCTTCGAGCTGCTTGAACGCCCGGATCGGCAGCACGACGTTCACGTCTTCGAGCAGGTCATCGTGGCTGATGTGCAGGTGCGAACAGCCAATCTGTCCCTGCTTCACATCGGACGGGATGACGCGGTAGGTCGGGTCTCCCCATTCCGGGTGCTCCCACTCGCGCTCCTCGTCGAAGCCTTCCTGCGAGTCTTTGAGGAAGATACCCGCGGAAGTCATGAGCGCGACGCTGCATTGTCGAAGCGGTTTGGGCAGCGGCGTCCAGGCAGCCGGCTCTTCTGCCGGGGGCGTGGACTCATACATGACCTTCATCGAGCGCGGCAGGTACTTGTAGCTATCCACGGTCATTCGAAGGGCTCCTTTACACCAGCCTCATCCGCATCCCGCCGATCATGATGACGCCGTCGTCGCGAAGCAAGCCGCGCTCTTTCGCGGCCGCACGCGCGGCGTCCGCGTTCGTCGCGGCGAGGTCGATGCCGCCGAGGCCTTCCGGGCGCCCGTCGGTTGCCTCGACGAAGCGGATCGTGGCGTTGTCCACCTGCATGGCCCGTCCACCGGGGCCCTGGACCAGCGGTTCCTGGATGATTTCGCTCCAACGCGCCGCCACTTTGGCGGGGTCGGGAGACTGGATTTCGACGCCGACGATGCCTTTCACCCGGTCCGTCCGGATGAAGTCCGGCCACGGCCCCCGGATCGCATGGCTCCAGCCCGGAAACTCATCGTCCGGCTTCTCATGCCAGTCGATCTCGAGGAATGAGCCGCCTGTGTCCTGCGGGTGAAGCTGCATCAGGCAAGATGTCTCCGTGTCCCGCGCGGCCACCGTGCGGATGCCGAGTTCCTGCACTCGCTGCTTGCGCACTGCGTGCTCGTCGCACTGGCAGATGACCATGTAGCCGCCGTCGCCGCCGCGGCGCTCAAGGTATCGCCCGCCGGCTGTGTTCTCGCGCACTGGCGCACAGACCTCGATGAACTGCGTACCGACCGGCAGCAATCGGTTCTGGAGCCCGAACGCCGGCGGCAGGTGTTCGTCGATGTAGGCCACCTCCAGGCCGAATACGTCATGCAACTGGCCGGCAACCTTGTCGGCATCCTCAACAATGAACGCGATCTGGCGGACGCGAAGCCACATGTTCCTACCTCCCCTTGAATTCCGGTTCGCGCTTCTCCACGAACGCGCGGAAGGCCGCCCGCGAGTCTTCGCTCGCGCCGGTCCTCTGGTGCCGCTCGCTTTCGATGCGGATGAACTCTCGCAGGCTCAGGCTCTCGCCGGCGATGAAGTTCTGCTTCATCCCGCGAAGCGCCAGCGGCGCTGATTTCGCCAGCCGCTGCACGATGGCGTCCACGTCCGTCCGGAACGTTTCGTCCGGAAAGACGCCGTTCACGAACCCGTACGCTTCGGCTTTGGCGGAGTCGAACTTGCCGTACAGGAACATCAGCTCCCGCGCGCGCCCGGCGCCGACGATGCGGGGGAGCAGCCACGGGCTGGCCATGTCGCCTGAAATCCCCACACCCAGGAAAGCGCTGTTGAAGTTCGCGCTCGTTGCGGCGTAGCGAAGGTCGCATGCAGCCGCCCAGCCGAGTCCCGCGCCCGCACATGCCCCATTGATCGCGGCCACGGTGACCTGCGGCAGTTCGTGCAGCATCGCCGTCAGCTGGAAGTGCTCGGGGCTGAGGGGCGCCTCTCCCGCGCCGGAGGTGTAGTGCTGCAGGTCCGCGCCCGGGCAGAAACCTTTGCCCGCGCCGGTCAGGACAACCACGCGCGTCTGGTGGTCTGTGGGAAGCCCGGAAAGCACGTCGTAGAGGTCGAACATCATCTTGTTCGTGATGCCGTTCAGCCGTTCGGGGCGGTTCAGCGTGATCGTCCCTACGCCGCCGGTGGATTCGTAGGTAATCGTTTCGTAACTGGCCATGTGACCCTCCAGGTCAGCAGTTGGCGGCGATTCTACGAGCATGCGCGGCGGATGGGGCGCGGTGTTGCGCCCGGCGCCCTTTCCGGCGCAAAGTGGGGCGAGCGCGGCCCGCTTCTTGAGCGCCGGCCGTCCGCGCGGCGGAGCGCCCAACCGCAAGGAGGCGACTCACGGCTTCAGGATCGACTCAGCCATTCGTGGTGCTGCGACAGCGCCAGTACCTCTTGCTCTTCATCGGCACAACGCTGGCCATGCTGGCGTTCGGCATGATGCAGGTGGCGCAGGGCGTTGTCGCCTTTGACCTCACCGGCAAGAACGGATCCGTCGGGTTCGTCTTTCTCGGGCAGGGCATCTCCATGCTGCTGCTGAGCCCCCTCGGCGGGACGCTCTCTGACCGCGTTTCGAAAAAGCGGCTCCTCACTTCGGCCCAGTTCGTGATCGGACTGATGTTTGCGCTGATTGCCACGCTCATCGCGACGGATGTGATCACGATCCTGATGCTCGCGGGCGCCAGCCTCGTCCTTGGCTGCATGTATTCGATGATGGGTCCCACCCGCCAGGCCTGGATCGGCGACCTCCTGGACGGAGAGGACCTGCCCAAGGGCGTGGCCCTGCAGCAGCTCTCGATGAACACCACACGCATCGTCGGGCCGCTCATAGCCGGTGTACTCGTCGGCTGGGCCTTCTTTGGGACCGCGGGCACGTATGCCATGATGGCGCTCATCTTCGGCGGCGTGGTTATCACATTGCTCCAGATGGAGGCTTCGCCGCCGCGCCCACGCGCGAACCCGACGTCTGTCCGGGCCGACCTCTCGGAGGGCTTCAGCTACATCTGGCGCGACAAAGACGTCCGGCTCCTTGCCTTCGTGTTCTGCGGCGTGGTGCTCGCCGGCTTCTCCTACCAGACGATCATGCCGGGCTACCTGGAGAACACGCTCGGCCATCCGGCGAGCCAGCTCGGCGTGATTTACGGGGCTACGGCCATCGGCGGGATCGTCGTCACCCTGGTGCTGGCGTCGCGCCGGCTGGCCAACGCCCCCGCGGTCATGCTCTTCTTCGGCGCCTGCATGGCCGCCTCGCTCGCGCTCCTGGCCATTGCCCCGGGATTCTGGGCTGCGCTGGGCGTCGCTTCGCTCGTTGGGGCGTCATCGAGCGGCTTCCAGATGCTCAACAACGTAAACCTCATGGAACGCGCCGACCCCAAGTACTTCGGCCGCGTCATGTCCGTCACGATGATGGCCTTCGGCTTCAACTCCATCATTTCCTACCCCGTCGGGATCATTGCCGACCACTCGGGCGAGCGGGCGACACTTGGCGGTCTCGCGGTCGCGACGATGACGGTGGTCCTGCTCGGGATGCTCGCTTTGCGCTCGCGGACGCGGGAAGTCGCAGCCGCCGCAGCCCTCCAAGAGCAGCCGCTCGGGGCGCCCGGCCGCTGAGCCACACGGATCCAGCCCATCTCTAGAACGAAGCGAGCAAGGCCTTCACCTCGGCTGACCGCGCGCCGCTCGCATCGTCGAAGTGCTCCCAGGCGAGCAGTTCGGCCACGATGCCAGGTGGGAAGAGCGCCTCAACGTCGCCATCCGGGAGTTGCGAGCGGTGGCACGCGATCGCATCCAGTTTCTCCGGGCGCATTCCGCGAATGTCGACCTCGTAATGGTACGAGTCGCTGCCGATTGCCTCAGCGGGTGGGTCCGGCGGAGTGCCCATCATGCCGAGGCACTTTTCGTACTGGGGCAAGAACAATCCCTGCGGAAAGACCGCATACAACAGCGGAAACGACCGGTGACATTGTTCCCAGGCGCGGCTCACCCAGCGGTGAACCGCCAGATGATCAGGGTGGCCGTACGCACCATCAGGGCCCAGTGACAGGACGAGGTCGGGCGCCATCTCCAGGCAGATGCGAGCAACGAGCTTGCTCCCAAACGAGGTCTTCTGGAGCTGGCCGTCCGGCTTACGCAAGAACGTAGGAGGCCGGCAGCCGAGCACGTCGCACGAGGCTTCGAGTTCCCGCTCGCGTTGGGCAGCCACATCCGGGCGCGCGGTTGAGCCGCCGTCGTGCCGCTTCCCCTTCTCTCCGCTCGAAGCGCAGTAGACGAAGCATTCCCACCCCGCCTGCGCGGCCAGCGCCAGCGTCCCGCCGAAGCTGTAAGACTCGTCGTCCGGGTGGGGGATGAACGCAAGCAGGCGCGGCACGCGGTACATCGTAAAGGAGCGCGCAGTGCTGCGCGGTGAGACAACGGCGGGCGGCGATGGTAGATTTCACGCGTTTGTCCTTGCCCTTCGGGGAAGGAAGTCACAGCCACATTGCAACAGGAGTTCTGCACATGGCCGGAAGGCTTGAAGGTAAGGTCGCGATCGTCACCGGCGCGGGCCGCGGCATCGGCCGAGGAGAAGCGCTCGCGCTGGCGAAGGAAGGCGCGCGCGTCATCGTCAACGACTTCGGCGGCAGCACAGCCGGCGAAGGCGGCGAGAACACGCCCGCCGAGGAGGTCGTCGCCGAAATCAAGAAGATGGGCGGCGACGCGCTTCCGAACTTCGGCAACGTCGCATCGATGGCCGACGGCGAAGCGATCGTCAAGCAGGCCATGGACACCTGGGGACGGCTCGACATCCTGGTGAACAACGCCGGCATCCTGCGCGACCGAATCATCTTCAACATGACGGAAGAAGAGTGGGACGCCGTCATCGCCGTCCACCTCAAGGGTCACTTCACGATCACCCGCTATGCCTCGATCGTCATGCGCCAGCAGCGCGGCGGCCGCATCATCAACACCTCCTCGGAGTCCGGCCTGGGCAACCTGGGCCAGGCCAACTACTCTGCGGCGAAGGAAGGCATCACCGGCCTGACGCGCACCCTCGCGCTGGACCTCGGCAAGTACGGCGTGACCGCGAACGCCCTCCGCCCCCGCGCCGCCACTCGCCTGACCTTGAGCCCTGAGATGGAAGCAGCGCGCGTCCGCCGCCAGCAGTTGGCCGCCGCCGGCAATGCCGCCCCTGCCGCTGAAAGCTCCACCGAGCAGGCGGTCGCAGGCATCGCCGCAATGGCTCCGGAGCTCATTGCCCCGCTGGTGGTGTACCTCTGCACCGACGCGGCATCCAACATCAACGGCCGCGACTTCATCATCGGCGGCGACGAGATCAGCCTCATGAGCCTGCCAACTCGCGAGCGCACGATTTACAAGCAGGGCGGCTTCGACATCGATACCCTCGAGAAGATTTTCCAGAGCACGCTCGGAGCCGGCGTCCGCAACCCCAAGCCCGCGGAAGCCTGATCCAGGGTCTCCAAAACAACCAGCACGACGCGGCCCCCTCGAATGAGGGGGCCGTTTCGTTTTCGCTTTTGAGGTCGCGAGTGCGGGCATCGCGATGCGCTTCGATACTTCGGACATGCCTTCTTCCCGTTGCCCGGGTCTATCTCCCCACCGGCAGCGCCGATTCCTCTCGCGCCGCTGCAACCTCACCGGGGAGGACCGCCAGCACCGTTTCCATATCCCTGGCGCTGGTCTCTTCTCCGAGCGAGAAGCGGATGCTGCCCACGGCCTTCCGGATGGGGACGCCCAT
>CAYTBM010000216.1:0-5635 GCA_964436025.1 uncultured Anaerolineaceae bacterium
GCGAAATCGCCCCGGCGCGAGTCATCGATGGCAAGCTGCTCTGGTGGTACGGCCCGCGCATGCCGGCCGCCATCCGGGAGCTCTCTGTGCTCCTCGGTGAGTACCGGTGAGCCAGGAATTCCGCAAAGTGCCAGCAGCCGACTTCGGCGCCGCCTGCCTCGACGCGTTGTTCGCGGCGGTAGCCGGCATCGAGCAGCCCGTGGTCGGGTTGCCAACCGGCAACACGCCCGTCGGCTTATTCGAAGCCCTTCGTGCAGCGGTCGAAGGCGGCGATGCCCGCATCTCAGCGTGGCGTCCCTTCGCCATCGATGAGTACGGCGGACCGCGGAACCACCCGTGCTCGAACCGGTCGTTCTTCGCCCGCTACTGGGACATCATCCCCGGCGCGCCGGACGTGGAACAGTTCGATCCCCAGGCGCCGGACCTCAATGTCGAATGCGCCCGGATGACCGCAGCGCTCGAGCGAGCGGGCGGCCTGGATGTGGCGGTGCTCGGCATCGGCATGAACGGCCACCTTGCGTTCAACGAGCCGGGCAGCGCCCGCGAAAGCACGGTGCGCCGCGTAATCCTCCATGACGCATCGCGGGCCGCCGGTTCTCATTGCTGGGGCGCCGCCACGCCGGCGTGGGGCCTCACACTCGGCCTGCGGGAACTGCTTACCGCGCGGACAGTACTCGTGCTCGCGAACGGCGCCGCCAAGGCCCCTATCGTCGCCTCCGCAATCAACGACCCGGCCAAGGCCGGCTGCCCGGCGAGCCTGGCACGCACCGCCGCCAACACCGTCTGGGTCCTGGACGAGGCAGCAGCCGCCCTCCTTCCCGGAATGTGACAGAAAGGGCCGGTTCGGGGCGGGCGCTGCTCACGGACGCGCTGCCTCGCCCCGGTACGCTGCTTCGCGGTGGCCACCGTTCGTCAGGCGTCCCGTTTCCTCGTAGAGATACACAGCGCCTTCTGCATAGGCATAGCGGATTTCGAACACGTGCCCCGGAGGGGCAACCAGGATTGTCCCGTCGTCCGGGCCGCCCCGGAACTCGACTGTTTCAGACACGCTTCTTTCTGCCATTGCGGTCTCCTCGGCGCGATCTTCACCGGCTGAGCCGTGCGGCCCAGCAGCTGGTACTTCCATCGTGAGCGAGCCCGGGCGTGCACGTCCTCCGCGTGGAGGCGCTTGCAACGAACCTGCAAATGGATTGGGCGCCCCTGACGGCATTCTGCGATTTCTTTGGGCGAATGGCGGGCTCATCCCTGGCGCGCGGGCTCACCGCCCGTCGAATGCGATCTCGCCGCGGCAGATGGTCATCCGCACACGAAAATCGGGGTCCATCAGCACGATGTCGGCGTCCATCCCGCGGTCCAGGTGACCCTTGCGGTTGGCCGCGCCGGCCACGCGGGCCGGGTTCGTCGAACAGATCCGGAACGCGGTCCCGGGATCGATGCGCAAGAACGCCATCGTGTTGCGGAAGTGCTGGTCCATCGTTTCCACGCTCCCAACGATGGTGCCGTCCGCTTTCGACGCTTTGCCGCCGGAGACAGTGACCTCCTCGCCGGCGAAACGCCCACTCTGGGCGTCCATCCCCGCCAGGTGCAGGTTGTCCGTGACCACAACTGTCCGCGAAGGCCCGAGGATGCGGTACGCCAGTTGCAGGTTCTCCCCCGACACATGCGCGCCGTCGCAAATCAGTTCACATGTCGCCTGGTCCTGGAGCAACGCGGCGACGATGGGGCCACCCTCCCGCTGATGCACCGGCCGCATCGCGTTGAACAGGTGCGTGACATGGCGGATACCCGAATCGAAGCCAGCCCGTGCCTGCACCATCGTCGCGTCCGTGTGGCCCATCGCCGGGATCGCCCCGCTGCTGGAAATGGCCACGGCGAGGTCGAGCGCCAGCGGCAACTCCGGCGCGATCGTCACCTGCCGGATGTGGCCCTGCGCGGCGGCCTGGAACCGCAGGTATTCCTCTCGAACCGGCGCCCGAAGCATGTCTTTCGGGAAAGCGCCCTGACGCAATGGGTTGATGAACGGGCCCTCCATGTGGAAGCCCAGTGCCTCCGCACCCTCAGTCTCGCCAATCAGCGGTGCGATCGCCGAGAAGATCGCCACTGTATCGTCGGCGTCGCGCCCCACGGTGCTCACCAGGAACGAGGTGACGCCGTTGCGCGGCGCCCAGCGGGCGTACTCACGGATGCGCTCGGCGTCCCGGGTGAAGAACGAGTGGCCGCCGCCGCCATGGACGTGGACATCTATCAGCCCTGGCCCGGCTGTCAGCCCACCCGCGTCCACAACCGTCGCGTCCGGTTCCTTCAAGTCATGGCCGATCGCCACGATTCGTCCCTCGTGGCAGAGGATGTCCGCCCGGAGCGGCCCAGACGCCAACGCAAGCACGCTATTGCGAATCAGCAGATGGCGAGACATACGGATTTACGTTCCTCGACGGCAGGCTGGAGCGACGCCGCAGGGGCGCTGAATAGCCTGAGCGACACCCTGAGAGCGTACGCCCTTCCCGCCCGATGGGGGATGGCCGCAATTATTCGCCCGGGTTTCTGGCGCCGTCCATCCGCCCATGATCACGGGCGAACGGACCACCGACTGACTCTCCGCCCCGAGGCAGGCAGGCAGGCCGCACGATGGCCCTCGACCGTGCTGCGGTTTTAACCGCCTACTGGATCGTGACGGTTGAGTGCATCTGCGGATGGAAGTCGCAGGTGATCTTGTATGTGCCTGGGCCGGGGGGAGTCCACTGGAAGACCTGGTCCTTCTTCATGTTCCCGGACTCGTTCTTCCCGTTGATTGTCACCGTGTGCAGCGCCGTCTCGCTGTTCTTGAAGTACACCACCTCACCGGCCTTCGCGGTCAGCTTGTCCGGGATGAACTTCAGGTTGTTCTGATCGATGAAGGGCGCTCCGTCCGGGACGCCGGGCTCATCCTTCGCGCGACCCTCGGTGGGTTCGCCGGTGGTCGTTGCGTCACCGCTGTTGTCGTCGTCATCGCCGCCGCCGCCACAGGCGGCGAAGACAGCGGGGAGGGCGAGCACGCCGATGAGAAGACCGGCGCGGAGGTACTTGAGACTCAGCATGAGAACTCTCCTTCAGGAACGCTGGATCACCAGTCTCTCTCGGCAGCGTCCAGTACGCATGTCAGGGTGAGCTGCTGTTTGCGATTCCAATGCAACTATTTGCGCGATCGATACGTGCGACGGCCCCCGGCGAACACCGGGGGCCGTCAACGATAGAGAGGCGGGGTGCGCGACTCTTTCACAGCAGGGGGCACAGCGCCGAGCGGCTCGGCAACATGAATTTATCTAAGAAATGCTAATGCCGTCAAGCAGTTTAGCCTTTCGCTTGACTGCGCCCCGTGCCCGTGGCCCAATGCGCCAATGCCTGCCAATACCATCCCTCTTCAGCTCTGCGTCCGCTGCGGCAGCCTCATGGCGAACATCAAAGGTTCGCGTCTCGCCGTCTGCCGCCGCTGCGGCTACAAGGACGATTGCTGCTGAGCCTGCGGCGCCGGCAGCCCGGCGCGGCGTAGGATTTGTCTCACCTATCCAACGCGAGGCCTCCGCATGGCATACGAAGACATCCTGTACGAAGTCGATGGGTACGGGGTCGCCACCCTCACCCTGAACCGCCCCGAGCGGATGAATGCACTCCGCCCGCAGACCACCAGAGAGCTTCGCGAAGCCATTGCGGCCGCACGCGACGACGATGCCGTCCGCTGCGTCCTGGTGACCGGCAACGGCCGAGGCTTCTGCGCCGGTGACGATTTCCAGGCGATCTTTCTCGCCGACGACCAGTCCAGCCGCCAGGACGACCGGCAGATCCGCCGCATCAAAGAGGGCGAGGTGTCGCTCGACGACCTCTTCGCCCTCGAAAAACCCACCATTGCGGCGGTCAATGGCCCCGCGGTCGGCTACGGGATGGACCTCGCACTGTACTGCGACATCCGTTACGCCTCGGATGCGGCGAAGTTCGGCTGGTACTTCGTCCGCCGCGGGGTCCTCGGCACCGTGGGCGGGACGTTTATTCTTCGCCAGCTCGTCGGCCTCTCCAAGGCGATGGAGCTCACCCTCACCGGCGACCTGGTGGACGCTCAGGAGGCCCTCCGCATCGGGATGGTCTCGAAAGTGGTCCCTCCGGCGGACCTGCTCACCGAGGCAACGGCCATGGCACGGAAACTTGCCAGCGGTCCGCCCCTCGCGCAGCGCGCGATTAAGCGCGCCATGCACAAGGGCTTCCAGATGGACTGGAAGTCACTCGGCGAATACCAGCAGGCTCTCGGCGATGTCCTCTGGCGCACCGAGGACCACCGCGAGGGAGTGAACTCCTTCGTGGAGAAGCGCGAGCCGAGCTACCGCGGGCGGTAATCGCCGGCGCAAAGTGGCACTGCCGTTCGCGTGCGTTTCTGCATTAAACTCGCCCGCATGGCCGTCCCCGATCTGACCTCAGCGTCTCCTTCTCGTTTCTCCGCCACCGCCATCGCCCGTCGGCGAGGCGTCCACTACGGCTGGGTCATGGTCGCCGTGACGTTCCTGCTGGTCACCGTCACAGCCGGCATCCGCTCAGCCCCTGGCGTCATGATCACCCCGCTGAAGGACGACTTCGGCTGGAGCACCGGCCAGATCTCCCTGGCCATCTCTCTCTCAATCCTCACCCTCGGCTTCGCGGGCCCCGTCTCAGGCAAGCTCATCGACCGCTACGGCATCCGGCCGGTCATCCTCGGGTTCCTGGCGGTCGGCTGCGCGGGCGTCATCGCTACCGTCACCCTGCAGACGCTCTGGCAGTTCTACATCTACTGGGGTCTGCTCGTCGGCTTCGGCGCCGGCGGGACGTCGATCGTCCTGAGCGCCACGGTGGCGAACACCTGGTTCTTCGAGCGAAGAGGCCTGGTCACTGGCATTCTCGGTGGGGCCGCGAGCGCAGGGCAACTCGTATTCATCCTCCTCCTCGCGGAGATCGTGGATGTCTGGGGCTGGCGCCAGGCAGTTGGCTTGATGGCCGCGCTTGCTGCAGTCGTCGTACTTCCCCTGGCGGTGCTTCTCCTGCGCAGCAAACCCGCGGATGTGGGCCTCAGCGCGTACGGTTCACGGCCGGGCCAGCTTCCTCTCGCCAGCGATGAACGCCTCGTGCCGATGAAAGAAGCGCTCAAGACCAGCGACTTCTGGCTCATCGCGCTCAGCTTCGGGGTCTGCGGCTTCACCACGATCGGCCTCGTCGGCACGCATTTCATTCCTCACGCAACCGAACACGGCTTCTCCGAGAAGCAAGCCGCCGGGATTCTCAGCATCATTGGCGCGTTCAACGTCGTGGGGACGATCGCATCCGGGTGGCTCACCGACCGGTACTCTCCCCGGAAACTCCTGGCGGTCTACTACGCGATGCGCGGGCTTTCGCTCGTCGTCCTTCCTGCAATTTCAACCGTCCCACTGATGTCGGCGTTCGCGGTTGTCTTCGGCCTGGACTACATCGCCACTGTGCCCCCGACCGTGATGCTCACGGCAAACCGCTTCGGGCGCCGCTCCGTGGGCACGATCTACGGCTGGATCACGTTCTCGCACATGGTAGGAGGCTCGTTGGCAGCGGCGATGGCGGGCTACATCCACGACGCAGCTGGAGACTACGGCTACGCGATGTACCTCGG
>CAYTBM010000217.1:0-5632 GCA_964436025.1 uncultured Anaerolineaceae bacterium
CGCGAGCCAGGGGAGGAGGAACTCAGCGTCCATCGGGCCGATGTTTGCGGCGCGGTCCGCGAGCTTCTCGAAGCGCGGGTCGCGGACCATTTCCGGATGGCCGATGAGGTTTGCGAGTGAAACCCATTGCCCGTGGAGCGCGGTGTGAAGGCCGACGAAACCGTCCTTGCAGGCGAGTGTGGCGAGCGTGGGCTGGGCGCGCGAGAAGCGGTTGCCGGCGCGGCCGCGAATGAGACCGTAGTACTGAAAGGACACGGGGTCATAGATAAGGGTGGCGACGAGCGCTTCGATGACCGGTACGTCGATGAGGCCGGGCGCGGCCGCCGCCGGGTTGACGGATGGCTCCAGCGCCGCAATGGCGGCGAACAACCCGGCGATGAAGCGGCACTGTCCGTCCGGCGGGGCCAATGGCTCGCGGTCGGGCTCGCCGACGGAGTTCATCCATCCGCTGGCTGCGTAGAGCGCGAGGTCACTGTCCGGCCGCTCGCTCCAGTCGCTGCCGAGGCCCCACGGCGTGATCCAGATGACCCGGCGATCAGTGGCGAGTGCTTCGAGCCGTGCCCTGCTGCGCACATTGACCGGGGCATCCGTGATGAGCGTGCCGCCGGGCTCGCCGTCAAGGTGCGGGTCAGGGGTGAACGCTGCCTCCTGCCCGAGAAACGCGCCAATGTCTTCGGGATCGAGCGCGGAAGCGTGTTCGACGTGGGCGCCGAGCGATCGAAGAAGCCACCCGGTGTAACCAGCAGCAAGGCCGTGTGAGCTGACGCTGAAGCGGCGATCAGAGAGCAGTTCCATGGCGGCGCATCATAGCGGAACTCGGAAGCGCGCAAGGGCCCGGCGCCGCGGGGCTTTCCCAGGCGATCGGCGTTGATTCGCGGCGGGCGGGAGAGCGACTGACGCCGTCCAGGGTCTCGCGGGACGCCTCGCTCGCGCCCGGTGTACTGACGGTGTCACGGGTGGAGATCGGCTGCCAATGTGAGGGAGGTCAACAAGATTTGTCACAAAACAGGCCAAAAAACCGATACCGTTCCGCATACGCTGCGTATCATTCGGCGCGGCGCTGTCGGGGACTCACCCCTCCCTATCAGGGTTGTCCCCAATGACCGCGAGCACCTGCGTTCGGTGAGAATTGATGCATTCAAAGGGCGAAGACCCGGGGAGCAGCGTGCGCGCCATTGCTGACACTCACGAAGCCGCGAGGGCGGTTGGAGGTTCGCCTCAGTCGCCCGAGGATACGCTCGTGACGGCGACCATCCTGGTGGTGGACGACGACGACCCCGTGCGCGTCATGCTCGCCCGCCTGCTCCGCACGCAGGGCTACCAGGTGCTCCAGGCCGCGCACGCAAATGAAGCGCGGTCACTGCTTGACTCGCAACGGCCCGACCTCGTGATCAGCGACATCGTGATGCCGGGCGAATCCGGCATAGAGTTGCGCCGCAGCATCCTGGACCGCTGGCCGGAGATCCCGGTGATCCTCATTTCCGGGTACAGCGCCGAGGGGCCCGCAGAGTTCGCGGCCCGCACCGCGAACACGATGTTCGTGCAGAAGCCGTTCGCCGCGGACCAGTTCCTGGCGCTGGTGGGCCAAACGCTGGCCGAGGCGGAATCGCGAGAGCAGGCGTAGTTCCCTTTCGGGCCGGTTTCCTGGCACCCCGGTACCTTCCAATCGCTTATCGCTCACGCGCATGCTGATGACCCAAACTGGAGGAACAGCATGGCTGCGCCCACCGAACGCGACCGTCCCGCGACCGCCTGGTTCGTTGACCTCAAGACCGGGCGCGTCTACCGGAGAGATGCGAGGCCTTGTGCAGCGGGTGCGCCTTCGGGGACACTCGAACGGAAGCAGGCAGAAAGCGAGGCCATTCCGATGACTGACGAAAAGGATCGCGAACAGGCGCGCAGGGATTTGAACCCGATCGAAGACATCAAGGGCGCGATCCGCTACATCAAGGATCTCGACCCCGTCGAAAAGGTCGAGGAGTTCATGGAGACCGCTGCCCGTGTGCTTGAACCGTCCGAGTCGGACGTCCGCGTTGTAGAACCGGAAGACGACACCGAGTCGGAGATGGAGGAGCACCGCGATCGAGGCGACCAGGTGCGCCCCGCAGAGGCCACCCCGCAACCTGATGTGCGTCAGCTGAACAAGGAGCACCGAGGGTACTAGGAATTTGGATCGGGAATTTCAGATTTTGGATTGCCGGTCGCTCAGGTGGCGTAGCGCAGGATTGCTTCCGATAGCCGGCCGCGAAAGTCGCCGTCGTTGAACTGAAGGGAACGGCGTTCTTCCTCCGGCAGGAACTGGCGGGATGTGGTGTTGCCATCGCGGAAGGTGTCGCGGAACGCCCAGGTGTTGTGCATGGAACTCTGCCACCAGGCGTCGATTGCGGCCGGGATGGTGGCCCGATCCAGCGCCGCATGTTCGCGGAATCCCTGCAGGTATGCCGTCAGCGGCTCTTCGTCGAGGATCAGCATGAAGCTCACCGCGCGGAGCACTTCGAAGGCGGGCGGCTGAAGGCAGAAGCGCTCCCAGTCGACCACTGCGGCCAGTTGGCCGGCGTCATCGAACATCACATTTCGCTCGTGGAAGTCGCCGTGTGATGCGGCGAGGGGCAGCCACGCAAAACGGTCGGAAGGCAACGCGGCGCCCGAGCGCAGGAGTTGCTGTTGCCTGGCGTGCCAGCGCCGTTCCTGCTCCGTCCCGCGTTGCTGCACCTCGGGTTCAATACCCGCGAGGGCGCTCAGCGCCGCCTCCGTAGACCAGGTCAATTCGGAGTTTTTCGGCAGAAAGTCCGCCCCGGGATAATCGCGAAGGGCAACATGGCAGCGGCCATGCGCTTGGCCCAGACGGTTCGCCTGGTTCGCGGTGATCGACCCTCGCCGGTATGTTGACCCCTCAACCCACCTGTACGCCGACCAGTACTGGCCCTCGATTTCGACGATAGCGTCCCCGCCGGGCGTCTGCAGCGGCCCGGCCACAGGAAGCCCGCGCGAGGCGGCCCAGGCGGCGCCAGCCTGCTCGCGAAGGAGGCGATCGAGGGGCCGGCCGGCACGGTGCGAGCGAACGAACACCGGGCCAGCCGGCGTCTCGACGCGGTAGTTCACGTTCAACACGGAGTTGTCGACGGGCTGCGGTTCTGCCCGTGAGTCAATGCCGAATGCGGCCAGCGCGGCGGCGAGCGCCGGAGTCACTGTCACCACGCGCCGGACCGTGGCGGTCCGCCTTCGATCAGTTCGCGAAGTCTCCGCTGCGTCGCGGGCGAGACATCGGCGGGGAGTGCGTCGAAGGCGAACCACTCGCGCGCGCCGATTTCGTTGTTCGGCTGGAACTCGTGCAGGTCGAAGTCGCGCGAGACGAAAATGGCGACGTGGTCGCTCTTGCCCTCGACGAAGTTGCTGTACACGCCGAGGAGGGTCACTTCGCGGACCGTGACGCGGGCTTCTTCACCGGCTTCGCGGCGGGCGGCGGCGTCGAGGGTCTCGCCTTTCTCCACGCCGCCGCCGGGGAAGAACCAGCCCTGGCGGTAGGTGTGCCGGATAAGCAGGACCTCGCTGTCTCGCACGAGGATGACGCGCGCGCCGAGGGTAATAGGGTGAAACAGCCGCCAGCGCAGGCGTTCGCCCTGCCATGCGAGCCTTCGTATGGGAGTGCCGACGGTAGCGACCGCGCGGCGGATCATGGCCGCTGGCCCTGGCCGTAGGGGCACCGTGGCAACAGCTCGCAGTCGCCGCATTTCGGGCGGTTCTTGAGGCAGAGGTGCTTGCAGTGCATCACGATGAGCGCATGGTAGCGGGCGAGGAGGTCACGCTCGCTCCAATCATCGGGCGCCGCTCCAGCGAGCGTCGCGAGCACCCACCGCTGCCAGGTGTGGTAATCCCGCGACTCCACCGGTCCCAGCCCGAGCCGGCTGAACAACCTCATCGAGTAGGCGTCGGCTGCGAAGGCCGGCTGGCGCGCGGCGTAGCAGATCATGGCGTCAGCGGTTTCCGGGCCGATGCCGAACGTGTCGAGCAAGATAGGCCGGAGTTGCTCGGCGTCGATGGCCATCAGAGGTTCGAAACCGCCGTGCTCGTCGCAAAGCGCCAGGAAGGCGCGCAACTTTTTCGCCTTCTGCCTGTACTGGCCGCTGGGACGTACCAGTTCTTCGAGGGCCTCTTGCGATAGCGCAGCGATCGCTTCCGGTGTCAGCGCGTTTGCCGCCTTCAAGCGGTCTATCGCGCGCTCGACGTTCGTCCACATCGTGTTCTGGACGAGGATGCAGCCGACGCAGACCTCGAAGGGGTCGGCGTCGGGCCACCAGTGCCAGCCGCGCCATTCGTGCATGCGTTCGAGGGCGCGGTAGACATCGAGGAGCGCTGGCTGGTCCGGGTGCGGGCTCATATGTCAGCGGGGATGAGGGCTTCGTTGGCGCTGGCGCGGCCCTTTTCTGTGGCGAACGTCCGCGCGCTGACGGCGGCAACGATGATGGCGCCCCCGAGGACGGCCCACCAGCCCGGCGTTTCGCCGAGGAAGAGGAAGACCCAGACCGGGTTGAGCACAGGCTCGAGCATGCCGATGAGCGACGCCTCGAGGGCCTGGACGTGCGCCACGCCGAAGCCGAACAGGAGGTAGGCGAAGCCTATCTGCACGACGCCGAGAAAGAGCAGCCCCGCCGCATCGCTCGCATCCGGTGTGAAAGGCTCACTCGTCATCCGGCCGAGATTGACCGCGAGAAGCCCCACCACCAGGAGCACGTTGCCGAGGACCATAGCCTCGGGCCGGGTTTCGGCGGTACAGCCCGGTGCGCGCAGGAGCGTGAACATCGCCGCGAGGGTGACTCCCGATGCCGCTGCCAGGATGTTCCCGGCCATTGCATCGGTGTCCAGCTTGCCAACGAAGAAGAGCGCCATTCCCACGAAGGCCACGGCAACGGTGACGAAGTCCAGGCGCGTGGGACGCTCCTTCAGAAACAACGCGCCGCTCACGAGGAGGTACAGAGGCGCCGTGTATTGAAGGAAGATCGCGCTCGCCGCGGTGGTCAACTTGGTTGCGGCGACGAACATGACGAGCGTGAGCGCGTAGCTGACGGCGATGCCCCAGGTAAGCCGGCTGGTCTTCCACGGCAGGCGCAGCGGAGGCCGGGCGACGAGCCACATGACAATGCCGGCGAGCAGCGAACGCCACATGGTGACGCCGAGCGCATCCAGGGAAACCCACTTAATGAAGAGCCCGCCGGTGCTCCAGAGGACGGCAGCCCCAAGCACCGCAACCAGGCCCTGCTGGTGCGGCGAAAGCGCACCAAAAGCATGCCGTGGTCTGGTGATCGCGCGGCCAGTCATATCCTCGAAACGATACAGGGGAGAGGAACAAAGAAAGAAGGTAAGACGTGAGAGGGAAAGCCGGGGGCCCTCAAGGTCAGGCGTCTAGCGCCGCCAGTACGCGGGCGATATCGCCCGCCCAGAGCGCTTCGGCGTCCAGGCGTAACCCGGGAAACGCGCGGCTTTCGTAGATGCCCTCGCGCGGCTCGATCGCCTCATACCGGCCGCCGATTCGCGCCCACCATTCAATGCGCTGTTCGTGGACCTGGATGAGCAGACATTCGAGAACGCCGGCGCGCTCGTAGAGGGCGCGCTTCAAGGTGCTGTCGTAGGCGAA
>CAYTBM010000218.1:0-2956 GCA_964436025.1 uncultured Anaerolineaceae bacterium
AAGCATTTACCTATCTTGCGCCCCGCTCACTGAGCGAGGCGTTCAGCGCGCTCGGCAACGGCAAGCAGTCACTGCTCCTCGCCGGCGGCACCGACGTCATCGTCCAGCTTCGCGAAGGCCGCCGCCGTTGCGATCAGCTCATCGACCTCAAGCACATCCCGGAACTCATGAGCTTCCGTTTCACGGCGGACGGCGGGCTCGAAATCGGCGCGGCCACCCCGCTCGCCGAACTCTACGAGAACGCCGATGTCCGCAAGCGCTTCCCGGCGCTCGTCGACGCCGCGACGATTATCGGCGGTACGGCCATCCAGTCCCGGGCAAGCCTCGGCGGGAACCTCTGCAACGCCAGCCCCGCCGCCGACTCGTCGCCGGCGCTGATGGCGCTGGGCGCCCGGCTGGTCATCGCCGGCCCCAACGGCAACCGTGAAATCGCCGTTGAAGACTTCTTTGCCGGTCCAGGGCGAAACACCCTGCAACCCGGTGAACTGCTCCTCCAGGTCAGGCTGCCGGCGCCGGCTGCAAATTCGGGTGCGTTCTACCACCGCTTCATCCCGCGCAACGAGATGGATATCGCCGTTGCCTCGTCCGGCGTGAACATCACGCTGGACGGGTCAGGGAACATCACCGCCGCCCGCGTCGCGCTTGGCGCCGTCGCGGCGACGCCGCTGATGGTGCCGGCGGCCGCTTCAGCCCTGGTCGGCAAGCCGGCCGGCGCCGAAGCCTTTGCCGCCGCCGGAGATGCCGCCGCATCCGCCGCCACCCCCATCGACGACATGCGCGGGGGCGTTGCCCAGCGAAAGCACCTCGCGAAAGTCCTCACCGTCCGCGCGCTCGAAGGGGCGCTCCAGCGTATCCGGGAGACCCGCTAACCCATGGCCCGTACTCACGTCACCACCCGCCTCAACGGCGCCGAAACCGACTTCCTCTGCGAAGACCGCCAGAGTCTCCTCGAAGTGCTCCGCGACGAAATCGGCCTGACCGGCGCCAAGGAAGGCTGCAACAACGGCAACTGTGGGGCCTGCGCGGTCCTCGTCGACGGCCGCGTCGTCAATTCGTGCTGCATGCTGGCGGTGGAAACCGCCGGCCGTGAAGTAACCACCATCGAAGGGCTCGCCCATGGCGACGAGCTCCACCCCCTCCAGCAAGCCTTCCTCGAAGAAGCCGCGCTCCAGTGCGGCATCTGCACGCCAGGCTTCATCATGTCCGCCAAGGCTCTGCTCGACCGCGAGCCCAATCCCGACGAACACCGAATCCGCTTCTGGCTCTCCGGCAACCTCTGCCGCTGTACCGGATATGACAAGATCGTCCGTGCCGTCCAGCGCGCCGCGGGCGAACTCCAGGAGGCGAAATAGTCCATGACCACCATCGAAAAGCCTGAGTACAAAGTCGTCGGTACCCGACCGATCCGCCCGGACGGCGTGGAGAAGGTAACTGGCCGCGCCCAGTACGGCGCCGACATCCATCTGCCGGGCCTGATTCACGGCCGCATCCTTCGCAGCCCGCACGCTCACGCGCGCATCCTCTCCGTCGACACCAGCGAAGCCGAGAAGCACCCCGGCGTGTTCGCCGTAATCACGGCGAAGGACTTCCCGGGCGCCGAGGACAAGATGGAGGAGCTCGGTGAGAGCGCCATCAACGTCAAGGAAGCGCTCGACAACATCCTGGCCGGCGAGAAGGCCCTCTACCGCGGCCACGCCATCGCAGCCGTTGCCGCCGTCAATGCCCACGTCGCCGAAGAAGCGCTCGCGAAGATCAAGGTGCGGTACGAGCCCCTCACTCCCGTCCTCGATGTGCGCGACGCGATGCGCGACGATGCTCCACTCCTGAGCGAGAAGCGCCACACCAAGACGCTGATGACCGGTGAGATGTCCGAGAAGCCCTCGAACATCGCTACCTACAACAGGCTCGCCGGCGGCGACCTCGACCTGGCCTTCCGTGAGGCCGACCTCGTCGTTGAGCGCGAATTCACTACCAAGATGGTCCACCAGGGCTACATCGAGCCCCACAACTCGACCGCACAATGGAACCCTGACGGCACCATCGTCATCTGGACGAGCACGCAGGGCGCCTTCGCCGTCCGCAACCTGACGGCGGAAGTGCTCAAGCACCCGGTTGGCAAGATCAAGGTCGTTCCGATGGAAATCGGCGGCGGATTCGGCGGCAAGCTGCCGATCTACCTCGATCCGGTGGCCGCACTTCTTTCGAAGAAGTCCGGGCGCCCTGTGAAGGTCCTGATGAGCCGCACAGACGTGTTCGAAGGCAGCGGCCCGACGAGTGGCACCTACATCAAGCTCAAGGCCTCCGTAAAGGGCAATCGGCTGACCGGCGTCCAGGCAACCATGTGCTACGAGGCCGGGGCGTTCCCTGGCTCGGCGGTGGGGGCGGGCTCGATGACGATGCTTTCGCCGTACAACGTCGAGGCATTCGAAATCAATGCCTATGACGTGGTCCTGAATAAGCCGAAGACCGCTGCATACCGCGCACCCGGCGCGCCCGCAGCCGCCTTCGCCATCGAAAGCGTCATTGACGAGCTCTGCAAGAAGCAGAAACTCGACCCGCTGCAGTTCCGGCTGGAAAACGCCTCGAAGGAAGGTACCCGCCAGGTGACCGGCATCGCCTTCCCCCGCATCGGCGCCGAAGAGTCCGTCCAGGCCGCGATCGACTCGCCGCACTGGAAGTCACCGATTGAGGGGCCAAACCGCGGCCGCGGCGTGGCCAGTGGCTTCTGGTTCAACGGCGGCATGCAATCCAGCGTCGTCGCCAACGTGAACAGCGATGGCACGGTGAACCTCGTTGAGGGTTCGACCGACATCGGCGGCTCGCGCGCCTCCCTCGGCATGCAGCTCGCGGAAGTGCTCGGCATCCCGTTCGACGAGATCAAGCCCACCGTCGTCGATACCGACTCCATCGGCCACAACGACGTGACCGGCGGTTCGCGCACGACGTTCGCCAGCGG
>CAYTBM010000218.1:3056-5625 GCA_964436025.1 uncultured Anaerolineaceae bacterium
AAGGTCAAGATTCTTCGCTACACCGCAACCCAGGACGTGGGCACCGCGATCCATCCCTCGTACGTCGAAGGGCAGATCCAGGGCGGCGTGGTCCAGGGCATCGGCTGGGCGCTGAACGAGGAGTACTACTACGACGAGAGCGGCCGCATGGCGAACTCGAGCTTTCTCGATTACCGCATGCCCACCGCGCTCGATGTGCCGATGATCGACACCATCCTCGTCGAGGTACCGAACCCGGGTCACCCGTACGGCGTGCGCGGCGTGGGCGAAGTGCCGATTGTCCCGCCGCTCGCGGCGGTGGCGAACGCCATCGCGGACGCGACCGGCCACCGCTTCACCGACCTGCCGATCTCGCCACGGCGCGTGGTCGAGGAGTTGAACGGCCTGGAGTAGGATCAAGAGGTGGGAATCACCTACGTGACCGGCACAGCCGTCGGGCCCGCCGGCGAAGAGCGTGTGCGCTTCGTCGTTGATAGCGGGGCGCAGTACACGCTTCTACCCGGCGAGGTCTGGCACAAGATTGGCCTGGTTCCCCGGCGACGCCAGCAGTTCCAGCTCGCTGACGGAACCGTCATGGAACGGGACATCCGCAACTGCGTCGTCCGGCTCGAGGGTCTCGGTGAAACACCCACGCCCATCGTGATGGGCAAGCCAGGTGACGTGGCGCTCCTCGGCGCGGTAACACTGGAAGAGCTCGGCCTCGTGCTCAACCCGTTCACACGCACCCTTCACCCTGCCACCATGCTGATGGTTTGATGGCGCTCGTCATTGTTCCCGCCAGCTTGCGCGACTACTGTTCGGGGGCCTCAAAGGTTGAGGCCCCCGGCACAACCATCGGCGAAGTGCTCCGCTCGGTGGACAAGCAATGTCCCGGCTTCTACGCGCGCGTGGTCGAAGGCGAGCGGCTGCGCCCGGAGCTCGCCTTCGCGCTGAACGGCGAAGTGGTGCCGCTCGCGTTGCATGACACGGTTGGTGAGATGACGGAGATCGCGATCGTGCCGGCTCTCGGCGGCGGATGAGGCGGCGGCCTCTCCGCTGAGCGTAGGATTCGCGTGTGCGCTGGCAGCTCGTCGCAGTGGGCATCGCGGCCGTGGCGGTCGTCGCATGGCTCGCCTTCCAGCCGCGGTCGTCCGCCCCGGACCTCGTTGTCGCGCGCGACCGCCTGGTGGCCAGCGAGGCTATCGTTGCCACCTTCACCCCCGGTGGCGCTGAGGGCTACCGGTTCACCACGGTCAAGGGCGAAGGCTGGGTGTGGGAGCGCACCAGCGGCTCCGATGGTTCGCCCCTGCCCGATGCAATCATCTACAACGGCCAGCGGTACCTCATGCGCGTCGCGGAGGGCTGCTTCATCCAGCTCCCGAATGTAAAGCCGCCCCTCGTGCCGGGAGTCACCGTTTCCCGCACGCTCGTCAGCCAGCCGGGTCTGGACGCTCAGAAGGGCGCCGTCTACAGCTACTCCATCGATTCCACCGCGTTCGCGCGCACTGGCGCTGTGCCGGTGTCGATGCGGGTCACCGAGGACCTCTCCAGGCTGGCCACCGGCCAGATGCTCGCCAGCACTGGCGAACCGCCAGGATTGGTCTGGCCGGGCAACTACACTGTCACCCGGGCATCAGCTTCCCAACGCGATGCCGCGCGAGAGTTGATCCGTTCGGCCGAAGGCTCCGACTTCGCCACGCTCGTCATCCGGGAGCGCGTGGTGGGGACGACCATCCTCAACAACGCGATCCTCGGCCCGTTCCGCATCGTCATCCCGGGATCATGCCCGGACCACCCGACGCTGCTGTCCGCTGGAGTCGAAGGCGGCCAGACAGAGGGCCTCCGAAGCACCCCCTCGCCGCTCCGATTCGCGCCAGGCGCCCCGGCGCTGGTCGACCGCGCCGCCGAAACTCGCCTGCTCTTCCGTGCGCCGGTCGACGCGTTCAACGCTGCCGCGGCCGAAGCAGTGCTCGGCACAGTGCCCGTGACCAGCACGAGTACGATCATTGCCCGCATCACCGGCGGCGGCTTCCTCGCGGTGCAGATAGACGCCTGCGACGGGCGGCCGTGGTTTGTCTGCTGATACTTTCGCCCAGCGTTCAGGACGACGAAGTAGAATTCGATTGACGGAGGCGCCGTGGACACGCTTGCGGACGTTGCTCTTGCTGTGCTCGGGAGCGGGCCCGGGGTCGCAATTGGCTGCTTTCTTGGCTGGCTGCCCGCACTCCGCCGCGTGCGGACGATCCGCCTCTGCCTGGGAATAGTTGCGGGCACGCTTCTCCTCGGGGCACCCGCGGTTATGGTTTGGCCAGCATCTCTGGCTTTGTGGGCCAACGTGCTCTTGTGGGGGACCTTCTTCGCCTGGGCCACACGCCGCCCGCCGTCACAAGGGCGCGTTCCTTCGGACATACCCGTTGGCCCGGCGGGCCGCGCTTTCGAACGCCGCCGTCCGCCAAGCCCCTGGTCCTGATGCGTCGCCCGCGCCCGTGGGCTATCGTCAGTGCACCAACTGCTCGTGGGTGATTGTTCATGGATAACCGCTCGTTCGGCCGGACCGGCGTCAAGGTCAGCTCGCTCTGCCTCGGCGCGA
>CAYTBM010000219.1:0-1446 GCA_964436025.1 uncultured Anaerolineaceae bacterium
TGGGCCGCTACGGCATCAGCGACAACTCGGACGTCGTGCTCTACGACCGCGCCGGCAACATGTGGGCGGCGCGCATCTGGTGGATGCTCCGCGCTTTCGGCTTCGACCGCGCTCGAATCCTCGACGGCGGCTGGGCGAAGTGGACCGCCGAAGGCCGCCCCGTCGATTCCGAGCCGCCGCACTATCCGCAGGCAACGTTCACCGCAAGCCCTCGCCCGGCGCTCATCGCGGACAAGGCGGACGTGCTGGCGGCCATCGAATCGGGCCAGGCCTGTATCGTGAACGCACTCAACGGCGCCCAGCACCGCGGCGACGTCGCCCCCTACGGCCGCCCCGGCCACATCACGGGCAGCGTGAACGTCCCCGCGATGGGCGCCGCCGGCGTCGTTGATCCCGTCAGCCAGCTGTACCTCCCTATTGAGGAGATTCGGACCCGGTTCGAAGCGGCCGGCGCGCGACCGGACCAGCGCATGATCACCTACTGCGGCGGCGGCATCGCCGCCAGCAGCGCGGCCTTCGCCGCCACCCTGGCCGGCTTCACGAATATCGCCCTCTACGACGCGTCACTCTCGGAATGGGCCGCCGACCCTTCGCTGCCCTTGGACACCGGGGCCTGACTTCCGCCGTTGAGGCTCGTTCGGGCTGAGCGTACATTTCCGAACACCATTCGAGGAGTTGCCCAATGCCCACCTCCAACACCTGTGTGAAGACCGGCCCCCACGCCGTCGCGATGACGCAGATTCCCTACCCGGACACTCCCGGCCCCGGTCAGGCGCTGGTTCGGACCACGCTCAGCACCATCTGCGGCAGCGACATGCACATCGTCGATGAAATGCCCATACCCGGTGGCATCCCCATGGGCCATGAAGCCATTGGTATTGTCGAAGCGGTGGGCGCAGGCGTCACAGCGTTCAAAGCCGGCGACCGCGTGGCTACCAGCTGCCTCCTCTGTTGCGGCGTCTGCCGCCGCTGCCAGGAGGGCGATCAGAGCGTCTGCGAGACCTTCAACGCTCCCGGCAACCTCCTCTTCGGCGCCCAGGGCGACTTCTTCCTTGTGAATGGCGCGCAGGCCAGCCTGGCCAAAGTCCCCGATTCCCTCTCTGACGAACAGGTGCTGTTCGTCACCGACATCATGTCCACCGGTTTCGCCGCCATTGAGCGTGCGGTCATCCGCCCCGGCGATACCGTCGCGGTCTTCGCCCAGGGTCCGGTCGGCCTCTGCGCGACGGCCGGGGCGCGGACCTATGGCGCCGGGACGATCATCGCCGTCGAGTCGATCCCTGAGCGCGTCGCGATGGCGAAACGCTTCGGCGCCGACATCGTGGTCGAACCGGCCGACGCCGTCGAGAAGATCATGAGTCTCACCGGCGGCAAGGGCGTCGATATCGCCGTCGAAGCGCTGGGCCACCAGGTCACCTTCGAAAACGCCTGCCGTGTGGTCCGCAA
>CAYTBM010000219.1:1546-5622 GCA_964436025.1 uncultured Anaerolineaceae bacterium
AAGGAGGGCGGCGTCCTCAAGATCGCGCTGCGTCCCTGAACGAGCACTGTGGCGTAGCTCTCATTCGCGCCCGTAATCTTTACCATCGGGTAGGGTGACGCACCGTGCCCCCGTCTTACGTTCGAAGGCGAGCCCAGCGCCTCAACGCGGACAGGTCCGACCACCCGGGGCTCGATTCTTGTGGTCAGAGTCAGTCGATGGACGCGAGGCGTCTCTTCTTCATTCCATTCCTCGCCGGCATTGTCACGGCGGTGGTTACTTTCGGGCCTCAACCGCAGACAGCCTCCGCCGAGGTGCCGGCTCCGCAGGTCTCCCCGTACCTTCGTGCGGCAATTCGGGCCGAAGCGGAAGCGCGAGGTTACAGGTACGCCGGAGATTTCAAATTCGACGCGATGTTCGCAGGGCCAGGGGACTGGGTCTCCTCCGTTCAAAGCGTTGGCTACGACGGAGCCGTGGTCACCTATGGCCGTTACGCGAGCGACGAAATCGTCACAACCAGGTTCGTCCGGAAGGGTGAGTACGGCTGGGTGAACAGCGTATCGGGCGTCGGTTCACCTGAGCGGGTCCCGGCGCTTGCCGCACAGCCGGGTCCCGCCGCCGACTCCTGGACGGTGGAAGGCATCGATTTCTCGCCAGGCAACGAAGTCGCCATTTTCGACGGGAGCGCCGGCGGCGGCGAAGTGCGCGTCCCGACAGACCACGTGCTAATCACCGTGAAGACGGATGCCACGGGCTATTTCAAGGCCGTCGTACAGCTCGAACCGATGGCCAATCCGCTTCCGGGCCAGACCAAACGCCTTCTCCTGGTGACGGGCGGCGAGTTCGTCCAGGTTGCCTACCACCACGCCGGGACGGGTGATGCGCCCACGCCACCGCCGTCGCCGACCCAGCCGTCCGGACCCACCGTGCCTTCCGGGCCGACCCAGCCGGCCGCCCCAACGCCCGCCGTCCCCAACACCGGCGGCGCCGACGATGGTTCCAACGCCACGGACCTCGCAATCTACGGCGCTGTGGCATTCTTCGGAGTCGCGTCGGCGGCAGCGCTCGGCGTGATGGTCAACAAGCGCCGCCAGTAACGCCTCCGGCTGGGCAGCGTCCCCTTGGCGGCCCCGTCCGAAACGGCGGGGCCGCTTCCAGCCACCCCACCACCGCAGTTGCGGCGGCGGGCCGGCGTCCGCTAGCGTTCTTCGATGGCTCAGACGCCAGCGCACACGCACCACTCGCACCCCAGCGGCCTGCTCCGCGTCCGTGTCCCCGGCGAGCACAGCCGGGTCACCACCTTCGAGCTGTTCTTCGACCTCATCTTCGTTTTCGCCGTCACCCAGCTCTCCCACACGCTCGCCGGGCACCTGACCTCCGAGGGTCTGCTGCACACGACAATCCTGATGCTCGCCGTCTGGTGGGTCTGGATGTACACAACCTGGGCCACGAACTGGTGCGACCCTGACCACCTCGCGGTCCGTCTCGTCCTCATCGGCATCATGCTCGGCGGCCTCATCATGGCCGCGTCGATACCCTCAGCGTTTGATGGCCGCGCGTTCGGCTTTGTCCTGCCCTACGTGAGCATCCAGGCTGGCCGCTCGGCCTTCATGATCTGGGCGACGAGGCCCGAAGAGCGCGTGCGCCTCACCTTCGTCCGCATCACCACCTGGTTCGCCGTCTCCGGCGCGTTCTGGCTCGCCGGCGCGTTCGCTCACGACAACGCGCGGGTGGCGTTCTGGATCGCCGCGCTGTTCATTGAATACGTGGGGCCGTCCGTCGGTTACTGGCTTCCCGCGTCTGGCCGGGCGGTTGCATCGGACTGGACCGTCGAAGGCGCCCATCTCGCCGAGCGCTGCGGCCTGTTCATCATTATCGCGCTTGGCGAATCCCTCCTCGTCACCGGGGCAACCTTCGCGGGCCTGGCGTGGTCGACGGCCGTCGTCGGGGCCATGATCGCGGCCTTCGGTGCCGCCGTTGCCATGTGGTGGGTTTACTTCGACGTGACCGCCGAAGCCGCGAGCGAGCGTATCGCCCATGCCGATCAGCCCGGCGTCCTCGCGCGTCTCGCCTACACCTACATGCACCTGCCCATGGTCGCCGGCGTCATCGTCACGGCCGTCGGTGATGAGCTTGTGCTCGATCATCCTCGTGGGCACGTGGAAGTGAGCGTCGCCCTCGCTATCGTCGGGGGCCCGATGCTCTTCCTTGCCGGCTATTCCATGTTCAAACACGCGGTTCTCGAACGCTTCTTCCCCGTGCACCTGTTCGCGCTCGGCGCGCTCGCCGTGCTGCTTGCGAGCTACTCGGCGCTGTCGCCGCTCGCCCTCAGCGCCGGCACCTCAGTGGTCTTCATCGCGCTCGCCGTCCGCAGCCGAATGGCCCACCGCCAGGCTTTTGAGTTCGAATTCGAATCCAACATCACGGGCTAGACATGGAGGCCCTTCCGCAACGCGCGGAAGGCAGGCTCGGCTGTGTCGAAAGCCGGGAACCGGACCGTCATCGTCCGCGCGATGCCGTCGGGCGGAAGCCCGTTCAGGCGCCATTCGACCAGAAGGTGCGCCACCCAGGAGAGCAGCGAGGCGCGCACCAGCGACGGCAACACTTCCCACTCCGCGTCCGAAAGTGGCCGCACTTCCTGGTATCCCTCGAGCAGCGCTGCTGCCAGCTTCAGGTCCAGGGGCATGTGAGGCATCAGCAACGGCGCGATATCACACGCCAGCGCGTCCCGGCGGCACAGGTCGAAGTCCAGGAGGCCGCTCAGTTGACCCTCGCTCCAGAGCAAATTGTGCCGCTGGAAATCGCCATGGATCGGGCGGTCAGGTAAATCGGGGTAATGGAGCCGCGAAAGATCGCGGAGGTTGCGGTAACGCTGCCTCCGGATCGTCCACGCGAGGTCCGGGTGTTCGGCAGCGAAGAGCCCGAGCAGCCCGTTGAAGGTCCCCGCGTTGGCCGGCGCGACCGACACATCCAGCTCCCAGCTCTTACCCGTGTCGGGCCGCTGTCCCGGCAGTTCGAAGCTGGCAAGGTCCTGGTGCAATCGCCCCAGCAGTCTGCCGACGATGTGGTATCGCGCGGGCCGGTCCTCCGGCGCCGCCCTTCCTTCAAGGTGGGCCATCGCCGACCACAGCCGCTCGCCGTGCTCGTGCAGCGTCGCGCCCGTGGCGGTGCGCATCGCCACGGCAACTGGCCAGCCTTTGGCTCCCGCGTGCTCCACGAGGGTCTGTTCCCAGGCGGCGGCTGCCGTGGTCCGGGCAAGGTTGTAACGGCGGATCACAGCCATCCGGTCGCCGGCTGTTGCCAGCCAGTGCGTGTTGAAGAGCCCCGTGGGGAACTGTTCGAGGCTCGCGCCCTCAAACCCGAACGCTTCGAGCACCTCTGCGGGGACAGTATCGGCAAGGTCGCGCGTCACGTATCGAGCTTCCTCTCCGCCGGGCCAACGTGGAAGTCCGCGGTGACGCGAGAGGGCGTCCCCTTGCGGGGACGCCCTTTCGATGTGGTGCTGGTTCGAACCTACTTCTGCAGCACGTTCAACGTGCACGCCGAGCAGAGCCCGATGACGTGCGCCATGCCGATCTTCGAACCTTCAACCTGTCGCGCGCCGGCCTGGCCGCGGAGGTGGAAGACGATTTCGGCGATGTTCGCCACACCCGTGGCGCCGAGCGGATGGCCCTTCGAGAGCAGCCCGCCGGAGGCGTTCACGACAGCCTTCGTCTTCGGCTTGTACGTCTTGTCGACGAAGGGCGCGATGTCCTCTTCGTACTTCGTCGGGATCTTGTTGCCCAGCCACGGAGCGCCGCTGGCGATGTGCTTACCGGCCATGCCCTCTTCGCAGAGGCCGAGGTTCTCGTAGTGCAGCAGCTCAGCGGTGGCGAAGCAGTCATGAAGCTCGACCTGGTCGAGGTCCTCCGGCCCGATGCCGGCGGTCTCGTATGCGATCTTCGCCGCGTTGCGGGTGAGCGTGTTGATGTCCGGCAGCGTCTGGTCTCGGTCCGTGTACGGGTCGCTGGTCAGGACGCTGGCCGCAACCTTGATCGGCTGGGTGGTGAACTGGCGGGCCTTGTCCATCGAGCAGAGGATGGCGGCGGCGGCGCCGT
>CAYTBM010000220.1:0-5606 GCA_964436025.1 uncultured Anaerolineaceae bacterium
TCCGCAGCTGCTCCACGAAGTCCTGGAGGTCGAAGGTGCCCTTCTTCATCTTCTCGGAGAACCGGTCGGTGTCCTCGTCGCCCATCGTCTCCTTGGCTTTTTCGATGAGCGAAAGCATGTCGCCCATGCCGAGGATGCGCCCGGCGAGGCGGTCCGGATAGAACGGCTCGAGGGCGTCGGCCTTCTCGCCCATGCCGATGAACTTCACCGGGACGCCGGTTACCTGTCGAATGCTCAACGCAGCGCCACCGCGAGCGTCGCCGTCCATCTTGGTGAGGATCAGGCCTGTCGTTCCGACCTTCTCGTGGAACTCCTTGGCAGCCGTTACGGCGTCCTGGCCCGCCATCGCGTCCGCCACGAAGAGGACTTCCTGCGGCGCGAGCTGGGACCTGAGGTCCGCCACCTCTTTCATCATGTCTTCGTCGATGTGCAGACGGCCGGCTGTGTCCACCAGCAGGTGCGTCGCGTTCATCCGTTGGGCCTTCTCCAGGCCGTGTGCGGCAATCACCGCCGGCTTCACATCGGTGCCTTCTTCGTGGTACGGCACATCGAGCGACCTGGCGAGGGTCACAAGCTGGTTCACCGCCGCCGGCCGGTACACGTCGCAGGCGACGACGAGCGGGCGGTTCCCCTGCTTCTTCAGCAGGTTCGCCAGCTTGGCGATGCTCGTCGTCTTACCGGACCCCTGGAGGCCCACCAGCATGATGACCGTCGGCGGCCGCGACGAGGTTGCGAGTTGCGGCGCGGCGCCCCCGAGGATATCGATCAGCTCCTGGTGCACAATGTCGATGACCTGCTGAGCGGGCGAAAGGCTGCGAAGCACCTGCGCGCCAAGCGCCTTCTCTTTCACCCGGCTGGTGAACTCGCGCACCACTTTGAAGTTCACGTCCGCCTCGAGCATGGCCATGCGCACTTCGCGCAACGCCTGATCGAGGTCTTCTTCGGTCACAATTCCGCGCGAGCCGAACTTCTTGAACGCGCCCTGCAGCTTGTCGGTTAGCGATTCAAACATTTCGTTTCATTGTGCGGCGCGGCGGTGTACCCCGCTACAGGAACGTCCCTGCCCGTTCGGCGTTCTGCGGGCGCTACGGGCTCTGCTGCGGCCGCGCGCCGCCCCCGAACAGCCCAAGCGCCTCCGGCAAATCCTTGATCTGCCCGGAAGGCGGTGCCTCGATGCTCACGGCCTTTCCGTAGTCGTGGAAGTCCACCGTCACCTTGCCCGAGATCGGGACGTTGCCGCCGCCGCTCGAAAGCGTCGACTGAATTCGCGCAATGCGGCCCTGGCCGTCGACCCACACATCGACCGGCACACTCGAAGACTGTGCGCCGGCCGTCCCCTGCTCCGTCGGCACGGAGATATTCCCGCTGAAGTGGGTCGTGTCGACCCCGCCTACCTTTTCGCTCCCGACCTGCGTCATCGAACCCGACGCGTCCGTGAGCAGCTGGAACATCTGGGTAGGATCGACGAGCTTCGCCCAGATGCCGGCGAACCCATCCGCGGACGGAGTTGTCGACTTCGGGTCCGAGAGCCGGTACCACGAGGCGTCGCCGAAGAGACTGCTCTTGGCATAAACGTTCGCCCCGTCGACAACGCCGTCGAGCTGGATACCCATGAGTTCGATGTGCGCCTGGGCCCTCTGTGCGTCGAAATCGGCCGCTCCGTTGCCCGTCACCTGCTGCGAACCAACGAAACCGTCGAGTGTGGCGGTCAGGCTCAGCTGGGCCGTCTTCGCCTCGGTGGTCTTTTGCACAGAGGCCTTCACGACCTCGGCCGCCGTGCTGGACTCATTGCGTTGACCACGGGTAGCGGTGTCGCCCGCGCTGGTGTCGGAACAAGCTGCTGAAAACACCAGCGCGCCGCTCAGCGCCGCGCCGGCAAAAAGTGTCAAAATCCTCATCCCCCAACCATACCGGCTATCCGTGTCAGACTCGGTGAAGGCCTCGGTCAAGGGCGGGGCAGTAGCTTACCTCCCGGTTGCGACCGCCTCGCTCTCCCCGTTGCGCACCGCCGCTTCCGCCCTCCAGAGCGCCCGCTCTCCTTCCGTCCACGCCGGTCCGCGGTGGCGCGTGCGGTCACGGACCGTCGTCACGGTATCCCACGCTTGCATAGCTGGCTCGCTCACCGCGTGGCCGCAGGACAGGCAGGAAATCGTGGCGTGGCTGGCAACCAGCGACCCGGCGACGCACCTCGGGCACTTCATTTCGGGTCGTTCTGGTGGGCCTGGCGGTCAAGCTCAGCTTCCATCCGCGAACGCGTAGCTGCCTGCTCCGCATCCGAGATCGCGGGCGCATCCATGGTGATGCGGCCCTTTCCCGGGTGCGCGGCCAGCCACTCCTCGTGGCTCGGCTTTCGGCGGAATAGCTTGTCTACAAGACTCATCAAGTCGCCTCCTTGTGGTCGCTGGTTTCGCAAGAGGTTGCGAAGGCCACAGCGTCGGAAGCTGGAGTCGGCGCAGCACTGGTTCGAGAACCGGTCGTCCGCGCATGCTACGCGAGGGTGTCAAGCTCCTGCCGAGATCAACCGCTCCCCTGGCCGGAAAGTTCGCGCTCGAGTGCCGCGTCATCGAGTCCCCGGCAGCGCTGGACTTCGTTCTCGTACGCGAGATCAACTCGATCCCGGCCCGACCGGTGATCCTTCGAACCAAAGCTGTTCGTCCGGCGCGCGGTGGCATCCAGCTCGTCCATCGCCAGCCGGCGGATGTCGTCAGCCTTCAGCAGCAGCAGATTCACTCGTTCTTGTCGTTCCAAAGTCGCCTCCTGGCAACGCACTCGTTGTCCTACTTGCGGCGACGCGACGACAGCACGTAGGGACGTGCCGTCTCGACGAATTCCCGCGAGGCGCCGCAGTCCCGGCAGAGGCCAACTGTCGTGGCTCCGACCGGAGAGCCGAGCAGCCAGTGGTGAACGCAGATTGAGCTATCGGTGGAGGCATCGTCCGATGGTACTGTCATGCCCGCACCGTACACTCTTTCGCCCGCTCGCGTACCACGGACACTGACAGCCGTTCGCCAACCACGTATCGTTCGCGACCCGGATACCTTGCCGCGGAGGCCACACGCATGAAGGTTGGAGTCACTCTTTTCGCCCAGAACTACACGGACTGGGACCGCTTCGAAGCAGTCGAAGCCGGCGCAACCGATGCGCCGGCGCAACGCGTCCTCGACGCCCAGATTTACCAGGAGCAGTTCCACCTCGGCGACCTCGTCGAGCCGCTCGGCTTCGACTCCCTGTGGACCGTAGAGCACCACTTCACGCCGTACACCATGGTCAACAATCCCACGCAGTTCCTGGCCTATTTCGCCGGCCGGACAAAGCGCATCGACATGGGAACGATGGTCGTCGTCCTCCCCTGGCACGACCCCATCGCCGTGGCCGAAGGCTACGTGGCGCTGGACCATATGCTGAACGGGCGAAACCTCAAAGTCGGCATGGGCCGCGGCCTCGGCATCCGCGAGTACAACGGGCACCGGATTCCCATGGAGGAGTCCCGCGAACGCTTTAGCGAGTCCCTGCACGTTCTGCGCGAGTCGCTCTCGACTGAGTGGTTCGAATTCAACGGCGACTACCACAACATCCCCCGAACATCCCTCCGCCCCCGCCCGCGTCCTGGGAACACATTGCTGGACAACCTCTACATCGCCTGGGGCAGCCCCTCTTCCATGCCGGTAGCTGCGAATGAGGGCTGCAAACCGCTGTTCATCCCGCAGCGCCTGTGGGAGGAGCACGTGCGGGAACTCGGGGAATACAACCGGATCCGCACGGAGGAACACGGCTGGCAGCCCGAACGCCCCACGGTCGTTTGCTGGGTCTACTGCCACGAAGACCCGGCACAGGCCGAACACGACGCCCGCATCTACCTGCCGGAGTACGGCGATAGCGCTCAGCGCCATTACCAGTTCCTCGGAGAGCACCTGCAGGGACTCAAGGGCTACGAGTACTACGCCCAGATGGCGAAGCTCCGCGCTTCCCTGCCCGAAGGCACCGACATGGCCGGCATCTACCTCCAGAACAACGTCTGGGGCACGCCCGCTCAGTGCCTGGAGAAACTTGAGCGCATCAACAACATGATGGGTGCCGATGACTTCGTCGCGGTCTTCTCCTACGGTTCTATGCCCGTGGACAAGGCCGAGGCGAGCATGCGCCTCTTCGCCGAAAAGGTACTGCCGAAGGTGCAGGGCTTCGCGCCGGCGAAGGTGCCCGTGCTGGTGAGCTGAGCAAGACCGGTTCTCCCCCTCTCCCGCGACGCAGGAATCGGGAGAGGGGACAGGGGGTGAGGGCCGCTTCGTCGGAGGGTGCGGGTGGCAGTCGCCTTAGCACCGCGCCCCTCGTGTCTCGCAATTCGTTCTTCGCAATCTCACCAGCTCCCCCCGCCGCCCCGCGCCTCCAGCACCTTCCGCGCCGCCCGCTGCACCTCGATGCCCGGGATCTCCAGCTCGTGCTTATCGTGCCTGAAACCGCATTTGAACTGACCTACGAGGTACTTGGGATAGAACCGCCACGGGCGCATCGTCCGCACCTGCCCGATGTGCACGGCCTCGTGCGCGAGAAGAGCCTGCCCTCGCGCGATGTCGGTCCGGAACCGCCCCGGACGGATGATGACGAAGGGCGAGAAGGTGATGGCGCTCATCCTGAGGATCGCCGGCAGCCAGGCAAGAGGGCGCCATGTCACTACTCGCATCGCCCGGAGGTCTTGCTCCGGCACGAACTCCCGCAACGTTTCGATAGTCTCTTCCGGCAACCGCATCCGGGGAGTCTACGCCACACCCTCCTCCGTCACCTCCGACAAACCTCCGTGGCCTTCGTGCCTTTGTGGTGAATATCTGATCTTCCTGGCGCCTACTTCACGCGGTAGATCGCGTACTCCCCACTCCGGAACACCTCCTCCAACTGCGGCATCTGCGCGAACTTCGCGATGCCCACCGGTGTGCCGTGGTAGATCTCCTCAGTCCCGACCACCACGTAGCGCACGTTGTACTTCGTGATGTAATCGGCGGCGTATTGCTGATCCGGCACCCTGTAGAACTGCTCCGTTTCGAAGCGCCGCTTCTGCACCAGGTCCGTGTAGTCCGTGCGCTGCTGGATCTGGTGCCAGTCCCAGCCGATGACTGCCGGCAGCCCCGTGTATTCCGACATTCGCCCGGTCCAGCGGTAGAGAGGCCCCACCGCCTCAGCGATGACGGGCGAGCCTTCCACGTTGTTCCGCAGCCAGTCGATCAGCGGCTTGTCATCTTCGAGCCTGATCGGATGGTCAGCCGACGGATTGTTGTCCACCGATTCCACGAACACCGCCCCATCGAGAAACGCGAAGCCGTTCAACGTAGGCCCCGAGTTGTTGAAGCGGGCGTCCTGCCGAGCCGCCGTGCCCGAGATCAGGAACAGCGATGCGCCGGCGATCAGGGCCCCAAGGACTGCGACAGAGCTCCAGGCCGCGATTGCCCGGCCGGGCGCCGGCTTTGGCCGCCAGCCACGCACGGACCAGAGCGCGCTGCCCACGTACCAGGCGGCGTATCCCGAAGCGAGCGCGAACAGCTGCCATGCCTGGAGGCTGAACTTGAACACCGTGTTCATCCGCTCGATGTCGTTTTTGAGCGTGATGATGTCGACGC
>CAYTBM010000221.1:0-5565 GCA_964436025.1 uncultured Anaerolineaceae bacterium
CCTTCGACATCGCCCTCCGCGCTCTCCTGGACCCCGGCGACGAAGTGCTCTGCGCCGACCCCTGCTACGTCGCCTACCTGCCGGCCACGCTGATGGCGGGTGGCAGCTTCGTGCCGGTGCCCACCTACGCCGCCAACGACTTCCGTCTACTCCCGCACGACATCGAAGCCGCCATCACGCCACGCACGAAGGCGATCCTCCTCGGCTACCCGTCGAACCCAACCGGCGCGACGATGGGCCGCGAGGACCTGGTCGCCGTCGGCGAAGTCGCCCGCAAGCATGACCTCGCAGTCATCAGCGACGAGCTCTACGACCGGATGACCTACGTTGGCCAGCACACCTGCTTCGCCTCGCTGCCCGGCATGGATGGTCGGACGGTGCTGCTCGGTGGGTTCAGCAAGGCCTACGCGATGACCGGCTGGCGGCTCGGCTGGGTCGCCGCCCCCGCGCCCCTCGCTGAGGCGGTCATGAAGGTCCACCAGTACGTCATGATGTCGGCGCCGACGGCTTCACAGTACGCCGCCGTCGCCGCGCTCGACCAGGGCGAAGCGTTCGTCGCCGAGATGGTGGCCGAGTACGACCGCCGCCGGAGACTCATTGTCGACGGTTTCCGCGCGATTGGCCTGCCCACGTTCGAACCGAAGGGTGCGTTTTACGCCTTCCCGGATGTCTCAGTCACGGGCCTCGACAGCGTCTCCTTCAGCGAGCGACTGTTGGCAGAGGAACGCGTGGCCGTTGTCCCAGGAAGCGCGTTCGGTGCCTGCGGCGAGGGCTTCGTCCGCGCCTGCTACGCCAGCGGCTACGAACAGATCGAGCGCGCCCTTGAGCGCATCGGTCGGTTCGTGCAGAGGAACCGCCATGATTGAGCGAACACGCAGTGCCAACAGCCTGTACACCGGCCTGACCCGGAACTGGGTATTCTCAGAGGGTGGTGGCATACGAATCTTCTAGGGGGAGGATCCAATGAGTGTGAGTTCGTCTGAAGTCGCGGATGACATGCCGCCCGGGGTGGCGCCATCGTTTGGCGACGTCCCAGCAGGCCCTTTCGAGCACATCCCCGAGCGGCTGGTGCTCTCGAGCGAAGAACACACCCATCTGATCGGTTCCGGACCTCTTGCCTACCTCAGCGGTCCCTTCAGCTCGGACCGCTTTGGCGTCGGCTACTTGAGCTTGCACGAGACTGACACCGCGGGCGAAGTACGCGTCCACGCTGACCTTAGCAGGAGCGGCAGCCCGGCGATCCATCTCGATGCACACGTCCGCGAAAGCTGGGTTTCGCGAGCAGCCACCGACGGCGAAGGCGCGTCTGCCGCCGTCCGCGTCGTCAAAGAGCTATTTCGTCTTGCCGAGATTCCCCGCCAATCGACGGTCACGGTACAGGTCGATTCAGCGGTCTGAACGCGACCTTGCCGGGTTTCGATTCTGGTGTGATAGATAGCAAGCCAACCGTGAATCAAATCTTGTAATCAAGAGGCATGCTGCCTACGATTCCGCGCCAACGAGCGTCCGCGCTCAGTGGGAGGGGATTGTGCCAAGCCGTTTTCGCATGTTCGCCGGCGCTGCTGCGCTCGTGTCAATCTCGGTAGCCTTGGGCGCCGCAGCCTGTGGCGGGGGCGGCGGCGACAGCGGCGGCAACGCTGACCTCTCGGGCGTGACCGTCCGATCGTTGAACGCGACGCCAACGGCAGGCGCCGAGCAAGTGATCGAGGTGAACGACGGGTCGTTCAGCCCGAAGGACATCACTATCAAAGCGGGAACAAAGATAGTCTGGAAGTGGACCACTTCCGTGTCCTGCTCCTTGCTGCTCGGGGGACAAGCCGCTCCAGAACAGTCATCGGGCCAGTATGAGCGGGTCTTCTCGACGGGCGGCTCGACGTTCAGCTACCAGTGCGCCGGAAAGCCGGACATGGTCGGGAAGATCACCGTCGAATAGGTCAGCGGATCTCGACTTCTCCGCCGGCCTTCTGGATATCCGTCCGCAACACCCTGGCGAGATTGACTGGAACCGTCTGACCGAGGGACGGGCGCTGCCCACGCTTGGCCGAGTCCGTAAGATCCTTCGCCGCCTTGAGGTCCAGATTGAAGTGCTTCCGAAGCACTTTGATAACGGCGATCTGGTTTTCGCCGACATTGACAGGTACACGGCGACCGTATTGCGGGAGTCAAACGCCTCTTCGTTCCGCGGTGCGCGAGCACGGGCGAGGGCCTCGAGGTTCTCGGCCAGTTCCCCAGCCTCCCGACGATACGCAGGAGATCTGGGCGCGTCAGCCGACCCGCGAGGCTGAGGCCGGACTGTCGAAGGGGTCATCCGGAACAGTGCAAGCGCGAACACCGCAACTGCAGCAACGGCAATGACCGCCGGGTCTCCCACACCACGGTCGCCGGCGAGGTAAAACGCCGCGCCGCCGGCGACAAGCGCGAGCAGCAGCAACATGACGCGCATCGGAACCTCGGGCAATCAAAAGAGTTGAGAGAACTCTAAGTGAGTGGTCGGGGTGCCGCGATTCGAACGCGGGACCTCTTGTACCCCATACAAGTGCGCTACCAGGCTGCGCTACACCCCGATGACCGTGCCGCTGCGGGCTCGATCCAATCTACGGATTGGGCGGCGCGGGGTCAAAGGCTTAGGCAGGGTTAGCGGAGATCCTCTTGAGTCAGCCGCTAGTTTCAAGTTCGATACCAACTGGGCAATGGTCCGAGCCCATCACCTCCTGCTGGATGAATGCCCTGCGCAACATCGGTACAACCCGCTCGCTTACCATGATGTAGTCGATCCGCCAGCCGATGTTGCGGGCGCGTCGTTCGCGCCACGCGTCCCAGTAGCTGTACTGGTCTCGTACGTTCGGCTGAAAGTGCCGGAAGGTGTCGGTGTAGCCCTCCGCGATGATGCGGTCGATCCACGCCCGCTCCTCCGGAAGAAACCCGGTGCCCTTGATGGCTTCCTCCGGCCGTGCAACGTCGATTTCAAGGTGAGCAACGTTGAAATCCCCCATGAAGATCACGTTCTTGCCCTGGGCTCGGAGCACATTCACGTGCCCCAAGAAAGCCGCGTAAAAGTCCAATTTGTACTGCATTCGCTCGACGCCGCGTCCGGCATTAGGAAAATAGGCGGTGAGTACAGTAAACTGTGGGAAGTCGGCCTGGATGACACGTCCTTCGCAATCGAATCGTTCAAGACCCAGGCCGATGCGGACTTCGAGCGGTTCCTGTTTCGAAAGCAAGATTGCGCCGCTGTAACCGGCACGCTGAGCCGGGTGCCACCAGCTGCGATAGCCGAGAGCCGTCCAGGGCTCATCGGGCACTTGTTCCGGGATGGCCTTCACCTCCTGAAACCCGACAATGTCGGGCTGGGACGCCGCCAACCACTGGCCGAGATAGCCAGCCTTGATGGTGGCACGAAGGCCGTTGACGTTCCAGGAACAAATGGTCAGGTTGCTCATCGCCGTGGAACGGTGAGCCAACCGGGACCGGCGCGCAACCGCCAACCGGCTTCGCTGTGCGACGGTCACCCACGCCGGAGTCTCTAAGAGGCCTGCAACTGAGAACAGTAGCCTGCAGGCCAACGAATTGCAGGGAATTTGCAACCGCCGGTGGGGAACCCCTTATCGGTCTGTTCATCGAACCTGCCGATACTAAAGCTGAGAAAGATAGAAAGAGGAATCACATGACCGCATGTCCTCGCTGCGACGCCCGCTTCACGGGCGCGCCGGACATCGAGCGGCAGTGGATGGAGCGGCACGTTAGCCGCCACGGCGTGACGCGCCTGGCGCCGGCAACTGAAGCGCCAAACCGCGACACCCGCGCGCTCCACCCCGCTGCGTAACCAAATAGAACAGCGTGAGCGCCATCGCTCGCGCTCCGGAATCGGAACGAACGTCCTTCCGCGGGCGGAAGGGCCTCTTCGTTAGCCGGCGATGACGCGCGCCACCACCACCGCTGCAGACGCGGCAACCGTAACCATCACATACTCAGCGGCCGTGCCAATGTCCAGGTCCCGGTCCAGTACGTGGTGGACGATGCCGGTCGCGAGATAGAACGCGATGAGCAGGAGCGCCCCAGCGAGGAGCCCATCGAGCGGGTAGAAGTACAACGCTAGGCGGAACTCGCCCAACGTCACGCCAATCGCCAGGCTAACGAGCAGGCTGCTCAGACCGAGTAGCCGGCTCTCCCGGAACAGCTCCATTGCCAACAGGGCACTCACAGAGGCGATGAACAACCCGGCGAACAGCAGGTCGAAGTCGCGGCTGTAGATGACCGTGAAGAATGCGAAGGCCGTGACATATGTGACCACCGCCATCAAGATCCGGAACGGCCCAAACAGGCGTCCGTCGAAGTCCACTGTCTGGAATTCACCGAAGGCGACCACGCCAACTGCAACGCCGGCGGCAATGGCCGCGGGCTGCCGCGCATAGCCTGGGATAGCGTGGTCGATGAACAGGCCGCTTCCGAGCACGAACAGCGCCGGCAGGAATGTATAGACCGCCGAATCGAGCGGACGAAGATCGAGCCAGTGTGGGTGCGCCTTCACCAGGCCATCAGTGCTCAGCGCCGCCAGAACGGTAGTGAGGACGAGAATCCAGGATTGCTCGGGCTGGATCGACACGTACGCCCCGAGACCCAGCGCGGCCATTCCGCCGAGAATGACCGTCCTCGCCGTAATCCGTGCGGCCGATGGCGCCCGGCCCAACGGCGCCGTTGCCGTAGTCACTCCTGGGCGAAGGTGGGCGTTTCGAGTCCGTACAGCTCCGCGCCGTTGCGCCACCACAGGCGTTCTCGCTCGTCTTCGGTCAGCCCGAGCTGGTCGTAGATGACCTCGAACCGGTCGATATGTTCCCGGATCTCGTCCATTCCGCAGTCGCTGCCAAAGATGAGTTTCTCGTGGCCAAACTCTCCCTGGTTGTTCGGCGCGAGCAGCTTGCGGTCGACCATATGGCGTTCGATCGTCTCGCCCCCGCTCATGTCGAAGTACACGTTGTGGCGCCACCGGGCGACAGATGTGGCGTAGTCATAGTTGCCCTGGTTACCCAGATGGGCCCCGATGATTCTTAGCTTCGGGAAGCGGTTGGCGATCGAATCCAGGTGCAGCGGAGACATGCGTATGGCCGTGGCGTTGCGGGGCGGCGTGCGGTCCTGCATCGCCATCATTCGTTGATACGCCTGGGCCGCTGCCGCGTCCCGCCGCGGATGCGTGATGGAGTAGTCGAGGCCACCACCGATCACACCCATGTGGTAGAGGATCGGCATGTTCAAGTCCTGCGCCTTCGCGTACGTCGGCAGGTAGTCAGGCTCGTCGTAGGGGCGCTGCACGCCGATGAGCTTGAGGCCGCGGTAGCCCATCTCGTAGAGGCGCTGCACGGCTTCGCCGTCAATTTCTTCAGGATCCACCACCGCAACTGGGATGAAGAGTTCGGCGTACTTTTGCGCGATCTCGATCCCGCGCTCGTACGAAGGGCCGAAGCGCCCTCCCGTGAGCAGGCAAGCCTTCGTAACACCGGCCGAGTTCAGGCGCTCGACGAGCCGGTCCACCATCGGTGCTGGGTCTTCGTCTGGGTTCTCCCAGTTGCG
>CAYTBM010000222.1:0-5514 GCA_964436025.1 uncultured Anaerolineaceae bacterium
TTAGCACACAGGGCTCTTGATGGAACCGCGACCGGAAGGGAGCGGATCACGGCACAGCGAGACAGCCGCGCCTTAGCACATAGGGCTCTTGATGGAACCGCGACCGGAAGGGAGCGGATCACGGCACAGCGAGACAGCCGCGCGTTAGCCATCCCCGAGTTGAACGGGCTCCGCCCCGAAACGCACACGGGTAAGCCGCGCGACTGAGATGGACCGGTTGCCCAACGACGCCATTCAGCTCCGGAATCGCGCCGCTCACTGTGCCAATCGCCGGTTCCAGCTGCTTGCACGTCTGCCAAGACTCCTGGCATGCGCCTGTCTTCGATCTTCGTCGCCCCGTTCTCCTGCGGCCCTTCGAGCCGTCCGCTTCGCCTTCCTTCCCGCTCGTCAGAACAGTCAGCCCACACCCCGTCGTACAGGTCAGCGAAGTGGTCCGGCCGCTGGTCGAACAGGCGCACCGAGAGGTGGGCAACAGGTACCGCGCAGGTACGGAAGAGACAATGCAACTGGAAACAGCAGGTCAGCAAGAGGTGACACACACCGAATCTGCGGCCACCTGTTTCCACCAGTTGAAGTGGTCAAAAAAAGAGTGCGCGCGACGCGCATTGGGAACAGGTAGTCAGTCGGGCCAGCGCTCGCCCTCAGCGAGACCCCGGTCGCGAATTCCAACCGAGCAGCGCCTCCCCAAGGACGAATCCAAAATCAAAAGTCTCCAGTCCAAATCGCCTCAGCCCATCGCTACCGCCAGGTTCACCATCGCACGCACGCTGTACCCACTTGCGCCCTTGCTCACCCAGCCCTTATCCGCCGACATCATGTCCACGCCTGCGATGTCCATGTGGATCCAGGGCGTGTCGCCTACGAACGGTTCCAGGAACTTCGCGCCGACAATCGTCCCGGCGCCGCGCGTTCCGGAATTCTTGCAGTCGGCCACGTCGCTCTTGATGAAGTCGTCGTATTCCTTCCACATCGGCAGCCGCCAGGTTTTCTCCCCCGCGGCCGCAGCGGCGGCTTCAAGCTTCGCGCAGAACGCGTCGTTGTTCGTCATCAGTCCGTACGCCACATCGCCGAGTGCCGTCGTCACGGCTCCGGTCAGCGTCGCCACGTCCACGATGTTCGCTGCGCCCAGCTCCTTCGCCCAACAGAGCGCATCCGCCAGCACCAGCCGCCCCTCGGCGTCGGTGTTCACGATTTCGATGGTGCGGCCGTTCATCGCGCTGACCACGTCGCCTGGCTTCGTCGCATTGCCGCCGGGCATGTTCTCCGTGCAGGGCGCGATTGCGAGGACGTTCACCTTCGGGGCGAGCTTCGCGATCGCACCCATCGCCGCGATCACCGAAGCCGCGCCCGTCATATCGGCCTTCATCGCTTCCATATTCGCCGCCGGCTTGATGCTGATGCCCCCGGTGTCGAACGTGATTCCCTTCCCCACCAGCGCAAGGTCGTATCCCTCCCCGCCCCGGCCCCGGTACGAAAGCCGCACCAGCTTCGGCGGCTGCGCGCTGCCCTTAGCGACCGAGAGCAGCGATCCCATGCCCTTCGCCTCCATGTCGGCCCGCTCGAGGACCTCAAGTTCGAGCCCGTTCTCTTTGGCAAGGTCGGCCGCCTTTGCCGCCAGGTCCGACGGCGTCAGGTGGTTCGACGGCTCATTGGAAAGGTCGCGTGCGAGGTTCGCTGCTTCCCCGAGTATCACGCCCTTCGCGGCGGCCGCCTGCATTGCGCCCAGCTTCCCGGCGGAGTGCTCCACCAGCGTGACGCTCGTAATCTCGGAGCGGTCGTCGTCCTTCGACTTGTGCTTCAGGAACCGGTAATTGCCGAGGATCGCACCCTCTGCCACGGCCTGCGCGCACGCCTCAGGCTCGAGCCCACCGATGCCGGCGCCATGTGCGATGGTCGCCAGCGTCTTCATCCCGGGCTTCCGCAGCGCTCGCACCAGGTTCGCCGAAAGGTTCCGCACGGCATCGATGTCGAAGTCCTTCTGCTTCCCGAGCCCGGCAACCACGACGCGCGGAGCAGCTAGCTTGCCGAAGGTGTGGATGATCGTGACTTCCCCGCTCTTGCCCCGGATGTCCCCCTGAGCGATGAGTTTCGTAATCGCGCCGTCGAGTGCGGCATCCACCGCGCCGGTCGCTCCGCCGGGCTGCGTCACGCCCTCGAAAAGGTTGACGATGATGGCATCGGCTTCCGCCTTGCTGATGTCGCCACTGCTAACCAGGAATTCCATGCGCCAGACCTCGCCTTCGCCTCGGGGGTGGATTCGAGAGTGTAGGCGCTAATCATTTGTTAGCGGAAGAACACCCGCCCCGCCTGCGCTAGTCTAGGAGTGTGACTGCCGCCACACTTCCCGCCCCCGTGCGCCGCGCCTGGACGCTCACCGCCCGTCTGGGAATCCACGAAGCGGCCGTCGTGGTCGTCGCGTTTCTTATCTACTTCGTCATCCGCGGCGCCGTCGTCGACCGGGCGGGTGAGGCGATGGTCCGCAGTTTCAACCTCATCGACCTCGAACGGCGGCTGCACCTTTACCACGAGCTCGAACTGCAGTCCTGGATCCTGGACCACTACTGGCTCATCAAGACGATGAACTGGATTTACTTCTGGGGGCACATGCCCCTCGTCATCCTGGTCGCGGTCTGGCTCTACATCTGGCATCGAAAGGCCTACTTCGTCACGCGCAACGCGTTCCTCGCCTCCGGCGCCATAGGCGTGGTCATCTACTGGCTCTACCCGGTCGCTCCGCCGCGCCTCGTCCCGTTCGCCGGCTTCATCGACACGATGGCCGCCTTCGACCGCGTGGGCTACAACGCCCAGGAAGCGCGAGCCTTCGTCAATCCGTTCGCAGCGGTCCCCAGCCTGCACTTCGGTTGGTCGCTGCTCCTGGGCGTGGTTGTCGCCTGGGTCTCGCGCCGGGCATGGGCTTACGCCTTCGCGGTGATTTGGCCCACCGCCATGTTCTTCGCGATCGTGATGACCGGGAACCACTTCATCCTCGACGCTGTCGCCGGCGCGATCGTCTCGTTCGCCGGGCTGGGCACCGCGCTTGCCGTTGCCCACTGGCTCGGCTGGCCGGATCTCAGCGCGCCCGTGTCGCAGCCGCCCGACCGGGTTTTATGACGGATCTGTGAACCAGTGATCACTCGAGTCACTTTGAGCGTGATCTCCTCCATACACGTACTGAGGAATCGTGTTCAGGATTGGCCCTCCGCTGATTCTTGCCCGGTGGTGGCTTTGCCGATGCCCACGGCGCGCCGCTATCTACCACCGGTAGTGAGACTTGGACGGCCGGACGAGGAGGCGCCACCGGTGCTCGGAGAAGCCACAACCATGCGCCCGGAAGAGGCTGCATTCACCATTGCGGACGGCGACTCGCCGCTCATGGGGGCGCTGTTCCGGACTGCGCTCGAGCGGCGCCTTCCCGGCTGCGTTGTCGGTCCGTCTCCGGCGCAGCTTCAGTCCGGTGGCTCCGGCGTGGTGACCATTCGCGACGAGCGAAATGGGCACCTGCTGTGCATCTTCCGCGGGATCCCGGAGACCAGCGTCATCCGCAGGGCCATGCAACGTCCGAATTGCTCACTCACGACGTTCGAAGCGTCGGCCGGCGAGTTCGAACAGGCACTCGAAGCGTTCTTGAGTGGATCGCTCTTCGTTTCCCACCGGCTTCTGGATTCGCTCGAAACGCCCCAGCCCCAGGCTCCCCACCTGACGCCGCGCGAAGCGGATGTCCTTCGCCTCGTGGCGCGGGGCTGCACAAACCGCGAGGCAGCGCATATCCTCGGACTGTCGCCGAACACCGTGCGCACACATCTGCAAACGCTTTCGGCGCGAATGGGCGTGAACTCTCGGGTAAAGCTCGCAGCCCTGGCCCGGGAGTGGGGCCTCGGTTGACCCGAAAGGCGCTGAAGAGCGGCCCACTGGGCCCACGCATTCGCGCGGCCATGAGCGGAGCATAGTGACGGAGGCTTCCGTCATGAAATACAAGCAACCAACTGCCCTGGTGAGCGCCGTGACCGCGGCCCTCGCCCTGCCTCTCCTCTACCGCCGCGCCTTCACGCCCTGGCAGCGCCACTGGGGCGCCACCGTCGACGAACAGCTCCGAGTGATGCCCGGAGATGACTTCGTCCTCGCGCCGGACTACGTGACGACGCGGGCCATCACCGTCGATGCCCCGCCCGAGGCCGTCTATCCCTGGCTGGTCCAGATGGGCTATCAGCGCGGCGGCCTGTACAGCTACGACTTCCTGGATCGGCTGTTCGGCTTCCTCGATGCGTCGAGTTCGAAGGTCATTCTGCCGCAGTTCCAGGACCTCCAGCCCGGCGGCGAAATCCCGGTCGGCCGAGGCAAGCCCTTCCCGGTGAAGGACCTGAAGAAGGATGAGTACCTCCTGCTCGCCGGCGAGGAGGACAAGTTTCGATGGACCTGGTCGACGGCGCTTTACCCCACTGGCGACGGCCAAACGCGGCTCGTCACCCGCAACATGAGCAGTGGCGGCGGGCGAGGCTTGACCCACCGGGTGATGCTGTTCGGTATCGACCTGGCGGCATTCATCATGGTCCGCCGCTGGCTGAAGGTGCTGAAGGGCCGCGCAGAGACGCTCTACTGGGAGACGCCAGTGGACGCCGCCGCTGCCACGCCTGTCGACGGAGCGGCGGTTTGACGTCAGGGCTTAGAGGAGCCCGTTCTTGAGCGCCCAGGTCGCGGCTTCGGTGCGGATCGCGCTGGTGGTCTTCTCGAGGATGTGGCGGACGTGCGTGGCCACGGTCGGCAGGCTCACGGTCAGGGCGTCCGCAATGGCCTTATTGGAATTGCCCGCTACCAACAGCCGCAAGGCCTCGAGTTCGCGCGCGGAAAGCCGAGCGGCGCCGTTCGCGGCCAGTGACCCGTTGAGCGACGGCGCCGCAGCAGCGGGCCTGGTTGACGGCGGCGGTGGGAACGCCTCGTCCCAGGCCTGTCGCCATGCGACGCCGTTTATCGTGCCGTCGCCGATGGTGGTCCAGTTGACGGCGCGGGCGTTGGGCATCGCGGCTGCGAGGTCGAGGGCGTCTCCTCCGTCTGCTCCGGTGTAGAGGACGAAGGCTGGCGCGGCTACGTCCGACGCGAAGGCAAGGAGGTCGACTTCGAGGAAGGCGGTAGCCAGTTCGACCGCAACTTCCGGCGGCTTCGCTTCGACTGCTGCTTTCGCGATCTGGAATGTCTCTTCTTCGTCAGTTCCTGGATGAACCCACTTGAGGAAGCTAGCGAGGTTGTAGACCATGTCTACGCCCCAGGCAGGAATACTGCGCTGGTACGACTCGCTGAGAGGAGCCTTCGCACCCACCGGCGCGGTCAGCAGAAGGCGACGGACGAGTTCGGGCCGGCGAGAGGCGAGGACGAGCGCTGCTTTGCAGCCGTCGTTTACCGCAATCACGTCGAAGGGCTCCTGGATTACCGCAGCGACCGCCTCGACGTCGTGCACAAGGTGTTCGAATGTGATCGGCCTTGTTGGCGAGGTCGACTTCCCGCTTCCGCGCCAGTCGAATT
>CAYTBM010000223.1:0-5424 GCA_964436025.1 uncultured Anaerolineaceae bacterium
ACCCCGAGCAGGCACGCCGCGCGCTCCTTGCCGGCCTCCTCGTCACGGCCGCCTTTGTTGTGGTGGAGGCAGTGGCGGGGTTCCTGACGAACTCCCTCGCGCTCGTTTCGGACGCGGGCCACATGCTGGCGGACTCTGGCGGGCTCGTCCTCGCCCTGGGCGCGGCGACGCTGGCCCGGCGTCCGGCCACGGGCCGCCACACGTACGGCTTCGCGCGGTTTGAAGTGCTGGTGGTGCCGCTGCACGTGGTCCTGCTGATGTTCATCGCGGGCTACATCGCCTTCGAATCGATTGACCACTTGCGTAACACCCCGCCGGTCGATACGACGCCAGTGCTTGTAGTCGGCGCTGCGGGCCTTGCCGTGAACCTGGCGGTCGTTCGCATCCTGCACAGCCACGGTGGGTCCAACCTCAACGTCCGCGCGGCCACCCTGGAGGCCACCGTCGACGCGGCCGGGTCGGTGGCCGTCATCGTCTCGGCCGGCGTGATCGCGCTCGGGGGCTGGGAAGGGATCGATGCGGTCGCGGGCCTTCTTATCGCAGCGCTGGTGGTGCCTCGCGCGGTCAGCCTGTTGAAGATCGCGGGCGACATCCTGCTGGAGAGTGCGCCAAAGGGCGTGGAACCGGCGGCGATCGAGGCGGCGGCCCGCGACGTCGAAGGCGTGGTTGCGCTGCATGACGTCCACGTCTGGTCGATCGCACCGTCGTTCCCCGCCCTCAGCGCACACGTCGAACTCAAGGACGTGAACTGCACGGAGCACATCCTGACGGACCTGGCATCACTGTTTCGCGAGCGGTTCGGCATCGGCCACGTAACGCTGCAGCCGGAGACACCGGCACTTCACGCGGCCATGGAGTGCTGCCTCAGCCCGGATGCATCGCTGCTCGAAGAAGCACACGCACACCAGCCGGTGTCGCCGCGGTGAGCAAGCGGCTCTCCCGCCGGGCGTTTCTCGGTGGCAGCGCCGTAGCCGCTGCCGCGGCAGGTGCAGGAGCCGCGGGCATCCTCCTCCGTCGGGACGATGGCGCCGAAACCCCAGCGCTAGCAGAGTTCGCGCCGACCCCCGTTCCAACGGCAATCCCCACGCCAACGTCGCCGAAGCCCGGCGGGTCGCAGACCATTACTGCGCCGGGCAGCTTCAACTTCGATACCTTTGACGCGCAGCTCACCGGCGAGTCCGGTGTCGTGGAAGTGCTTGGGCGCACCCACTCGCGGCTTGTGCAGTGGGCGGCCGGCAAGCTTACCGGTGACCTTGCCCAGCGCTGGGAGACGCCGGACCCGCTCACGCTCATCCTCCACCTCGATCCTGCGGCACGCTGGCATCCGAGGCCGCCATTGAACGGTCGTGTTGTCACCGCAGACGATGTCGTGGTCCATCTCAAGCGCAGCCTGGAAATTGGCATTGGCAGCAAGGCGCCGCTCGCGCAGGGCTACCACGCCTACGGTTCCATCGCCTCGGTCGATGCTCCGTCGGCCGGGCAGGTGCGGATCCGCCTGAACGCCACGGATGAGTTCATCCTCGACATCCTGGCATCCGAGTTCGCGCTGATCCAGGCGCCTGAGGCCGTGGCGGCGTTCGCGGGCGACTGGTCGAAGCTCGATTCGGACCACGTGATCGGCAGCGGGCCGTGGCTGTTCGACTGGGCGGACGACGGCATGAAGTTCACCGCCTGGCGCGACGGCCACCGCAAGCCTCTGCTGGACGAACTACACGTCGTCGAGCCCGCCGACGCAGCGCAAAGGTTCGCGGATGGCTCACTCGACGAGGCAATGGTGTTCGACCGGCGGGACGCGCAGAAGCTGCGGGTGACCTCATCCGGCAGCGCGGTCGCACCGTTCCGCGTGCAACGCGAACTGATCATGAGTTCGTTCTTCATTGGTGCGCCGCCGTGGAACCACCCGGAACTCGTTACCGCGCTCAGCGTGGCTCTGAACCGACACCCAATGCTGACAGATCTGCTCGGCGGGCGGGCGATCCCGGCGGGCCCCATCCCGGGGATGCTCGTGAACGCATCGGTCAGCGAGAAGGAACTGGTTGGCCTGCCTGGATACGGCCCCTGGGACGAGACCGCGGCGAAGGACGCCGTCGCACGGTGGCAGGCCGCCGGCGGGCCGGGACTGGGGACGGTGACCATCGACTTCCCGAGCATCTTCGACCCGCTCTATAGCGCCAGCTCGATGGTTGTGGAGAAGCTCAACAGCGTCCTCGGGGCCCAGTTCCGCCCGGCGGTCGAGACGTACACGACAATCAGCAACCGGGTGGTCGAAGGGTACTACGGCAAGGGCCGGCCGGCGTTCTGGTTCGGTTGGGGCGCCCCAATCTCGTCCCCGGACGCGCGGAGGTTCGCAAGTGCGACCTACGCCCCTGGATCGCCCGGCCAGCGCTCCGTGGGCGGCGCCGGATTCGGAGACCCGATGGATGGCGCGGCCATCGCGAAGGCCGGCTTCGGGGGCTTCCTCCACTGGGCCCAGCCCTACAACGAGGTGTTCCGCAAGCGCTCCATCAGCGCGCCGGACCCTTCACCGTTCTGGAACCAGCACCTGGACTACCTTCGCGCTAACCGCTGATCAGGCGTTTGGCCGTGTTGCCTCGTCCAGCACTTCCATGAGATGCATGACGCGCGCATCGATGCCCGCTTCGCGGACGGCCGCTTCATACTGCATCTGGCAACCGGGGTTGGCCGTGACCACGATGTCCGGCTTTACCACCGCGAACTGCTCCGCCTTTCGCCGCCGCAACTGGGCCGACATCTCCGGCTGCACCAGCGAGTAGATGCCTGCCGCGCCGCAGCACACGTCGGCGCCGGTGGTCGCGATCATCGCGCACCCGTCGAGGTTCGCCAGTAGACGCCGGGGCTGTTCGCGTATGCCCTGGGCGTGCGCAAGGTGGCAGGCGTCCTGGTAGGCCACAGCGCCCGCGAAGCGGCCCGCAGGCAGGTCTTCCAGCAGCTCCGAGGCGTCCTTCACGCGCGCCGAGAACGCGGCTGCTCGGGCCGCCCAGCGCGCGTCTTTGCCGAGCAGGTCCCCGTACTCCTTCATCGCGGCCCCGCACCCGGCGGAGTTGACCACGATGGGGCCGATGGTTGCTTCAAGGGCCGCGATGTTCTTCCGCGCCAGCTTTCGTGCGAACTTCAGGTCACCGTCATGGGCGTGCAACGCGCCGCAACAACCCTGGCCGGGCGTGGCCTCCAGCCGCATGCCGGCGCGCTCATACACCCGCTCGGTCGCCCGGTGCACGTTCCCGAAGAGCTCGCCCATGATGCAGCCGGTGAACAGCACGCCGTGCGCGGGAGCGCTGCCGGTTGTCCGCGCAAGCGCGCGGAACGGCTTGCCCACCTTCCGCGGCAGCTGCGCTTCCACGGCCTTGAGCCTTCCGCGCAGGAGCCCGCTCCGTCGCACCATGCGGCGCAGGAGCGAGTTCGCGTACCAGCGGGCTGGTACGACAGCGGTCGCAAGCACCCGGGGCCTTGCCACCACGTTTCGCAGGACGAACTTTCGCAGTCTCCGCTGGCCGCGCTCTGTCGGCGCAGCATGGTCCAGCTGGGCGCGCGCGTGTTCCTGGATGCGGCCGTAGGGCACGCCGCTCGGGCAGACGGCTTCGCAGGCTCGGCACTGCAGGCAGAGTTCCCAGTGCTTCTGGATCGCGGGCGTGAGTTCGCTGCGGCCTTCGTCGATGAGCTTTGCCATGTGAATGCGCCCGCGCGGCGACTCGACCTCGAGGCCGGTCACCAGGTACGTCGGGCAGGCGTTCACACAGAGGCCGCAGTGCACGCAGCGGCCGAGGTCCTCACCCGTCGGAGCTTCGGAAAGCAGTGGCCAGAGCGGCCTGCTAGATGCCACCGACAAACCTCCCGCGATTCAGCCGTCCGTCCGGGTCGTACGCCTGCTTCATCCGCCGCATCAGTTCGAACGACGCCGGCGGTTCTCCCCACGGGTCGATGACCTCACGGTACCCGTCCGGCATGCGTTCGACGACCGCCGACCCGCCGTATGGGGCGACTTCCCGGCGCAGGTTGGCCAGTAGCCCGGCGAGTTCGCGGGCGCTCGGGACGGCGCCGGAATTCCAGCTGGCCCGGACGAATGCACCGGCCGGCCGTGCGATCAGTGCCGCCGGTCCCAGCGCATCCAGCGAAGCGATGCAGGCTGCCATCGCCGATGGCAGCACGGCCACCCGCAGTGCCAGCCCATCCTCGACTCCTAAGCCCGTGTCTCGGAGGAGTTCGTAGGCTCCCGGCCGGGCTGGAGCCAGGCTGCGCCCGGCCAGGACGGTTCGCGCCGCTTCGAGGGAGTTCACCGGGACGCGGAGGCAGAGGCGGCAGTCTCCATCGGTTTCCAGCACGTCCAGGTACTCGGGACGGATGTCCGCCGCGACGAAACGATCGGCAAGCGCGAGGCCGGCTTCCATGTTCGGTACCTGGCACTCCAGGTCCGCCGCTTCGGGCAGCGGCAGGACTCGGACGGAGACGGAGGTGATGATGCCCAACGTGCCCAGCGATCCCGTCCAGGCGCGCATCAGGTCGTAGCCGGTGACGTTCTTCACGACGCGCCCGCCGGCGTGCACGAGTTCGCCGTCGGCGCGAAGCACCGTCATGCCCAGCACAAGGTCTCGCGGCAGCCCGTAGCGGCTTCGCAGCGGCCCGCCGGCGCCCACGGCCAGCGCGCCGCCGAGCGTGGCGGAAGGCCCGAGCGGCGGATCCAGCGGGAGGTGCTGCCCACTCGCACGAAGGGCGTCATTGACGGCGCCGAGGGTCATGCCAGCCGGGATGACGGCCGTGAGGTCTTCTGGCGCATGTTCGAACACGCCCAGGAGCGCGGCGGACAGTTCGACCACCGCGAATCGGGGCTTGGGGGCCGCGCCAAGGCCTAGTTGCGTCCCGCCGCCAACCGGGATGAGCGTCAAGCCATCGCGCTGGCGAACGAACTCCCGAAGTTCATCGAGCGACCTTGGCCGGATGACCTGTTCGGGCTCGCGCCCGGCGATGCTATAGGTTGGAGCTTGGGCTTCAGACATAGGCATCCGGCCCCGCTGCCTTCACCGCCGCCGCCTGGTGGGCCATTTCGCCGCAGCCGGTGCCCGTGGGCAGTAGCTTGCACGGATTGAACGCGCCGGTGTTCCCGAACACGGTTCGCAGGCGCTCCATGTTTTCGACATCGGTCTCGTTGTAGAGCCATGGCATGAACATCCGCTTCTCGGCGCCGATGCCGTGCTCACCGCTCAAAGCGCCACCGGCGTCGACGCAGGCCTTCATGATCTCGCTGCCGGCTTCGAGGACGCGTTCGGTGGCACCGGGCGTGCGCTCGTCGAAAAGGACCAGCGGGTGGAGGTTGCCATCGCCGGCGTGGAAGACGTTGGCAATGGGGATGCCATACCGTTCCGAGACTTCCGAGACAGTTTCCATAACTTCGACGAGCTTCGAACGCGG
>CAYTBM010000224.1:0-5370 GCA_964436025.1 uncultured Anaerolineaceae bacterium
TGTCCGACCAACCTGTTGCCGGCACGCCCACCGAGTCTGCGCCGACCTGCTCCAACCTGTGAACAGATCAATTCCCGGCGATGGCTCTCCGCGCCCCGGGTGAGGTCATCAAACGAGGCGGCCGAAACCGGCCGCCTCGTTATTCGCTTCGCTTGGAGCGCCGGCTACGCCTTTGGGCCTGCGTCCCGGCAGGCCTGGCCATATTCCGCGAGCGCCTTCACCACCGGGTCGTTCGCCGCGAGGTCGCGCGGGCCGAAGTGGTGCGTCAGCGCTTCATACACATGCGCGCTCGCCAGTTTCACGCCGTCGTCGTTGTGCTCGCGGCTGCGCTGGCCATATTCGGAAATCGCCTTCACCAGCGGCTGGTGCGCGGCCAGGTCCAGCGGCCCGTAGTGATGGGTCATCGCTTCGTAGAGGTGGGCGCTCGCCTTCTTGACGGCGGCCTCGTGGTCCACAGCTGTCTCCGTGCTCATGCTTCTTCTCCGAGCTGATTTAATCTAAATGTAACATACCCGAAACAAGCGCGAAACAGGGAAAACCCGCCCTCACCCCTTACCCTTTCCGTCACCGCTGAGCGAAAGGCGCCCCATGAACACCTTCGAGACCCGCCCGGCCGACCCTTCTGACGCGCTCGCGCTCGCCGGGCTCCTGGCCCAGCGCCACCGCCGTGACCTCGCGCGCCTGCCCCAGCTCAGGACGGACCTGGCCGAGCCCTCCGCATGGCGCGGAATGGTCGAAGGCCTGCTGCAGAACAGGCGCGCCGACACCGTCGTCGCCGTCCGGGGCGAGACTCCCATCGCCTTCCTCGGCGGCGAGCGCATGCTCCTCAGCCCGGCGGACTTCGCCTCGCAGTTCATCCCGCCCCATTCTGTGCAGGTAGGCCTCGAAGGACACGCGACCGCCGACGGCGAAGACGCGCTGCCGCTCTATCGCGCCATGTACGCCGTGCTCGCGCGTGCCTGGGTCGAGGCCGGTTTCTTCACGCACCGCGTTGCGGTGGTCCCTGGTGATGCGGACCTGCAGGAAGCGTGGGTCACGCTCGGCTTCGGCCGTTACATGTCCGCCGCGACGAGGCCGACCGCCCCGGAAGTGCCCATCTTCCGTCCCCGCCAGCTGACCATCGAGCGGGCGTCGCCAGAAGACCTCGAAGATGTCCTTGCGCTGGCTGACAATCTCAATGCCTGGCACTGGCAATCCCCCATGTTCTGGCCCGTCCTCGAAGCCCCTGCTGCCGCTGCGCGCGAGTTCAATGCTGCCGCGCTTCGCAACGCCGACGTGCCGTACTTCGTCGCGTACGACGAAGGCCGCGCAGTCGGCATGCAAAGCTTCCTGCGCCCGGGGTTCACGCCGCCGATCGTGGACCACACCAACGACGTGTACCTGTTCGAAGGCGTAGTTAGCGACGAGGCCCGCAGCGGAGGCGTAGGGGCGGCACTCCTCGCCCATTCGATGGAGTGGGCGAGGCGCGCGGGCCACTCCACCTGCACGCTGCATTTCGCTTCAGGGAACCCGTCGGGCGCGCCATTCTGGCTCGGCCACGGTTTCCTGCCCGTCGAACACACCATGGAGCGCGTGATCGACTCCCGCATCGCCTGGGCGCGCCCGAAAGGGGCATGAACCTCCGCGGTGCGCCTGAGGCCGGCCGCTCGTACCATTCGCGGACGTGGCAACCGTCGGCCCTGGCGCCGCGACAACGCTCCCCAAACGTGCCGACCAGCTGATCCTCGCCGGGCTCTTCGTCGCCCTGGCCGTCGTGCCGGCCGCCTTCGTCCCGCAGCTCTATGACGACTTCACGCTGGTCAAGCAGAGCGGCCTCGTCGTTGCGGCCGGTCTGATTCTGGCGGGCCTTGCGCTCATCGGCTTTCCGCTGCCCGCGCCGAGGCCGGTGCGCATCGCTCTTGGCGCATGGCTCGGCCTCCTTGTCCTCGCCGAGCTTCTCGCCCTTGACCCGCGGGGCAGCGCTCTCGGCGTGTACCAGTACCGGCAGGGGTTCGTCACGCAACTTTCGTACGTTGTCCTGTTCCTCGGGGGTGCCTACATCCAGGCCCGCAGCGAACGGTTTTTCGGGCGTTTCCTGCTGGCAGGCGGCGCGGCAGTCCTGGTGTATACCGTTGTCCAGGCTCTCGGCCTTGACCCCGTGGACTGGTGGACCGATACGTCGAAGCGGGCGATTGGCACTATCGGCAACGCAAACGAGCTCGCGGCCTTCGCGGTGATCGCGCTGTTGACCCTGCCGGCCGTGCTGGCATTCCGCGGTCGCCGAGCGCTCGCGCTGGCCGGGGCAGTTGCGGCGGCGGTCTCGTTCGTCGTCCTCCAGAGCGAGAGCCGCTCCGGCCTTGGAGCGCTGGCGCTTTACGTCCTCCTGGTGCCGCTGAGCTGGATTGTTGCGCGGAACCCGTGGAAGGCCCTGGTGCATCCGGGCGCAGCGGTGCTCGCTGGGTTCGCTGCTGGAGCGGTGCTGAGCCTTGCGGCCGGGAGCCTGCCAGACACCGCCGAACGGGTGCACGGTGGCGTGATAGGCGCCGACGCCGGGGGCTCGACCCGGTTCGCGCTCTGGAAGGGCACGCTCAAGGTGATCCAGGCGGAACCGCTGCACGGCGCCGGCCCCGACGGTCTCTTCCTCTCGTTTCCCGTCCACCGCCCGGAAGACCTTGGCGGCGCTTTCGAAAGCTATGACCTGGTCGCCCAGAGCAGCCATAACCTCGTGCTGGACACCGCCGCCAACTACGGGGTCCCGGCATTGGCGGCGCTCCTCGCACTCGTCGTCCTTTCGTCCGCCAACAGCGTCCGCGCCACCGCGAACCGAAGGACGCAGGCGGTGTCGACGGCCCCCTGGACCTGGTCCGCTCTGGCGGCCTACGGCGCTGTGACGCTGTTGAACCCGGTCTCGCTGGCGCCGCAAGCGGCATTTTTTGCGGCGCTCGGGATGCTCGCGGCAGAGGGACAGGTCAGCCCCCAGCGACGCCGGACGGCTGTCTCGCCGGCGTTGCGGTTCGTCGCCGTCACGCCGGCGCTGCTCGCCGCGCTGTTCTTGGCCGTCCGCCTCCCCCTCGCGGACTACCGGGCGGACCAGGCCTGGACGGACTATGCCGCCAAGCGTTTCGATGCCGCGGCAGACAACTACGCACGAGCCACGACGGCGATGCCGCTCGAACGCCGCTACGCCACCGAGCACGCTCGTGCGCTCCTCGCGGCGGGGGTTTACGGGCCGCCCGCGCGCCTCAATGAAGCGGACAATGCCTTCCTGGCTCTCGACGAAGACTTCGGCCTGACCTCGGGCGATGCCGTGGGGCAGGCAACGGCGCGCCTTGGCCTCAAGCGCGACGCGGTCCAAATCACGCCCCTTATAGATCGTGCGGTCCGGCTCAACCCGTACGGCGTGTTCATGGAGGCGTACGCGAACCGCCTCCGCCTGGCCGTGGTCCAGGGCGCCGTCCTGCACTACTCAGACCGTGATCGCTGGGTTTTCGTCGAGCCCATCCCTCCCCCCGAATCGACCTTTCGGTTGCCCTAGCCGGATACTGAGGGCGTGATGCTCGTGGTTGATGGCAACAATGTGGCCTGGGCGGGGTTCCATGCCCTGCGCCGGCCGATGGGCGCGGATACTCCGGAGAAATACGTTCGGGCGGCACTCCTTGGGCTCACGCAGAGTGCCATCGGTTTCGCGGTCCGCGCGGGTGGGCCGCCCGAGATTTCCCCGCGCCGCGACGGGCAACCCGGGCTCTTCGACGATGAAACCGTGCGTACGAAACGGCTCGTGATCGCATTCGACGAAGGCCGCCCGTTGCGCCGCCGGGGCGTGTTCCCGGCGTACCAAACCGGGCGCGAATCCGACCCCAACTTCATGGAATTCGAAAAGTACGTCCTGGAGGGCATCCGCCAGTTCTCCGAGATGGCTATGTCCTGCCTCCCGGTCAGCATCCTGCGTGGGACGAACACCGAAGCGGACGACCTGATCGCGACCGAGGTGCTCACTCATCACGACATCGCGCGGATTTGTTCCACCGACCGGGACTTCCTCCAGCTCGTGGACGAACGGGTCTCGATCTATTCGCCCGTGAAGCGTCTGGTCATCACGCCGGAGAACTTCGCCGAAGCCACCGCTCCGAAGTCCGCAGACGGTTCGGCGACCCCATTCCCGCGCGAACGGTATCTCGACTACCGCGCAGCCAGCGGCGACGCCAGCGACAACCTCCCGGGCATCCCGGGCGTGGGCGCGCTGTCCGCGGCCAAACTCGTGGCGGCGGCGCCCCTCGACGAGTACTTCTCGGAGCCGGCGCGCATCACGGCGGTCCTCGGCCGCAAGAACACGCGCATCGACGCGGCGTTCGCGAGCGGCGAAGCCGCCGAAGCCGTTGCCCGCAACCGTTCGCTCATGGACCTCCGCCTGGCGACGAAGAATTACCCGTCGCTGGACGATTACCGGACGTCCGGCAGCTGGGACGAAGCGACGTTCCGGGAGTGGGTGAAAGAACAGCGCATCTCCGCGCTCGAGGTGGAGTCGGCGGTGGCCTGCCTCTCGCACATCGCGGAGCAATAGCCCGGCCAGGAACCGGGACCGGGCCCAGATGTTCGCCCACACGAGTCGCATTACCTGTTCTATGTTTTCGCGCTCACTCTTCTTTTGACCACTTGAACAGGTAGCAACAGGTGCGCTCAGATTCGCGACCTGTACCTGTTGCTCACCTCTTGCCGTACCTGTTGGCACCTGTTGGACTACCTCTTCCGCGTAGCTGTTGCTGCCTGTTGCCACCTGTTCGGTGACCTGTTGGGGTACTTGCTCCTGGCGGCCGTCCGCGCCGGAGAGGGTAGTTTCGCTGACGCTCGGGGTACCGATGGCGGGCTGGTGCTGCGAGGAGGTGGTGGTGGGGAAGGCAGGGTGCGCTGGCCATGGAGGGAGCTTGTGCCCGTGCGGTAGAGAGGAGGAAGAGCCGGATGGCACCAGGTAGGCGTAGGTTCCATCGACTGGTGGCGTGCGCATTTCCGTGGCTTGACTGCGAAGGAGGGTTAGCCGGAGCACGCGAGTGCAGCGAGCGTGCGGTGCGGCGGCGGGCGCGGATGCTGCTTAGCCAGCGTGTTGGTGACGGGCGCACCCTCCTTTAGAGTCGGGCCACGGTTGGTCTCGCGGGGTGAACGTGGGGCAAGGGATCCCCCGGCTGCGCCGCCATGCCACGATCCGCTCCCTACCGGTCGCGGTTCCATTGACCTGCGCGCTGCGTTTCGCCCGGCCCTTGAAGGAGGGGCGGCCCGAGCGTGCGACGAAGGAGCGTTCGGCGGCTGCGTGGCGTTCAAACCTTGGGAGGGACTTGGACACTGCTAGAGCCCCGCCCAAGTGACACACCGCCCTCCGCCCCCGACAATCAATCTTCG